>CAJXZP010000017.1 GCA_913062955.1 uncultured Flavobacteriales bacterium | reverse complement strand
CCAGTAAATACCAAATATTATTAACCGGTCCCGGATTAGTGTACTTGAAAGGGACCAAGTATTTGGTAAAGAATCTATTGCAAAGTTTGGCTTTAGCCATCTTTATTATTGCCATTTTGATGGCTGCCTTATTTAAGTCCTACCGAATGATCATCATGAGTATTATGGTGAATCTGATTCCCTTGTTAGTCACCGGTGCGGTGATGGGCTATTTCGGTATTCCATTAAAACCATCCACCATTTTGGTATTTAGTATTGCCTTTGGTATTTCCATTGATGATACCATTCACTTCTTGGCCAAATACCGGCAAGAATTGGAAACGTGTGAGTGGGACTTGAAACCCGCTGTGATTGAATCTATTAAGGAAACCGGAGTAAGTATGATGTATACCTCCATTATATTATTCTTTGGATTTGGCGTATTTGCCTCCTCCGATTTTGGGGGAACACAAGCGCTAGGAATCCTTGTTTCTTTAACCTTGATTGTAGCGATGTTAGTCAACTTAGTGTTGTTGCCTTCTTTGCTTTTAACCATGGGGAATCAATTAACCAACAAAGCATTTAAAGAGCCATTGATCGAAATTATTGATGAAGAAGACGACATTGATTACGCAGGTTTACGTATCCAGAAGTCGGAAGAAACCACTTAAAACCAATCAATGCCGTACTCGATTTCTGAGTCGCTAAAAATCATTTCTATACGCATACCATGGAACAGATTACCGATATCTCAAATAAATTAAACCAAAGTGTGGAACGCCTTGGATTAAACGGGACTCCAAACGGATTGTACGAACCTATCCGATACATTTTGAACCTGGGAGGTAAACGTATTCGTCCATTATTGACCTTGATTGCAGCCGAGATGTTTGATGCCTCTCCCTACAATGCCATGCCACAGGCACTCGCTATTGAAGTGTTTCATAATTTTACTTTATTGCACGATGACATAATGGATGAAGCGCCTTTGCGTAGAAACCAGGAAACGGTGCATTTAAAATGGAATATTAATACCGGTATTTTAAGTGGTGATGCCATGCTTATTAAAGCGTACCAATTATTGAGTGCCTCTCCCGCTATTTATTTACCGGAGATATTGACCTTGTTTAACGATACCGCTATTGGGGTATGCGAAGGGCAGCAATTTGATATGGAGTTTGAAAGTCGTGATGATGTGACCATCCCAGAGTATATGGAGATGATTCGTTTAAAAACCGCGATTCTTTTGGCCTGTGCCTTGAAAACGGGAAGTATAATTGGAGGAGCCGAAAAGAAGGAGATTGATGCCATGTATGCTATTGGCGAAAGTTTGGGTTTAGCTTTTCAATTGCAAGATGATATTTTAGATGCCTTTGGTACGGCCAAGGTAGGGAAACGTAAAGGAGGCGATATCATTTCGAATAAGAAAACTATTTTGTTATTATCTGCACAACAGTTAGCCACCGGTAAAGAAAAAGAAGAATTGAATCGTTGGATCTCTGCCACCGAATTTAATGACGAAGAGAAAGTAGCGGCTGTTTTGGAAATTTTTGAATCGTTGAAGATTAAAGAATTGGCAGAAAAGGAAATGTTGAATTACAGTGATAAAGCGTTTCAATTATTGGACGATTTAAATATCAAAGAGGAGAAGAAAGTCAACCTTAAAGAGGTTCTGGAACAACTCTTAAAACGAGAATTTTAATTCATGAGTGAGTTATGGCAAGATAGCCATCGCGAATGGATTGAAAAATATTCGGATTTGGTACCCTTGGTTTGGGCACAAGTTCAAAAAGATTTTTGGATGGAGGCACTCGACCTTCAGGAAGCTTCGGTGAATACCTTAGATGAGATCTACGCTATTTTGTATCCCGTACTGATAAAATACATTCATTCTGACTTTAATGCGGTGATGCGCCTCTTATATCGGATAGATATCAGCGAAATAAAAGTAAAAAAACAAATGGATTTAATGCCCGATGATACCGCTCAGGCCCTATGTACACTGATTGTTAAGCGTGAAATTCAAAAAGTAATTTTACGAAAACAATTTAGTTCATGACTCGCGTGAATTTGGGTTGCTTAATTCCACAATAATATTACATTTGTGGCCATGGGGGATTAGCTCAGTTGGCTAGAGCGTTTGACTGGCAGTCAAGAGGTCATCGGTTCGATTCCGATATTCTCCACTATCATTCTAGGGTGTTAACTTTGTTAGTGCCAGTTAAGTAGGGTGAGAATTTTAAAAGCGTCCAAGGGCTTCCACCCTGGACGCTTTTTTTTATGGGGTTATTTTCTCTTTCATAAGCATTTATTAGGAATGCTATAGGACGAGCATACATTGTTTATTGGACACCTAGTTGCACGTGACCTTTTTATCCATTCATCCTAATCGAATTTATTTTTTAAATGAAGCGGATCTTCCCTAAAAACCCAGTCTCAAATTCAGCGAAGGTAAAAATGGGGTAGCGGAAGATTGAGATACATTACCATCTTCGAAAATAATGACCTGATTGTACAGCACATTTTTGGTATCGAATACATTGAGAATGGAGAGTCCAATATCCAGCTGTTGTTTTTTATCCATCAATCGGTACCGGGCAGCAATATCAAACCGCGAAGAGGCTATGGTTTGCCCATCATTAAAGGTGACCCATCCACTAAATCCAGAACCATAAACGTAATTGGCCGAACATTGGAATTTGGGTCGGTGATAGATGGCTCCTAGTTTTAGTTCATGGAGTTGGTTATGAGGGGCGAATTGAGTGGTGGGTTCACCGAAAATATCCGTGTAATTCTCGGTGTTTTCACTTATGGAATAGCCTATTTGGGCATCGAAATTCTTCCAACGTTTTTTAATCCATACATCCGACCCAAATGTAACTCCCGTATGCGTTCGGGTATGGAGCACGGAATCGGGATCCAAACTCACCATTTGCATATGACGGGTGGTTTTGTAATATCCCTCCACGGTGATCTCTATATTTTTTTTGTGGTAACTAAACCCAACTACGTTATGCATGGATTGCAGCGGGGTGTCTTTATGAATGCTCCACACATAATTGGGGCTACTTGAATAATCGGTAAACGCCAATTTGTGTGCGAATTGCGTATAGATGCCCCAGCCAAAATTGAACTGCAATCTTTTACTCATATTCCACGTACCATTTACCCGAGGTTGTAAATAAACGTGCATACTGGATAAGGGAATATCTGTTTTTAGTCCTAAAACCAAACGTAATTGCTTCCCAAAATGTAATTGGTCTTTTGCCAGTAGTTCCATTCGATTTAATTCTTTGTTTTCGGAAAGAATCTCATGGGAGTCGATCGTTACTTTCATGGCAGTAGCATTGTGAATGAAGCCCACCCCAAGTACCAGATCTTGGTTTCCCTTTGCTGCGAATTGGTGTTTAACTCGGGTGGAGAACTCCTGGATTCCATCTTCGATGTCTTCCTTACTTTGGTTAAAAAACCAAAGTAAACTATCGCTGAATTGGGAGTTGGATTGTTGGAGTGAAGTGTATTGACTTTGCGCAACTGTTATGGTCATCAGTCCTCCCGTATTCCACGTTTTATGGTAAATGAGGGAATTACCAAACTGATGCGCATTTATATTTTGGACATTTCCGTAACTTATTAAATTTCCCGTTTCCAAGGATTCTTCATATTTGTCGGCACCCATAATAGAACTAAATTGGATCCGATCTCCATTTTGTAAACGACCCGTGAGTTTGATGTTGACATCCCCATAATTATACTTGGGGATCGAAAATGCTTGCCGTTGCGAATTCGATACCATCGCATTAAATAAATTGGTATACGTCTTTCGGCCTCCCAATTGAAGTACCGTACCTGATTTCCCAATAGGGATAGACACGTAGGTGCTTATAATGCGGGTATTGGCCACCAATTCTCCGCTTAAACTATCGGGATTCCCTTGTTTGCCATCCACCAACAAAACCCCGCCTACGCGATCTCCTACATCCACATTATAGCCCCCTTTAAACACTTCAATGTTTTTGATAAGCAGGGGATTTATTCGGCCAATATCGTCATTGATTCCGCTACTATTGAAAAGATTGATTCCATCAAAAATCACGTTGGTTTGACCCGGAGAAGAGCCCCAAACAATGAAGTCCGAAACCGATTCTCCAGACGACATAATACCGGGACACATCCGGGTGGCATTAAATAAGAGATTGCTGTAATTACCCGGTACCAAAGTTTTGTTAAGGTTATTGAGTTTGATCCTACCTACATCCACCCGGGTACTGGCATAATCTGTCCCTTCCGATAATTGGACCTCTACCTCTTGTAGGATTTGGATATTAGAATTTAATTTCAGGAGGAGATGGTGACCATTCTCTAGGTTTCTTTCAAGCGGAAAATACCCGAGATGTCGGATTTTTATTTTCACATTCGGCAGATTGGCATAAAAGCTAAACCGTCCTTGTGCATCGCAAATCAATGATTTTTGAGGCGTTTCAATTGTAGAAAAGGGTAAGGGCTCTTCCGAAATCAAATTGAGTACCACGCCTTGAAAAAGGTATTTAATCGGAATAGAAGGGGAGGTGCTCGAATAGACTCGAGCGGATTCCTTCCTCCTAAAGGTATACACATTCCCAATTTTTTTAACCACCAAGTTACATGACAAGGCGAGTTTTTCCATCGCCTGATCCAGGGTTTCAAATTTTTCCTGGATCGATACTAAACAATTATTGGACTCCTGGGCGTTGATCGAAATTTGTACGTGGTACCTTTCGCTAAAATCGAGCAAGAGATCATTCATCGGAATGTTGGTATAGTTCAATTCCGTTTGCTGTGCAACGCAAACAGTGCATCGCATCAGTATAAAAATAATGATTCCTAATCGTATGCTCACTATTGACTAATGGTGTATGCGTTTTTACCCGTTTTAGAGTAATGCAAATTTAGACTAAAACAAATAATTTCTAGGGCTTCATCTACCGTAATGGACCGCTCAAATAACCCTGTATAGTGATAGTTCAATGGGGCATTAAAATCCAATTCCACCGTAACAAAATACTGTCTTTCGATATCTTGAATCACCTTGTTTAAAGGGGTGGTATTAAAGATAAAACGATGAAGCCTCCACGAAATCACTTGGTTTTCAGGGGCCTCCTGCACCTGCAGATTACCATGGGTGAGTGTCACCAATTCTCCGGGGTAAATGATTTGTTGTATATCCTGACTGCGCACACTCACCTTCCCTGTTTTGCAATACACTTCATAATCCGTGTCTTTGGCATAAATATTAAAGGAAGTACCCAGTACCTGCGTCATCCCATTCTGTGATTCAACCGAAAATTTCGCTCCTTTTTCAACCTCAAAGAAGGCCTCTCCTTCCAAGTGAACCTCTCTATCCATGAACCACCAATAGGGCGCATACGAGAGCGTAGTGCCTTGATTTAAATATACTTTTGATCCATCCGGTAAGGAAGCTATTTTTTGTTCGCCTAAGGAGGTGGTGAACGCTACCGAATAATATTTTAGGAATAAAGAAGATCCTACCAGTACCATTACCATAGCGGCTGCTGCGTATTTGAACCAAGCCATACGTACCACCTTCCCTTCTTTCATCGGGGTAGATTCTTCCAGTTGCGGTTCCATTGCGGCCCAAATATCTTCCTTTGAACGCGTGTACTTGACTTCCACCTTCGAGAAAAATTCTTTTTCTTTTTGTGGATGGCTATTAGTGTGGTTCTCGTTATTGTTCATATGCCAAATCTTTACGCAGTTTTTGAAGAGCGATATTCATTCGCTTTTCAACCGCTTTGACACTAATGCCTAGGCGCTCTGCAATTTCTTTATAAGTCAAATCATCCCCTCTACTCATTAAAAAAACCTCTCGTTGTTTTATGGGTAAATTGGTCAACGTCCTTTCATACTGTTCTTTTAATTCTGCTAATTCTATGGGTATGTTTGGGATATCCGTACTGTGTTTGAAAGCCAAGGTGAGTTCGTATTTTTGAGCGCTGGCATTTTTCCGGAGCTGATCAATCCACAATTGTTTCGCCATATGATACAGTAATCCTTTGACTTTATTGGGTTCATAATCTACCTTCTTTTCCCATAACTTCATAAATGCTTCCTGAGTGATGTCGGTAGCTACTTCCTGATCCGTACACCAGTAGTAAATGTAATTTCGAACCGCATCGAACAAGTCATCAAAACATATTTTAAATTGGTCTTTTGTCAATGATTTAGTTTTAGTGTTGCCAAGCCAAACGGGTTGGCAAAGTAATGATTTTTGGTACCCCGTTTATTATTTAAAATTAATATCCCAAGTGGTGAGCGTACCCCCAGCAAAGATTCCAATTCCATTTTCTATATTTGAATATACTTGAACGGGATTCGCAAACGGATTCCCTTGGGTATTAACGTATTCCTCGTAGGATTTACGGTAATTAAAATAGGCCTCACTCGTACTCAAAAGTCGTATTTGTCCCGTCATTTGACTATCCGACCATTGGTGCCAATTAATGATGGAGAAATTTAAGGTGTAGGTTGTCCCATCAAAGTTTTTATCGCTTAATATCAGATAATCCGAAGCGTTGGAATATCCATTGAAAATAAATTGATTGACCGTTTCAATATTGGGATCGTTCGATGACATTCTCTCTTGTTGTCTAAAATTTAGGGAGTCTCCTCCAATATCAATAGGCATCATCCCGATCACAACCATCTCAATAAGGTAAAAATTACGGATGTTTCCGGGGTCTTTGAAGTGCACTGAAACCTCCAGAATAGGTTCTCCCTCTTTGTTGGTGGTACTTACGGTATCTACACCTACAATAACTACCGGTTGCGGAATAGACTCACTGGAAGACACCGATTCAAAACCATCGGCACTTATTTTCAAGTGATAAACCTCGTTCTGCGAAGGATAAAAAGAAACGTTATTATATACCCCTTCTTTCGTATAGTCTAAGGTAGTTATTAAGGTGTTTTCCGCATTGTAAATTTCTACCATGGCATCTGTAATTACCTTATGATTTGCGGTGTCCATGACACTTGAGCTGCGACTCACATGAACCCTTAGTGTGGAGTCGGTAGCGAATAAACTGTTAACGACAATCCTAGATTGTTGCGCAGTAGATTTAAACGGAAGTTCTTTTCGGCAAGAAAGAGATAGGAGAACGAACAACGAATAAATGGTTATTTTTTGGATTGAATTAGGCATGTTAAAAGTCAATTTTATATGAAATACTAGGAAGAATTGGAAATAAACTCAATTGGTAAAGTCGTTTAGATTCTTTGGTGTTCATGCCTATTTGCATGTTATCCAGATCGGTTTGGAAATATAAGTAAAAGGGGTTTTGGCGCGAATACGCATTGTACAAACCAAAACTCCAGGTGCTTTCAAACCTTTCCCTTTGTTTATGGAGGTTTACCCCCAAATCCAATCGGTGATACGCAGGCATTCGGTAGTTATTTCTTTCCGATAGGTAATCAATACTATTCATATGGGGGGCGCTTCCACCTTGGAGCCCATTCATCCCCTGATAGGTTTGTTGCGCCAAAGTGGTGGCATTTCCGGTACCATATACCCAAACCAATCCTACATCTATTTTGTCATTGAGTTTATGCGTCACAGCTAAGCCTATATCATGTCTCCGGTCATATCTATGCGGGTAAGCATCCCCAAAGTTAAGGTCCTCAAATTGTCTATTGCTCCAACTCAAGGTATAGCCAATCCAACCCGTTGTTTTACCGGTTTTCTTTTCCAATAAAAATTCAGCGCCATAACTGTTTCCCTTTCCCACTACCACCAGATCTTGCCAATCCTGAGAAGTGCTGCTGTAACTGGCCCCTTCCTTGTATTCAATCAAATTTTGCATCACTTTGTAATAGCCCTCTACCGAAAATTGAAAGCCCTTTTTTAAGGTTTTGGAATAACCCAGAGCTACTTGATGGGAATGTTCGGGTTTGATTCTTTCGGTAGCCGGAACCCACAAATCTGTAGGCAATCCAATGGTGGGATTGGATAGTAAATGCAGGTATTGTGTCATCCGAGAATAAGACGCCTTAATAGCCGAAGTCTTGGTGATTAAGTACCGTCCCGATAAACGAGGCTGCAGACTATTATACCACGTATCTCCCGTAACAAATCCTGAAAAATGTAATCCCGCATTGAATTTTAGACGGTTCCCTATTTTCCAATCGTCTTCCACATACATCCAGTGTTCATGGCTATACAAGGTATTGGAACCGTAAGTGGTGTCTATAGACGCCTTGTTACTTAAAGTGTATTGCTGTTGCGTGCCTCCCGGGTTAAACGTGTGGTAGGTATTGCCTATACCGAACCGAATAGCATGGTTTACATTCGGCAAATACTGAAAATCTACCTTTCCAGACCAATCCATAATTCCAGAGTTAAATTTCGAAGTACTCCCATTGCTTTGGGTAGAATCGCCTGTGGTTATGGAAGAGGAATGATCTGATCCAATATTGAAATTGTACCGACTAAAAGAACCGGTGACATTCATAAATAACTTGGGACCATAAACCTTATTCCATCTCAAGGCAGAAATTAAATTCCCCCACTTCAAATCATTGGTCGTTTTATTTTCATTCTGTTTATTCCCATCTACATACGAATTTGAGGTGGTGTTATAAAACCGATCCTTTCCCATATAGATACTCGCATACAACCGACTCGTGGGCGAGAATACATGATTCACTTTGGCATTAAAATCCCAGAAATAATAACCGCCAGTACTTTGGCTATTCGTAGACCCTCCATCCATGCCTTGTTTCTTATTCATGGCTTTCAAAAAGGGTTTGGCCAGAACATCTACATACGTTCTTCGACCCGAAATAATAAACGAAGTTTTGTCTTTCCATAAAGGACCTTCCAGCGTAAGTTTAGACGATAAAAGTCCGATGGACGCTTCCCCTCCAAATTTTTTCAAGTTGCCTTCCTTCATCCGAATATCTAACACAGAGGATAAACGCCCTCCGTACCTTGCAGGAAACCCACCCTTGATAATGGTGGCACTGTTAATGGCATCGGCATTGAAAATGGAGAAAAACCCGAATAAATGAGACGCATTGTAAATAGGTACCCCATCTAGCAAAATCAGATTTTGATCGGGACCACCACCCCGTACATACAAACCGCTCGAACCTTCACTTCCCGATTGAATCCCCGGAAAAAGTTGCAGCGTTTTAATGATATCCTGTTCCCCTAAAATAACGGGCAAAGCCTTCACTTTGGACATGTCTAAGTGGATTGCGCTCATTTGCGATTGTTGCTCAATAGGCTCATGAGCCGTTACATACACGGTGTTGAGTTGCGTCCCTTCCGTAAGGGTAATATTGATTTGAATATTGGAATCCAGTACCAGAATATAATCAACGGTTTGAAACCCGATAAAGGAAACCCGTAGATGCACACTGTCTTGCGGAAGCGTTAAACTAAAAAAACCATATTCATTAGCAATGGTTCCCGTTTCGGTATGCTGCTCGTAGATAGTTGCGCCAATCAGCGCTTCTCCCGTTTCAAAATCTCTTATAAACCCACTGATAGTCGCGTTCTGAGCCACAGAATAAGTACTGACTAGTAAGGCCATTAATAAAAAGAAGGTGTTGATTTTCGTCATGTTGTGGTCTGTTTTGTTACACACCGTTTGAAAATCCATTCACCCTACCTTTTTTTGAAATAAAGTTTAATTCTCTAAATTCAACAAAAATGCCTTCTAGACGATATTCCTTCGTCATATCCCTCAGGCACCTTTGTGACAGCCTCTCGTTAAATTCAACCCCGTTTCGCACCGTATATTTTGATCCTTCACCCATACATATAAAACAGGGCATCCACGAATTACAAACTCACTCTAAACCTCACAAAAATCAAAGGTGCCTGAGGGATCGGCTGGAAGCTTGAAATAGTATTAATGGTTTAAATCTTTTTGTGAGTGGTAGTGGTCCGAAGCTTGGAATTGCGTTCGCGATAGCGAAAGGAGCATGGAAAGCGAGAGGATCCACGGTCGCAAGCGAACCACCTTTCAAAAAGGCCCCTTTTTTTGTTTCGTTTTTTTTGGGGAAGCAAAAAAATGAAAAAGAAAGAATATTTTAAATCATATACCAATACATATAAAACTCAGGAATTCCCCCTTGGCGAAGGGGGCGAATCGAACGGAGTGAGATTCTGGGGGATTGATTTGTTAATGTATTGTATAGATTCTTGAAAAAACCAAAAGTCAATCCCCCTAAATTCTTCCGCTGTCAGAATTCCCTTCCCCTCCTCCAAGGGGGGGCATTATTTGCAAATTCACTCTAAATTCAAGCGTTTCGCACCGTATATTTTGAATCCTTCACCAAGAGTATAAAACCCAGGAATTCCCCCTTGGCGGAGGGGGCGAATCGATCGAAGTGAGATTCCGGGGGATTGATTTGTTAATGTAATAGATAGATTCTTGAAAAACTCAAAAGTCAATCCCCCTAAATTCTTCCGTTGTCAGAATTCCTTCCCCCTCCGCCAAGGGGGAATCCACGAATTACAACCTCACTCTAAACCACACAATAATCAAAAGCACTTGAGGGAAGCATCCATCAAAAACACCAAAAGAATCAGAGGTGCCTGAGGGATCGGCTGGAAGCCGATTGTCTCGAAGGCCCGGGTTTAATTTTTAATACCCTTTCCCACCTCCCGTATATTACGTTTATTTGTGTGTTATGCTAAAAAAGAAAAGTCCAACTGGGACAGCTTCCTCTACTCGGATATACGAAATCCTATTATTGGTAATCCCTTTGTTGTTATTTGCACAAACCATATCCTTCCAATATGTGTTGGATGATGAGTTGTTTATTGCCAATCATCCGTTGGTACAACAAGGAGTGAGTGCGATCCCCGAAATATTCACCCAAAAAAGTTTGGGGTATATGGATACTGAAAATACCCAACAACCTTACCGTCCAGTTACCCTGTCGTTATTTGCGTTAGAACAATCCATTTCCAGCAATTCGCCAGGGATGGCTCATGGCATTAATGTCTTGTTATTGATGGCTATTGGATGGCTGCTTTTTCGCTTATTGATCCGTTGGTTTCCAACCGTACATGTCCAGTTATTGTTTTTTGTAACCCTCTTGTTTTTAGTCCACCCCATCCATACCGAAGTGGTAGCTAATGTAAAAAGTAGAGATGAACTCTTAGTTATGTTCTTTGGTTTGAGTAGTCTATTACTGTTTTGGAAACAGCTATTTACACCAAACACTAAGAATTTAGTAGCATCGGTAGCTTTGTTTTTGTTGGCTTGTTTATCGAAAGAAAGTGGACTAACATGGGTCGCTATTTTCCCGTTGAGTGTGTATTACTTGAAACCCTTATCCGTAAAAGAAACCGTACATAAAACGTGGATATTTGCTTTACCTGCAGCTTTGTATTTGGCTGTATGGATGTGGGTGAATAAAGGAGCCGTTCAAGTCACCGATTCCGATATCATTAACAATGTATTATTTCAAACCGCTTCTTTCTCGGAATCTTTAGCCACTCGGATTTCCATTTTTAGTCATTATATAGAATTATTGTTTTTTCCAGTACAGCTCTCTTGGGATTATTCGTTTAATCAAATTCCCATCGTGGATTTCAGTGCTCTCCGAGTAATTATTTCCTTAATCATTGTTTTTGGGGTGGTGTATCTAGCGATCAAAAAACTTAAATTTAACGGTGTTACGGCATTCTGGACTTTATTTTTTGTGGTTACCTTTTCGTTATCTGCGAATGTATTGGTAGAAATTGGGTCTACTATGGCCGAACGATTTTTGTTTGTCCCTTCTTTGGCATTTAGTTTTTTATTGATGTGGGCGTGTACCAAAATACTACAGGTAGATCGCACCTCTTTATTAGGGAAGAATAAAAATATTCTGGTGGGTACCATGGGAGTGATCACGCTTCTTTTTGGATTAAAAACGTTTAGTCAAACACAAGTGTGGCGTGATAATTTGACTTTAGCTAGAGCGGGTGTAGTAAGTGCTCCCAATAGCGCTCGAACCCATTTTAGTTTAGGGGTGCATGCCAAACGAGCGGCTTTTCAAGAATCCAATACTCGGAAGCAAGGGGGCTTGTTTGAGGAGTCGGAAAAGAACTTTTTACGTAGTTTAGAAATTTACCCCGAATTTATAATGAGTCGTTATAATTTGGGGGTGATGTATTTTGAAACCGGTCGGTACCCGCAAGCCAAACAGCAGTATTTGAAACTATTGGGATTTGATGCAAACCATGTGAATTCACTTAATAACCTTGGAACCATTTTGTTTAACGAAAAGCAATACGAGGAAGCTTTGGTGTATTTGACACACGCGTTAGAACTAGCACCCAATCATGGGGATGCGTTAATCAATGTAGGTGCTATTTATCATAATACTGGAAAAGTAAAAAGTGCGATTTCCTATTACCGAAAAGCCATGGAGCAGAAGCCGAATAGCCTCGTAGTATTAAATAATTTGAGTATTGCTTATACTCAAATCGGGATGGCAGATAGCGCCAAGTTTTATACCGATGCGAGGGTACAGGTTTCGGGTACGGTTAATTAGAAGTTAATGTTTAACTTATAGCGTCCATTAAAATTCGTGTATGAAACAGGTCATTATTGTATTGAGCGTACTCTTGGGTGGGGTAATTATGGGATACCTAATACTGTGCTCTATCGGGCCTAAAAACCTGGATATAGAACGGAATAGGGTCATGGATCATCCCGCTAAATCAGTATACGAACAAATCGTTTCTTTTCAAAACTGGGAGCATTGGTCGCCCTGGATGCAAATGGATAGCAATCTTCAACTTACCTATATCGGTAAAGAAGGAGTGGGTAGTTCGGCCAGTTGGATCAGTGAAAAAGACAGAGTAGGAAGCGGAACCCAAACCATGGTAGAAACGATTCCTAGACGGTTTGTTTTGGTTGACCTTGAATTTAAAGACCAGGGGAATGCGCAGGCTAGTTTTGAAATTACACCTATCGATGATTCGACCACTAAGGTGACTTGGGGTTTTCGTATGGAGCCTCCATTTTTAGTCCGAGGTTTTATGCTGTTTGTGGATCTGGAAGAAGAGTTAGGTCCGATGTATGAAACGGGGTTAAGACGTATGGATGAGTTTTTGGATAAAGAGGTGAAAATGAATAAAGAAGCCGAAGCCAAAAATAAGGTGCTATCTGCTACAGATGCGCTTATAGAAGTAGTGGAAATTACAAAGAGTACACGTGCAGTGGTCAAACGAACTCTTCCGAGTTTCATTAATGAAGAGGAAGGGGAATTGCTAACGGATGCCTTAGGAAACGATTTAACCAATCGCGCTTTTGAATATATCTTAACCTACAAAAAATCGGGTGGGGTATGTGGCGATTTGGATTTAGGGAATACGGTATGGCTCGAGAACGATCATCATGAAAAGGTGATTTTGGTACGGATGAGTATGGTATGGAAAAATTCCAGTAAAGAGAAAACAACGATTTACAAAGAATATGAAATCAATCCAACCAGCCAAGTAAACGTAGGTTGTACCCAAACGACTTCGGGGGAAGGTAAGGTTAAATGGAAGGTGATTCATACCGCTTTTAAAGAGTAAGAATCCAAAATAACTTTCGATTACTTAATAGCCAAAGCGTTGTTTAATGGTAAATCGAATGACCGGATCTATCCCTGTTGTGGTGGGCGATTGTTGAAAAATACCTCGAATTAAAAAATCTATATTCTCTGTTTTCCGATAAGCAATCCCTGCGGTAAAACGGAACTTATCGTTTCGTGTCCCTGTGGCATTATTAAAAAGATTTAGAAACAACTCTATACTGATCGGAATAAAATAAGTGCCCGGAGTAATACTCTTCGCTTTTAATGGAATGTTAGTAGAGGCTTGGTATCTGCCCTTAAACGTAAATTCTTTATTCGTTCCATCGGCAATAAAACGTTCTTCAAAACGAAGGTAGTGGGTGAATTTTAACTTCCCAATAACCGGCCAATACAAACGGTAACCTTGCCAAGGTCTAAATTCAAAATAGGTGGGGTTTTTATTTTTTTCGTTGTTGTTAAACAAAACCCCAATTCCCCCTCTAAAATCGTATCGTGCCCGAAACCGAAATGATACCGAGGGTCGGAGATGTACTTGCCACCAACCCGAATTATTAGGGGTAATGCTACTAAATCGAATTCCGCCATCATTATAAAACTCCGTTTTACCCGATAGTTTGTGGTAATGGTAATAATCCAACCATGTTTCCATCCCATTCTGGTCTTGGGCGATAGCCTGGTAACTACACACCCAGAAGAGCCATGCGAATAGGAAAACGGTTTTTTTCACGAAGTCAAAAATAAAGGATTGTTTAGGGATGTGGGGGAGTTTCAAGTCGGGATTTTAAAGCACAAAAAAAGAATCGATTCTTTTTACCGAAGAATGGTTTCTGAATATGGAATATCACGGTAAACCATTAGGTGAAAAAATGGGTTGCTTATAGACCTTTGTTTCAATTCGAAAAACAGAAATTCTTTGGAAGTTTCAGCCTAGTTGCTCCATTCGGAGTGAGTTCATTACATAGGTGAATGCTCAAACTTCTCGATTTCTAAACTGAAAATTGGTCTTGTTGCACAAAGTGGCCAATATTAAACCCCCATTTCCACAGGCGGCTTAATTTTCACCCCGAGAATTAAGTCGCGGTGGAATTCTTATTTAACTCCGTTTTTTTTATTCCGTAGTGGATCTTGTTTTAATAATTGAGCGGTGGCTTTATACAAGGCAGGGTGATACGCATAAAAGGCTTGCGTTTGTTCAAAAAACACTTCTACCGAAACGGCTAAAAACTCCTCTAAATTGGCCGATGCATACGCTCTAAAAAGCGATTTTTCTTTCCGTTTTATTTTTTCTATTTCTTTCAAAGCCAATTTTTCCCAAGTGGCATGTGCCTGTGGGTTAATATACGAATGTGCTTCATTGGTACGGATACGGTTTTCCAAACTCATGGCATGCGTCATTTCATGCAGTCCTAAATTAATACCGTCTTTGGGGTCGCCAAAACCATATAAAAAATTATCCCATGATAAACGGATCCAACGCCCCATAGGATATACTTCGCCTTTATGTAGTTTTTGGGTTTGGGGATTGAAATACTTGGTCGGGTGAATAAATATTTTTGAAAATCGAGGCAATTGAAAAAACTGAAATCCAAAGGTGATTTGAACCGCTGAAGCGGCCACCATCACCCGCATTTCATCGGTTATTTCTAATCCCTCTTTCCCATAAAAAGATTTCCCACGAATAAACAAACTAACTCTCCGTTCAAAAGCCCCTTTGAGTTTAGGGGTTAAATTCCGGTAATAATCAAAATGCTTCTCTAAAATCAGTTTGTATCGAGGTTCAATAGGACGGTAACGAAACCAGTAATGGTAACGAGCAGCAATAAAAATAGCATACATAGCCGCCAGAACAAAAGGGAGCAGAAATACAAGGCTATTTACGTTATCGTCTAGTTGATCAATATTTAAAAAAAGGAGCGGCAATACACAAATGGAATTATGGTTCGGTCAAATGTAATTGAATTTAAAGGGACAAAAAAGTGTATAATTGCGGAAACTTTTCTAATTTTTTGTAGCCATGAGAAAGCTAATCCTTCTTGTCCTTTTGTTATTTACGTATTCAACGTATTCGTATGCTACCGTGTGGACGGTTACATCTACAAGTAATAGTGGATTTGGTTCTTTAAGGTCCAAAATTACTTTAGCGAATAACGGTGATACCATTCGTTTTAGTCCAAGTTTAATCGCCATTGGGAGTCCAAATATTGTTTTAGCTTCTCCATTGATTTTCAGTAAATCTCTTTCAATTATAGGGTTATATTCTTCAAGTGATACCTTGTATTTATCTGGTGGGGGAGCAACCACATTATTTAGAATATCTAATACGTCTAATGTGGTCATAGACTCTTTGGTCATGGTAAATGGTTATTCAACAAATGGTGGAGGTGGGGCTATTGAGTTTCGTAGTTCTGACACCTTGTTTGTTAGAAATTCGGTTATTCGGAATAATGTTGCAACAATTGGTGGGGCTATTTATGCTCATGCAGGGGGTGGTTCAGCCAATAGTAAATCAATTGCGGTGGAAGTTTTCAATTCTGAAATTGTGAATAATAGTGCTACTAATGGAAAAGGTGGTGGGATTTATTGTAAAGGTACTTGTTGTGGAAGTTCAGATAGTACAGATATTACAACGTATGTTTTTATTGACAGCTCATTAATAAGTGGTAATAGTGCATCAATGGAAGGAGGTGGAGTTTACTGTAATGCTCCAAATACTAGCTACTCCTTACCTTCTGCATTTGCATCAGTTATCGTAAAAAACTCTGAAGTAAGATGGAATAGCTCGGCCAGTGGTGGAGGCATTTTCTGTATTGCAAAATCTACTAATTTAAAAGCTAGGTCTTTTGTTAGTTTTTTAAATTCTAACATATTTAAAAATACTAGTTTATATGAAGGAGGTGGGGTTTATTGTTCCTCATTTGCTAATGGTGATACTAGTAACATGGAGGTTCAAATAGTGAACTCGATTATCGATTCCAATGAGGCGGGTACAATGGGTGGAGGAATAATCTGTTTTGCGAATAATAACCCTGGATTTAATTCCGTGAAAATAAGGGTGCTTAATTCCCAAATAAACGGAAATGAGTCAATTGCAAATGGGGGAGGGGGAATTTGCTCTTCTGGAAACAAATCGGAAATTTACATTGATAGTTCAACCATTTCGGAGAATTCTGCAGGAGGTAGTGGAGGAGGTGTGTTTGTATCAGCAATCGATTCCGAAATCGATGTAGAATCGTCTTATATTAAGTATAATACAAGTAGTGGCAATGGAGAGGGAGGAGGGATTGCTTCTCATTCAACGGTTTCTTCTTGGGTGAATCTAAACAACTCTACTATTATGGGAAACAGTTCTAAACTTGGTGGGGGGATTTACTCCGGCACCAGTCACAGTGTTTCCTCCGGTGAATTTTCAATAGTAAATGTTCTAAATTCAATTATTGATTCCAATTATGCAATAACAAATGGAGGAGGTATTTACTCCCGATGCCCAAATAGTAATAACCCTATTAAATCAGAGGTGAATGTAGAACGTTCCATGGTCAAGAATAACATGGCATTAGGTGATGGAGGGGGGATTTACGTTATTTCATTATCATACCAGGATGGTGACACTTCTAGAGTTTCAATATTAAATAGTAATGTTACTTCAAACACTGCATTAAATGGCTCAGGAGGTGGGGTATATGTTACATCTTCTAGTTATAACCAAATTGGGTTGAGTGAATTAAAAGTTCGTTCATCTACTATAAACAGAAATATTTCTGGTGATAAAGGAGGTGGGTTCTATGTTGGAATTCCCTTGGCCTATTCAGGATGGTTTGGGCCGTATTATGATTCAAAAGTGCAAATTGAAATATTGAAATCCACAATAAATGAAAATAGTACAGGTATTGGTGGTGGGATTTATACGAAGTCCTCCGGATCACTTCAATCATACATGGATGTAGTTAACTCAACATTTGCTTTTAATAATGCCCATAGTTTTGGAGGGAATATTTATTCGCATAACCCTGAAATAAATCCTTCTAGTTCAATTTTTGTATCGAGCGATTCAATAAATATATTTCGTAATAATATTCCTAGATTGGTTTCAGGAGGGAATAATATTTTCTCAGATACTGCTTTGATTGATACCGTAAATTCGGATCAAATTGGTGTAGATTCAATCACATTAAATTTAGATACCCTAAAAAATAATGGAGGAAGTACGATGACGTTAATGCCTTTGTACCCCTCTCCTGTATTAAACATGGGTAATCCATTAGATAATTCTTCTGCCCAGAATAGGACCTTAAAACAGATAAGAGAAGTTGGCTCTTGTGAGTCATGCGTTAATTTACAAGAGGATATTAAATATGCCTGCGCTAGTTATACTTGGATTAATGGGCAGACATATTCCTCAAGTAATTATATCGATACTGCTACCTTTACCAATACAGAAGGGTGTGATAGTATCATTGAATTGAAGTTAACCATTGGTTATTATCCAATTGTTGAAACAATTTCAAGTTGCAATAGCGTAACATGGCGTAACGGGGTTACCTACTATTCGAGTAATAATACGGCAACAGACACCTTAATCAACCTAAATGGATGTGATACCATAGTACTCTTGGAGTTAACCATTTTTGATTCTAATATATACGTAGACAATATTGTAGTTTGCGATAGCCTGACATGGGTTAACGGAATTACTTATTATTCTAGTATTAACACCGTGGTAGATACATTAATAAGCAATGGAGGATGTGATAGCGTTGTTGCGTTAAATTTAGTGGTTAATTATACGTCATATGGTACGGATTCAATTGTGGGCTGTGATAGTTATACTTGGATTGATGGAATTACTTATAACGCAAGTAATACCTTGGCAAAAGACACCTTGATAAATTCTTTAGGTTGTGATAGTATAGTTGCTTTAAATTTAACCATTTTGCCATTTACCCTTTTTGTTGATTCAATAGTAACCTGTGATAGCTTAACTTGGATAAATGGCATTACCTACTATTCCAGTACCACTAATATTAATGATACACTAGTAAATGCTGTTGGTTGTGATAGTATTGTTTGGTTAAACCTCACCATACTAAACGCTTCCAATGGGGTTGATGTATTAACCGCTTGTGATAGTTATACCTGGATTAATGGGTTTACTTATAACACAAGTAATAATGTGGCTATTCATACAATACCAAACTCTGTAGGTTGCGATAGTATTGTCACACTAGATTTGACCATAGTACATTCCAACTCAAGGGTGGATGTGATAACTGCGTGTGATAGTCTAACTTGGATTAATGGCATTACCTACTATTCTAGTAACAACACTCTGGTAGATACGCATATAAATAGTGTCGGATGTGATAGTATTATTCATCTTAATTTGACAATTAATAATGTGGATACGAGCATGGTAAAGCAGGATTTAAAATTAACAGCTCAAGCCACCAACGCATCCTTTCAATGGATAGATTGCAATACAAACAATTCCATTCCAAACGAGACAAACGCATTGTTTGTAGTAACCCTGAGTGGAGATTACGCAGTTGAAGTTTCTCAAAATGGATGTGTAGATACTTCCGAATGTTTCTCGTTTATCAATGTTGGAATTATGGAAAATATAGTTGGGGATGTGACTATTTACCCTAATCCGACCTCTTTTGAACTCACAATTGTAAGCAATAATTTTGTAATCTATGAGATTCAAATTTTTGATTTTTCGGGTAAACGAGTTAAAACAGTAACCTCGAATTTTGATAAGGTGAATGTGGAAAGTTTAGCGTCAGGAATTTATCATTTAGACTTAATAGGAAAAAAGGGAGTATTAAAGAAGACCTTTATTAAAAAATAACAACATAAAAGCCCCCTTTCAAGAAATTGAAAGGGGGCTTTTATGTTCTATCTTCAAATTAAATCAAAGGCTACTGAGCGACTTGCACTGAGCGTAGTCGAAGTAAATCCAACTCCCGTCTCCCGTCTCCCGACTTCTAACTCAAATAATGTCTGAAATCAGTCTTCCTTTTAATGAGGGTAGCCAATTGATCAATAGCCACACGTTCTTGTTCCATGGTATCTCGATCACGAACAGTCACGGTGTTGTCTTCTAATGTTTGGTGGTCCACCATGATACAAAACGGTGTTCCAATAGCATCTTGTCTACGGTAACGTTTTCCGGGCGAATCTTTCTCATCGTATTGACAGTTGAAATCAAATTTCAAGTCGTTTAAAATTTCACGTGCTTTTTCCGGTAAACCATCTTTCCGTGTTAATGGCATAATAGCCGCTTTGTATGGCGCTAACATAGCCGGTAACTTTAACACGGTACGTTCCGTTCCATTTTCTAATTTCTCTTCGGTATAAGCCGATGAAAGAACCGCTAAGAATGTGCGATCCAAACCAACCGAAGTCTCTACCACGTAAGGCACATAATTTTCGTTAATCTCCGGATCAAAATATTGTAATTTCTTACCCGAAAATTTTTCGTGTTGTTTCAAATCAAAATCTGTACGCGAGTGGATTCCTTCTAATTCTTTGAATCCCATAGGGAAATCAAATTCAATATCACTGGCTGCATTAGCGTAATGCGCTAACTTAATATGATCATGGTAACGGTATTTCTCTTGCGGAATCCCTAAAGATTTGTGCCAGTTAATACGTTGTTCTTTCCAGTACTCATACCATTTCATTTCTTCTCCTGGACGTACAAAAAATTGCATTTCCATTTGTTCAAACTCACGCATTCTAAAAATGAATTGACGCGCTACGATTTCGTTACGGAAGGCTTTACCAATTTGTGCAATTCCAAATGGAATTTTCATTCGGCCCGTTTTCTGAACGTTTAAGAAATTCACAAAAATACCTTGAGCCGTTTCGGGACGTAAATAAATGGTGTTAGCAGAATCAGCTACCGAACCAATTTCGGTCGCAAACATCAAATTGAATTGCTTTACATCCGTCCAGTTTTTAGTCCCGCTAATCGGACATACAATCCCTAGATCTTCAATCAACGTTTTAATGGCGGCTAAATCATCCGCATCCATAGCCGATTTATAACGTCCGTTGATGTCGTCAATTTTATCTTGGTTCCGTTTTACATTGGGATTCGTTTTTAAAAACTCTTCCTCATTAAAGTCATCTCCAAAACGTTTCAAGCCTTTGGCTACGTCTTTTTTGATTTTGATACGGTATTTTTCTACATGTTCTTCAATCAGTACATCGGCACGGTAACGCTTTTTGGAATCCTTGTTATCAATCAACGGATCGTTAAACGCATCTACATGTCCGGATGCTTTCCAAGTAGTAGGATGCATGAAAATTGAAGAATCGAGTCCCACAATATTTTCGTTCATCTGCACCATGGCGGTCCACCAATAATCCTTGATGTTACGCTTTAATTCTGCGCCCATTTGTCCGTAATCGTAAACGGCACTGAGACCGTCATAGATTTCGCTACTTTGAAATACAAATCCGTATTCCTTAGAATGACCAATGATTTTCTTTAAACTATCTTCTTTTGGTGCTGCCATTTATCTAATTTTTTGAGGTTGCAAAAATAGGTAGATACCCCAACTATCTGTGGTTTTTTTAGGGATACTTTTTCCGGGTAAGAAGTGATCGTATCCCCTCAATAAATCCCGGTATGGAGACTTGTTTACGCTTTACTGAAAGGTAAAATTTACGTAGTAAATTTAGGATGGATTCCGGTAGGAATGCATCCTTTATATTTTGAACTACCCTCTAGTAAATTTAGAATACCTTGAGGTAGCAAGGTATTCCTTTATCCAAATTGTTATCCTTTAGTAAATTTAACTTTCATTGCGGTAGCAATGAATGTATTCAAACGAATCAGCCTATCCCTTATTAAAAGTAAAATACGTAATCTCAGGCGGCATCCCAATTCTACCTGGAAATGCTAAATATCCAAAGCCACGATTTACATACAGTTTTTGATGTGCGACCTCATACAATCCCGCCCAACGTGGGTATTTGTATTTTACAGGACTCCATTTAATATTTCCTAATTCGACTCCAAATTGCGCTCCATGCGTATGGCCCGAAAGCGTTAAGTCAATATCTGGATGTCCTTTAGTCACTACTTCTTCAAAGTGAGAAGGGTCATGCGATAATAAAATCTTTACCGGAACCCCTTCGGTTCCCTGTTTTGCTTTCGCTAAATCACCATGTTGAGGAAACGGTTTCACCCCCCAATTCTCTACTCCAATCACCGCGAGTTTATCGCCATTTTTATCGAAAACCACGTTTTCATTCATCAAGGATTGAAAGCCCATTTCTTTGTGGATTTCTAACAAACGATCAAAATTTTGTCTTTTTTTATCTGCACTCGGCCATTGGCTGTAATCGCCATAATCATGGTTTCCTACAATAGCGAGTTTAGCCATATGGGCGGGTAAAGATTTAAATTCTTCAATCCATCCTTCAGCTTCATGCGCAAAATTATTTACCCAATCTCCTGTCACTACTAAGATGTCTGGATTCAAATCCTTCACCATTTGAAAGGCTTTGGCTACCGGTTCCTTATCGTTAAAGAAACTTCCTAGATGCAAATCGCTTAATTGTACCATAGTCAACCCTTCGAAAGAGGCGGGTAGATTCGGTAACTTTACCGGAATGTTCTTTACCCCGAAGTCGTAACGACCTTTAATCATTCCATAAGCGGTCCCAATAAATGGAATGGTAGCTGCGCCAATGCCTAATTGGTAAAGAAATTTTAAACGAGAAATATTCTCCCCACTCGAAGAGGTATCGGTTGGGGTGAAATAACCAATGATATTTCTAAATAAAAGTAAAATATCATCCGAAAAGATGAATAGCGAAAACACCACTTTCGGTAGGTAAAAAAGCATGGTAACCCCCACTAAATAATAGGTGGTTTTGTAATTCTTGAATTCAGGATTGGTATTGACATTAAATAAAACCAAGGCGATCCAAATAACTACTGCCGCAAATATTACCCAGTGGCCAATTAATAGGGTCTTACGCAACACCGTGTTTTGCATATCCGATAATAGCATTTTAAGACCTTTATAAACGTACAAATCGATAATAAAAAGGAGGGCGAAAAGTATAATAAAAGGAAAAAATTTGAGTGACCGTGAATTCATATTGTTTGATTGAGGGCGCAAATTTAAAGGAAGCAATTACAGTGGGGGTAAGAACAAGTTGTTAAAGAATGATAATAGCTTCTAATCAGGGCATAATAAGACTTTATTTCGTGCGCTATAAATTGTGAATATCAAAGCATTTAGTTGGTAAATGGCATGGTTTTAATACGGATACTTGCAAGAGATAAGAATCAAGAGTAGGGTCGATGAATTTAAAAAGTATACTAGGAATTATTGCGGGGATTATTTTGTTGTTTGGTGCGGTGTATATGTTGCAGCCCAAAGAGCACGCTTTACCTCCAGTAGAACAACTCCCCGAACAAGTAATTGAGGAGGTGGAACCCACCGTTTACCTATTTGAAATCCCGGTGGATTCCTTTGAAGTAGTGCAATCGGAATTTGGGAAAAATGAATTCTTAGGAACGGTCTTAGATCGTTTTCATGTTTCTTCGGTACGGATCTCAGAATTGGCTAAAGCTTCCAAAGAAGTATATGATGTTAGAAAGTTTAGAACGGGGAAAAATTACACCGTTTTTAGTACGCAGGATTTGGTTCCTCAAGTGGCCTATTTTGTGTATCAACCCAATTCTATTGATTATGTCGTTTATGATTTACGGGACTCTTTACAGGTGTATAAAGGAAAGAAAGAGCTTGTAACCCTGGTGAAATCAGCTTCTGGTGTGATTCACTCTTCCTTGTATCAAACGTTGGTGGATCAAAATTTAAGTCGGGCATTAGCCGTTCGTTTAGCCGATATTTACGCATGGACCATCGATTTCTATCGGATTCAAAAAGGCGATCATTTTAAAGTCGTGTATGAAGAGCAATATGTAGATGGGGAACGGGTGGGAGTTGGACGGATTTTGGCGGCCAATTTCAATAACTATGGGAAGGATAATTACGCATTTTTATACGATCAAGGCGAAGGAGAGGATTATTTTAATGAAGGGGCAGAAAGTTTAAAAAGAGCATTTTTACAATCGCCATTGAAGTTTGGTAGATTAACCTCTGCGTATACCAAAAGAAGATTTCATCCGGTACAGAAAAGATACAAGGCACATTTAGGTACCGATTACGCAGCACCCACAGGAACGCCAATTATGTCGGTAGGAGATGGGGTAATCACCCAAGCGCAATACTCCAAATACAACGGGAATTATGTGAAAGTGCGTCATAACGGAACGTATACCACACAATACTTACATATGAGTAAAATAGGAAAAGGTATTCGTCCAGGTGTTCGAGTAAAGCAAGGGCAAACCATTGGATATGTTGGCTCTACGGGGTTGGCTACGGGGCCGCATGTATGTTACCGCTTCTGGAAAAATGGGAAACAAGTAGATGCGAGACGTGAAAAAATACCGCCATCGAAACCCATTAAAAAGAAGAAACGAGCAGATTTTGATGTGTTTGTGAAAGATTGGAAAGCGAAAATTGATTCCATTCCAAATGGAGTAGTCGTCTTGTAGATTACTTTTCTTTATCGATGTATTTAGCGTACGATTTTTTAGGCGCTTTTATTTCCGGAGTTCCAGCCAGTACAATAACGATTTCTCCTCGAGGTGGCGTTTCTGTATAATGTTGTGCCACTTCTTTTAGAGTTCCTCTTTTATGCTCCTCAAACATTTTAGTCAATTCTCTGGAAACACTTACCCGTCTGTCTTCACCGAAAAACTGCATCATTAACTCGAGCGATTTTACTAAGCGATGAGGGGATTCATAAAATACAATGGAGCGTACTTCGGTAGCTAGGCTTTCCAAGATTTTTTGACGTCCCTTTTTATGAGGTAAAAAACCTTCGAATACAAATTTATCACACGGGAGTCCAGAGGCTACCACAGCCGGTACAAAGGCAGTCGCACCCGGTAAAACCTCCACTTCAATACCGGTTTCAATACAGGCACGAATTAACAAAAAACCCGGATCAGAAATGCCAGGTGTACCGGCATCACTCACCATGGCGATATGTTTGCCCGCTTTCATTTGCGCCATGAATTTTTCCGTGGTTTTATGTTCGTTATGCATATGAAACGCGGTCATTGGCGTTTCAATTCCATAATGCATCAGAAGCTTTTTGGTTTGACGGGTATCTTCCGCCAAAATAACATCTGCTTCTTTTAAGGTATCTAACGCCCTAAGGGTGATATCTTTTAAATTTCCAATCGGAGTGGGAACGAGCGTTAATGGTTTCAATTAGTGGAAGCTTTTGATGAATTTTTTAACCGCTGATTTTTTTTCTCCCGCTTCTAGTTTTTGGATAGATTGAGATACTAAATCTTCAATAATTTTGTCGGAATAACCCATACTCACTCCGAAAATGGAGCATTGACGTAATTGACCTTCCGAGATTTCGCTGTCTAAAAACATTATTTTAATCAGTTCGAACATGAGAACCGCTCTCCTTTTTGAGTTTTCAATAATTAAAGGGGTCGGATGTATTACGTTACTCACAATCCCTTCAATATCTTCCGTCATCAAGTAGTACTTACCCGATTTTTTGAAGATGTAATCTAATTCTGCTTTATCTAAAATACCGTCTGCAAAAGCAATAGACAATAAGTTTTTGAAATGTTGTTTTGAAATTGAATCCTCCATAAGTAGTTTTGAAATTTGTTGGGCTAAATTAATTAAATCTTCTTCCAACCAGTTGAATAAATTGCTGAACGGTAGAAGAATCTTTGTCCCAATTATTTTGGACCATTAACTGAACTTCTAAAAAACGAGTAGCATCATCTAAACTGGCTATGTGATCCAATTCGGTTAAGGCGCGCTTAAAAGCTTCCATGTTTCCGTTAAATAACTCGTTAGCGTATAAGAAACGTTCGTTCAAGGCAATGGATTCGGCTAACTTTAAAATAGATTTACTTCGAAGTTTATCCGCCAATGATGTCGCATTTAATGCCACCGCATCATTAATCTCCACCACGTCATCCCCATTATTGCTTATTGGGGTAGAAACCACTTCTTTTTTAGGTTCTACCTTAATTGGAGCGGCTTCTGCTTCCATCGGTTCTGGCTCTGGATGGATGGTTGGAGCCTCTTGAGGCTCTACCTGTACAGGGATATCCTCCATTTTTTCGTGGAGGATTGGTTCTGCTAAAGGTTCCACTACAGGTTCGGGTGTTGGAATCACAACTTCTTCTGTAGCCGCTTGTGGGGCGGGAATTTCAATGGTTTCCTCCTCTATCACCACATCCTGTGCAGTTGCGGTTTCAAATTCCTCTACTTCCTTGAGGATTTCATCTCCGTAGTTAGGCACAGGAGTACGAACTTTTTGTTTTTCTTGATCTTGCAATTCTAAAAATTCCAACTGTAAATTGGAGTCTTCCGGTAGTTCATGCAGAAATTGATAAATAGTTAAAACACTGGTTAATTCTTGGGTTTCCTGGATCATTTGTGAAACCCACTTTTGATCTAATTTTTCTGCGCTAAATACTTTTTCAGAATGCGTAAGTAACGTTTCTAATTGAATCGCTAGTTTTTGTCTGAATAGTTTTTCTCTTGTTCCCATCGGTACTAAATGTTTTAATATGAGGTAGTCTGGTTTTCCATCCAATATAATGAAATAGTAGACATCTCTTAAACGCAAATTTAGTTAGATTTGTGTACAACCGAATTAGATATTTCCTTTTAATGAACAGGAAGTGTTATAGTCTGTTAATCAAGAGGTGTAACAGTCGGTTTGAATGTTTTTTTTGTGAAAAGAAACATTTTATTTTTAATCAATGTGGGGTAAGGAATGTTTTTAGAGAAGCTTGTTAATCAAAATGCGCGTAGAGGCTGGATTGAAGTCGTCTGCGGTTCGATGTTCTCGGGGAAGACCGAAGAATTAATTAGAAGATTAAAACGGGCTCAATTTGCGCAGTTAAAAGTCGAGATTTTTAAACCGCAAATTGATACTCGGTACGATATAAATGAGGTGGTTTCGCATGATAGAAATTCCATTTCGTCTACCCCCGTACCGGCATCATCCAATATTTTATTGCTGGCCGATGGGGTGGATGTAGTCGGTATTGATGAAGCCCAATTTTTTGACGATGAATTGGTAAATGTATGCACCCAATTAGCCAATAAAGGCGTGCGTGTAATTGTAGCGGGGTTGGATATGGATTTCAGCGGAAAGCCTTTTGGTCCCATGCCAGCACTACTGGCTACAGCCGAATACATTACCAAAGTTCATGCGATCTGTGTAGATTGTGGTGATTTAGCGCTTCACTCTTTCCGTTTTCAACAAAGCGATGACTTAGTTTTGGTCGGAGAGAAAGAAAGTTACAAACCTCTGTGTCGTAAATGTTTTAACCAAAATCAATTGGATAGAGGTAACGTGAAGAACACGAATTTAAAGGATGAAATTAACGAGTTTTAGTGCCAAAGAAATAGGAGAAGTTTTAGAAGGTAATCATACATTGGTTAACCCAAGTAGTGTGGTGACCAATCTACTCATTGACAGTAGAAAAGGAAGGCAATTCGAATCGAGTCTTTTTATCGCTTTAAATGGGGATTTTAGAAATGGCCACCGATTTGTACACGAGATGTATAAAAAAGGGGTGCGAAATTTCTTGGTTGCTCAACCGGTAACCGATGTCCCTGAAGCGAATGTTTTTGTGGTGAAACGGACGCTCCAAAGTTTGCAAAACTTAGCCAAATTTCAACGAGAGGCAACCCCAATTCCAGTCATTGGAATAACGGGAAGTAATGGGAAAACCGTAGTCAAAGAATGGTTGTACCAATTACTGAAAAAGGATTTTAATATTGTTCGATCTCCTAAGAGTTACAATTCTCAAATTGGGGTACCTATTTCGGTTTGGGCTATAAATTCGGATTACAACTTGGCCCTTATTGAAGCAGGTATTTCAATGCCTAATGAAATGGCCAACTTGCAAAAAATTGTGCAACCTACTTTGGGTATTCTAACCAATATTGGAACGGCTCATCAAGAAAATTTTAGCACTACCGAGGAAAAATTAAAAGAGAAATTGCTTTTATTTACGGAGTCTGAATTTTTGGTTTATCGGGCCGATTCGGAAATGATCCGTTTGGGAGTTTCCCAATCCCTCCCAAATATAAAAACACTTTCTTGGGGACTAGAAGATACCAATTTTTTGCAAATATTAGGTTCAAATACCCTTCCTGAAAAAACCATTATTTATGGCAAGTTTCAAAAAAAGAAAATCGAAATTACCATTCCTTTTTTGGATGATGCATCTATCGAAAATGCCATTCATTGTTGGGTGGTGATGTTGCATTATAAAACGAATCCCTTTGAAATAAAAAGACGATTTAAGCAATTAGAGGCTATCGCTATGCGACTGGAACAAAAAAATGGACTGGATAACAGTATCATTATTGATGATGCCTACAATTCGGATATCACTTCCATTGAAATTGCATTGGATAATCTGGTGCAGATAAATAGAATTAATAAAACCGTTATTTTATCGGATATCTTACAGAGTGGACAAAAAAAAGAGCATTTGTACAAGCGGATTAATCAGAGTTTGCTGGATCATAAAATCACTCGTTTTATTGGTATCGGAAAGGATTTGAATGAACACCAAGATCTAATCGAAATTCCAGAAAAACATTTCTTTGTATATACCCAGCAATTTACCGACCAAATTCAGGGTTTTGATTTTCGGGATAATAGTATTCTAATTAAAGGAGCACGGCAGTATAAATTTGAACGAATTACCGCTAAATTGGCTTCAAAAACGCACGAAACGCAATTGGAAATTAGTCTGGATGCTTTAAAAAATAACCTCCGATTTTATCGTAAAAAACTACATCCTGGAACCCAATTAATGGTCATGGTTAAAGCTTCGGGGTATGGTGCAGGTGGGCCAGAAATAGCGCGTTTATTAGCTTCAGAAGAGGTAGACTATTTGGGAGTTGCCTATGCCGATGAGGGTGTGGCCATAAGAAATGCAGGGATTTCAATCCCGATAATGGTCATGAATCCTTCGGTCGAAGCTTTCTCGGTCATGATTAATTTTGATTTGGAACCTGAAATTTATTCCTTGGAAGTTTTAGAAGCTTTTAATCAAGCTTTGATTGCCGAAGGAATGATGAACGCCACCTATAAAATCCATTTAAAGATGGATACGGGGATGAATCGATTGGGTTTTAAAGAGCAAGAGGTGGGTCAAGTATTGGAAGTGTTAAAGGAGTATCGTTACTTTAAGGTCGCTTCCGTGTTTTCACATTTGGCCGCTGGTGACGATCCGAAATTTGATGATTTTACCCGGCAACAAATCAGCCGATTTAACGAGCTGACCCTAAAGGTGGAGAAGGAATTGGGTTATTCTTTTATGCGTCACATTTGTAATACGGCCGGACTGGAACGATTTCCACAGGCTCATTTGGATATGGTGCGCTTAGGATTGGGTCTTTATGGAGTGGCTATCGACAAAAAGAATCAAAACTATCTGCAAGTAGTTTCTTCTTTGTACTCGATTGTGGTGCAAATTAAAAAAGTTCACGCAGGCGAAAGTATAGGTTATGGTAGAAATTACATGGCCAAGGAAGAAATGCAAATTGCCATAATTCCCATTGGTTATGCGGATGGACTGAATCGGAAATTAGGCAACGGTGTAGGGGAAGTATTTATTTCCGGACATAAACGGCCTATTGTTGGTAGTATATGTATGGATTTAATTATGGTGGATGTCACCGGGCTTCCAACCCAGGTGAATGAACGAGTTGAAATTTTCGGGAGCATGGTAAAGGTTCAGGAATTAGCAGAAAAAGCGGAAACCATTAGTTATGAGATTTTGGCGGGTATTCCAATACGGGTGAAACGAGTATACGTAAAGGTAGAGTCATGATCAAATTATCGGTAGTGATCATCACTTTTAATGAAGAGGTAAACATAGCCCGTTGTTTACATTCGGTAAAAAATATTGCCGATGAAATTGTCGTAGTAGATTCTTTTTCCTCCGATGCGACTCAGGAAATTTGTGAACGGCATAAAGTGCGTTTCCTCACCCATAAATTTGAGGGACATATAGAACAAAAAAATTATGCGTTAACGAAAGCTAAATATGACTATATCTTGTCTTTGGATGCGGATGAAGCCCTAAGTCCGGAGTTGGAGAAAAGCATTAGGAATCAAAAAGCCAACTGGAAAAGTGATACCTATAAAATGAATCGTTTAACTAATTACTGTGGCGATTGGATCAAACATGGAAGTTGGTATCCCGATACTAAATTGAGATTGGCTAGAAAGGGAGCCGTTACATGGGGAGGGGATAACCCACATGATCGTTTAATTGCCTTAACTGATCCCGAAACCGTTCATTTAAAGGGCGATATTTTACATTATTCCTATTATACGATTGAAGGGCATTACTTGCAACAAGAAAAATTCTCAACCATCGCTGCCCATGCGTTGTATCACAGAGGTAAGAAAGCACCTTTGTATAAACTGGTGTTAAATCCACTTGCTTCGGTCATCAAAGATATCGTGATTCGTAGGGGCTATTTGGACGGAAAAGCCGGATTTAAAGTTGCCCAAATTTCAGCCTTATCGGTGTACTGGAAATACAAAAAATTACGCCAACTCTGGCAGGAAGAAAATAACAAGTGATGGATTATTTAAATGCTTCCAATTCGGCCTTAGTAGGCTGATGAAATAAGAAAAGGAAGTAAAAGAAAAGGGCGTAAGTGATTCCAAACTGTGTTTCAAAAGTATCCTCATCCAACATGGAAACCAACATAATAATAAAAGCGCCAATAAATAAATAGGATTCTGAATTTGGTCGGATGCTAAAGCCCGAAAAGAGCATCCAAATAAAATATAGGAAGCCAAATAAACCAAAGGTAATAGCGACCGTTAGGTATTGATTGTGGGCTCTTAAATGATATTTTTCTTGCATTTGAAAAGGTAGGGAATCGTATTGGGCATCGAAAGCCAATTGAACATCACCGGTTCCTACTCCATAAATCCAGTTTTCTGTAAATATTTCGAATCCTAGTTTCCAAAATAAGAAACGTTGAGCCAAGGAATTTCCTTGAGGATTAAACCCCGCTCGATAATTGTGTATTTCCCAGATGTAACGATATACCAATGTATTGATGTTTTTACCATCTAAAAATCGGTAATTGGCTATTCCTTTTTCAATGGCCCAAATATCCTGATGTGTTAATGCTTTTACACCTTCCGCATCTTTACGTAGGTTTTTAGACGTAAGATATCGTATCAGGGTAAATCGTAAATCCTGTCCGGCTAAATCATGGCCATCGAAATCTAAATCACTGATGGAGTTCCATGCTTTTTTTAGTTCCTTTGGAGCTAGGTAAACATAGGTGTATTGTCCGTTTTCAACCTTGGGAGAATGGAAATCAAAGGCGTATTCCTCTCCTCCGGCACTGAATTTGGCCACCGTATTTGGGTCTAATTCTTCAATGTCGTAAAACGTGTTGACTTGCCATGTTAAATAGAATAGAGACAAAAGAACACTACCTAAAAGAAACCATTTGGCGGTGAGTTGATGCTTCATTTTTCGCTCCGAAGAAATCATCCAGATAAGAATAAAACCTGCGGCTAGAACGGCTACAATACCTGACATGGCACGTAGCATAAAAAGGTATATGATAAACCAAAACCCGATGCCAATAAACCACCCTTTTAGTCGCTGCCATTGGATGGTGTTTCGACTTAAATATAAGGAAGAGAAAACCGCTATTCCCATCATTAAACTGAGTCGAATATGCGACATGAAAGGCGACATTAATCGGTAATCGTCACCCGGCTTAGAAAGGAAGAAATAAATGATTGACCCGATAACACTGCTCATGAATGAGGTAGCTAGGAATATTAACAAAATCCACTCAAATCGTTTGGCAGGTAGTTTCATGGACGAACCAATTGCCATGGGTAACGCAAAAAGAGGAAGTTTAATTTGAATGTCATGGTTACCAAAATCGAGATCGGTACTCCACCCTAATCCGATAATATGAAGGACGAAAAAGCCGACAAATAATAGGATGGTGTAGTGCTGCCAAACAAATTTCGATTTGGTAATGTATTTTCCTTCAGCCAGGTAATTGGCCGACATTAACATCATGGATAAACTCACCAAAAAGTGAGAAAATTGCATGCCAATAACCATGACGATTAGTAACCCAAAAAAGATGTTTTGATGGATTTTTGCTCTATTTGAAAGGATATTCAATGGACTTATTTGTCAGAATAGGCCCCGTTAAGAATGGCATGGTAAGCGTCCAAATCAGCTAAAATCCTTTTGGCTTCTAGCATATCTTCATCAAAATGCATGTTGTGTTCAATTCTACCCGTTTGGTAATGGTAACGTGTTACTATCTCGCCCGACATGTATTTTCTAATTTGATCTTGGAATAAATCTAAATCTTTGGCTTTGTTTTTGAAAATGGCTGTTTCCAGTTTCGCTAAATCCTTTTGGATCTGTTCCGCGTACTTCTCCTCCTCCACGGCTTTTTCAAGGCGTTTTAATAAGCGTTCAGTCTCCGTGGAATAGTCATAGTCTTTACCTTCCAAAAACTTCTTGAAATCGTCATAATCTTCATTGGATACAGAATACGTACTTGGATCTCCAATAGAGTCGTGCGTGTTCCTAAAAGCGTTTGCATAGTCAAAAATCAATTGCTTTTGAACCAAGCTAATTAAAATAGAACTGGCAATAGGACCTTCTACTTTTACTTCTGGTTCAATTCCGGCCCCGTCTAAAACGATACGTCCTCCGATGGTTTTGAATTCTTTTCTCAAAGAATCGGGAACGGTCATGGCTTTTCCGTTTGGGTCTTTATGAGAGTAATCCAAACGTTGAATACATCTTCCGCTTGGAATGTAATATTTGGCGACCGTTAATTTCATTTTCGAATTGTACTTCAAATCTCGGGTTTGTTGGACCAAGCCCTTTCCAAAAGAGTTACTCCCAATGATCACTCCACGATCTAAATCTTGAATTGTCCCCGAAACAATTTCTGAAGCAGAGGCAGAAGAACCATTGATTAAAACGACCAAATTAATGGCCGTGTCAATCGGTGGTGCCGTGGTAAAATACGTCTGATTCCAATCGGTTAACTTTCCTTTGGTTTCTACTACTTTGGTTCCAACTGGAACAAAAAGACCCACAATACTAACGGCTTCACGTAAAAGTCCTCCGCCATTACCTCTAAGGTCGAGTACCAAACTGGTGATTTGATGCTTTTCTTTTAAGTCTTTTAATGCAGCTTTCACCTCCGCACTGGCGGATTCGGTAAAGCCATTTAGTTTGATGTATCCTGTTTTTTCTTCGGCAAGTCCATAGTACGGTACATCTTTAATTTTTATTTCTTCACGGGTAACGGTTACCTCTCGGGGTTGCTCCTCGCCATATCTTTCAATGGTTATTACCAAACTTGTATTTGGTTCTCCTTTTAAGAACGAGCTAATTTCAGAAGTAGATTTTCCTTCGGCCGATTTTCCATCCACCATTAAAATTTTATCCCCCGCACGTAAACCTGCTTTGTCGGCCGGGAAATTTTCATAGGGTTCGGAAATGTAAACAAATCCTTTTTTTCGTGAAATCAAAGCCCCAATTCCACCATACTGACCCGTAGTCATAAAACGGTAATCTTCTATATCTGATTCTGGGTAATACACCGTGTATGGATCCAGTTTCTTTAGCATCGCATCAATGCCGGTTTTCATCAATTCACCCGGTTGTGTTTCATCTACGTAATAGGTATTTACGTTTTTATACACACTCACAAAAATGTCTAGGTTTTTACTAATCTCGAAATAGCTGTCTTGAAAGCTAAAAAGACCAATGGAAACGATCGTGATGACACCCGCAATCCATTTGGTAGACGATTTGTATTTATTGCTCATTTTCATTCAGTTTTAATTTGCATTGGAGTTTTTCCAACACACTTTGCATTTTGTTTTGTGTTTCCACAAAATCAATTTTCTTGCTGCCAATATAAATAAATCCAATGGCCAAATGGGTATTGGATTTATTTAAAATTTCGTTTAATTCTATTGAATTTAATCGAAAAGCCTCCGATATTTTCCGTTTAATCGAATTGCGAGAAACAGCCAATTTAAACCTTCTTTTTGGAACGCTAATTAACGTTTGTGTACCTACGAAATCGGAATCCGATATTTTTAAATAAACTAAACGAAAGGGTGGCTTGGTTATTACCTTACCTGTAGAAAAAAGTTGATCTATGACTACTTTGCTTTTCAAATGGTTTTTTCGTTTGTTCGCTAACTTCACGACACAAAAAAAAGGGTTTCTTTCGAAACCCTTCCTATAAATAGTAAAAGAATAATGTTATTTCTTGTTATGTTCCTTAACGTAGTTCTCAATTGCCATGGTCATAGACGGTGCAATTTGAGTAGGCGCTTGAATATCAACTTTAAAACCTGCGTCTTTTGCTGCTCTTGCAGTGGTAGGTCCAAACACCGCAATACGGGTGCTGTTTTGTTTGAACTCTGGGAAATTCTTTAATAAAGATTCAATTCCTGCAGGGGAGAAAAACACCAACATGTCGTACAGTACATCTTCTAAATCCGATAAATCCGAACAAACTGTTTTATAAAGAACCGCTTTAGAATATTGGAATTTGCTTTTATCTAATAATTCTGGTATTTCTTTTTTCAAAATATCTGAGCAGGGTAACAAGAACGTTTCTTTCTTGTGTTTCTTCATTACCTCTATCAATTCCGCAAAACGTTGTTTCCCATGGAAAATTTTACGTTTTCTATACACTACGTATTTTTGGAGGTAATAGGCCGTTGATTCTGAAATACAAAAGTACTTCATGGTATCTGGAACAGTGATACGAGCTTCTTTTGCAATTCTGAAATAATGATCCACCGCATTTCTGGAAGTGAAAATCACTGCAGTATGATCTAGAAGATTGATTTTATCAGCACGGAAATCTATTTCATCTACGCCTTCAATATGAATAAAAGGACGGAAATCGATTGTTAATTTATGCTTTGAACCTACCTCAAAGTACGGAGATTTATCCGATTCTGGTTTAGGTTGCGATACGAGAATAGTTTTTACTTTCAAATCCATAATTTAACCCTTATAAAGCTTGGTTAGTGTTCTTGATTAATAATTCATAGCCATTCATTTTCTAAAGCATATCGACCTAAAACGAATAACGGCAAAATTTCAAGCGCGCAAATGTACAAAATAATGTGAAACACTTGAATATTAGTTTGTTTTAACCCTAAAATAAAGGTTCGTGTTATCCGGTAGAAGTAGATGGAACTCATTAGAATAAGGCCTATGGTGACCACCACATCCGAATCGATTAGGTGAGCAAAGGTATGTAATACAATAATGGGGAATAGGATCACACCTTCCACCTGTATAGATAAAATGAGCAAGGACAAGTAGCCTTGAAATGTTTTAAAAGAATTAAATACCATCCCTGATAAGAGAATAAACATCGTTTTAAAAAACAACAAAATAATAAGCAAAAAACCAATAATCAATACCGCAAATCCCGTTTTTTGGAAATCAAATAATAATACCGGGACGGTGGCTTCCGAAATAACCTGGTAAGAGAATATGGATATATTTATGATGCCGAGTAAAAACATTCCAAGTGAGACAAACCCATTGGCGCCACTACGGTCGTTTAACTCACTGAAAAAAGTGCCGCTTTTAAAAAAGGAAGTGGAAATGGATCGTAGTCCCTTCGGGTGTTTCTGATAATAATAACCCCACGAAATAAGAATAAGAAGATACAGACTAAAAAGTACGGTGGTACTTGAAACCTCCCGGTTAATAAATGGGGGTGGAGGTAATTGAGAATCGTCCTTCACTGTTATCCATTCATTATTTTGAAATTGGGGTTCCCAAAGGGTGTCTTCCTTGGGATTCGTCATGTGAGTAAAAACTAAACTTGAGTCACTCGTATTAGGAGTGGAATAAGAATCTGGTATGTGATTTTTTAGCTGAGGCATGTCCGAAGACAAAAGTAATTGTAGCAATTGTCACATTCATTTAATATCTGTAAATAATCCGTGTTTTTTTGAACATAATTATTTACAGATTTCAATACCTTTGACGGCTTAATTAAAACACTCATGACGGATAGATTTGAAGCGCACGATTATTATTTAATGGATGAATTGTTAACTGAAGAACAAAAGTTGTTCAGAGATTCATTACGCGCATGGTTAAAAAAAGATGTTTCTCCCATAATTGAAGATTATTACGAACGTGCGGCATTCCCAAGCCAAATCATTCCTGGTTTAGGTGAGTACGGGTGTTTTGGTCCTTACATTCCAACAGAATATGGCGGTGCTGGTTTAGATCAAATTACCTACGGTCTATTAATGCAGGAATTAGAACGAGTTGATTCTGGAGTTAGATCTACTTCTTCGGTGCAATCATCATTGGTCATGTATCCTATTTGGAAATATGGATCGGAAGAGCAAAAGCAAAAATTCCTACCTAAATTGGCCACCGGTGAGTTTATTGGTTGTTTTGGATTAACAGAACCAGATCATGGTTCGGATCCAGGGAGTATGGTCACCAACTTTAAAGATATGGGCGACCATTATTTATTGAATGGCGCTAAAATGTGGATCTCAAATTCACCAATTGCGGATGTGGCTGTGGTTTGGGCAAAAAATGAAGCGGGTAGAATTCACGGTATTCTTGTAGAAAAAGGAATGGAAGGTTTCACTGCACCAGAAATGCATGGAAAACATTCCTTAAGAGCTTCTATTACTGGTGAATTGATTTTTGATAATGTAAAAGTTCCAAAAGAAAACCTGTTACCAGGTAGATCTGGACTAGGAGCCCCATTGTCTTGTTTAGATTCTGCTCGTTATGGTATCGCATGGGGAGCTATTGGTTCCGCTATGGACTGTTACGATTCGGCTTTGAAATATGCGAAAGAACGTATTCAGTTTGGGAAACCCATTGCATCCTTTCAATTGATTCAAAAGAAACTGGCAGAGATGGTGACCGAAATCACGAAAGCGCAATTGTTAACTTTTAGATTGGGTCAATTACGGGAAGAAGGGAGAGCTACCACGGCTCAAATTTCAATGGCAAAAAGAAACAATGTGGATATGGCTTTGAAAATTGCCAGAGAAGCACGTCAAATTCATGGCGCAATGGGTATTACTAGCGAGTATTCTATTATGCGTCATATGGCGAACTTAGAATCGGTTATTACCTATGAAGGAACTCACGATATTCACCTATTGATTACGGGGATGGATGTGACAGGAATTCAGGCATTTAGCTAGGTAAGGATAGTTTTATGGAAAGCCTCTAAGTCGTATGATTTAGGGGCTTTTTTTTTACCCTCCTATCAAATGGTCTACGGGGGCAAAATTGTCGGTAAGCACAAAGCCATTCATCTCCATTTTTAAAGTGACGGGATGGGCTAGAAGTTTTTGGTAGGTTTTAGGAATGTGTTCGTTAAGGATCTCCTGTTTCTGTTTAATGGCCACCATCATATAGTTATGTAAGCCATTTACATTTTTTTCTTGAGCCGAATAAATCAAAACTTGTGGAAAAACAGATTGTAAGGTCAGGAACTCACTCTCAATAAATCGGGCGCTTTTCCCTTTTAAATCCCCTAATAAGTTGAGGATTAATACACCATCATCCATGAGGATATGGGAAACCTCTTTAAAAGTTTCTTGGGTGGTTAAATGAAACGGAATAGATAATGGAGAAGTCAATACATCATATAATACCACATCGTAAGCCTGGTGTTCTTTTTGTAAAAAGTAACGGGCATCTTCATTATAAATAGTGGTATTCATCGCTTTTTCAAAAGCAAAATGTTCTTGAGATATTTGAGTGAGTTGCCCATCAATTTCAACGATATCTAAATGTGCACTTGGAAATTTCTCTTGAAAGTGCTTGGGGTAAGAGAAGCCCCCTCCGCCAAAAAGTAATACCCGGTCAAACTGGGGATGGTAGTATTTGAGCACATCAAAAAATTGGGTGTATTCAAATAGAAGTTTATTGGGTGCAGCAATAGCCATTCCTGAATTAACATATCCATCTAGTAACAGGAATTTGGTTTCTTGGTTTTTGTAGTTGCCATGTTCAATAAATACTCTGGCATATTGGGTGTCAATATCTATATAGTTACGTGATTTAGTAAGCTGTAACCCGTTTCCTACAACTAAAAAAGCCACCACCAACGCTATTTTATGGAATTCTTTGACGATAAATAACAGTGACAGCAGGAATAATAGAATGCTTAGTAAATAGATGATGAGATTGGTGCCAAGGAAGGATATGAGTACAAAACCGCCTAAGAAAGTACCTACAATACTACCCAGCGTAGAAAATGCGTAAATGCCGCCTGCTACGGAGCCCGAGTTTTCTTTTTTATCCATACTCAAACGAATAGCGAAAGGGCTTACCATAGCCATCAAAAATGAGGGAGCTCCAAACAATAAAGTACACGCCAGTAAACTTTTTGTAATTAGGGGGAGTGAATAGGAATTGAGTTGAACGAGAACTACGTTTTTACTCACATTCATAACCAATATGGAAGCAGCAGCTCCGAGTAGAATGAGTCCTAACACCCGGGTTGCATGATACTGGTCGGCAAGTTTTCCACCTTTCCAGTATCCTGCCGACATGAACAATAAAATGATGCCAATTACCGAGGTCCATACAATAGAGGAAGAACCTAGAAACGGAGCTAATACGCGTAACCCTACCAGTTCAAATACCATTAAGACAAATCCGGATAAGAAAACGGTTATTTTTAGTTTGATATAAATATTCATAGAAGACGTCTAAAGTAGTACGAATAGTTGATTTCTAACTTGAAAATGCATGGGTTTATCCATCCGTATTTTAGGTTTATAACCGCTGTGATTTTTTAGGCAGTTAAACCATTGGAGAGAGCGTATATCTAAAGTCCATGTTGCACAAAAAAATAAGTACTATGAAAAAGAAAATGTTAGGAATGATTTTCGTCCTATTAATAGGGGGGAGCGGATGTCTGTTTGCACAAAAAGGGCAAGAAACACAAAGGGACCACAACCCTGAAGTGCATGTTGAAAAAAAGATGGCGCAATGGAACAGAGAATTGGAATTGACCGAAAGTCAGTCGGAAGAGATGACTCGTATTCTAAAGGATTTGCAAAAGGAGAGGATGGTGATTCGTGTAAAATATCCAGCGTTAAAGGAAGCAAAGGAAGAAATGAAAAGCCTAAGGAAATATAAACAGGAGCAGTTAAAAGTTATTTTAACGGAGGAGCAACTTGAATTAATGAAAGAAAAGCGTGCCTCGAATTCCAAAAAAGGCATAGGGTATTCTAAAGAAAAAAATAAAGAGCCGCACATGTCCAAGATGAAGGCTGCGTTAAATTTATCGGATGATCAGGTGGAAAAACTGTTGGAGTTGGATCAGGAGATGAAAGAGAAAAAAGAGGCGATTGGAAATAAGTACCCGGAACTACAGCAGGTCAAAAAGGAAATGAAAAGCTTGAAAAAAGAAATGAATTCAAATGTAGAATCTGTTCTTTCAAAGGAGCAATATCAAAAGTATTTGAGGATTCAAAAATCGCATAAAGGAAAAGAGGGCAAATAAGGAAAGAAAAGGAATTAAAGGAAGGGAGATATATAAATGAAAAAAGCCGCTATTCGCGGCTTTCTTCATTTTAAACTTTTAATTCAGATTTTGAAATCTTGCGGCCTTCAAGCCAGTTTTCGTAAGACTTTTTGTCCAACTGGTACCATGCTTTGACAATATTTGATTTCAATAACCCTTTTAGTTTTGTTGTTTTTTTGTTTAAATCGATACTCATCGTTCCAGGGGTGTTTTTGTTGATAAATTACTGTTAGGTAGAGTAAATATAAAAAAAAATCCTTGTCACTCAACGAGTATGTTCGTTATTTTATAGTACTACGTTGATTATCTTTTTGTTAACGTAAATAATTTTCTTTGGGGCTTTACCATCTAACCACTTTTGCGCCTCTGGAAGGCATAATAACTTCTCTTCCACCGCTTTTGCATCCATACCGATAGGTAGCTCTAATTTGAATCGCATTTTCCCGTTAAAAGATACCGGATAGCTATGACTGGATTCAACCAATACTTCTGGATTGAATTTTGGGAATGTAGCATAAGATACCGAGGTGTCGTTTCCTAATTGGCTCCAAAGTTCTTCCGCAATATGAGGTGCATGACACGCTGCCAGTACAACTAATTCACTTAAAATGGCTCTGTGATTACATTTCAAAGAAGACAATTCATTCACACAAATCATTAAGTGACTCACCGTGGTATTAAACGAATAACGGTCCATGTCATCTTGTATCGCTTTAATAGTTTTATGCAATACTTTTAATGCAGCCTTACTTGGAGCCTCATCTGATACTGAAAATTCTTCGGTGTCATTATGATACAAGGCCCATAACTTACGTAAGAAACGCGATACCCCATCAATACCTTTTGTATTCCATGGTTTGTGCATTTCAATTGGGCCTAAAAACATTTCGTGTAAACGTAAGGCATCTGCTCCGTAACGTTCTATCAGTTCGTCTGGGTTGACCACGTTGTATTTGGACTTCGACATTTTCTCGACTTCACTTCCACAAATGTAGGCTCCGTTTTCGAGTTCGAATTCGGCATTGGCATATTCTACCCGCCAGTTTTTGAAGGCTTCGGTATCCAATACATCTCCAGTAACAAAACTCACATCGGCATGAATAGAAGCTACTTTTCGGTCGCCAATTAAACCCTTAGATACAAAAGTATTGGTGCCGTCTAATCGGTACACAAACTTAGATACCCCTTGAATCATTCCTTGGTTAATTAACTTTTTTGCCGGTTCGTTAAATGGAATCATTCCTAAATCATTTAGGAATTTAGTCCAAAAACGGACGTACAATAAATGTCCGGTGGCATGTTCAGCCCCTCCCAAATACAAATCCACTTGTTTGTAATAATTTACGGCTTCTTGCGAGAACAACTCGGTGGTGTTGTTTGGATCCATATATCTTAGGTAATACCAAGAAGACCCGGCCCAACCCGGCATAGTGTTGGTTTCTAAAGGATGTCCTTCTTTTGTGGTCCAGTTTTTAGCTCTCGCCAATGGGGGTTCCCCATTTTTTGTAGGGAGGTATTTATCAACCTCTGGCAATTCTAAAGGAAGTTCCTTTGCATCTAATACGTACGGAAGATCATTTTTGAAATATACAGGTATAGGTTCTCCCCAATATCGTTGACGGCTAAAACCAGCATCTCTTAATTTGAAGTTGATTTTCTTGGTTCCAACTCCTGCTTTTTCCAATTCATAAATGGCCAAACTTATGGCTTTCTTTGCTTTCAATCCGTTAAGGAAATCGGAGTTACAGACTACCGCATCCTTACCTTCCACAGCTCCTTCGCTTAAATCGGCCTCTTCAAAAATATTTGGAATAGGAAGTTTGAAATGAGTCGCAAAACTCCAATCCCGCTGATCACCTGCCGGAACGGCCATAATTGCTCCGGTTCCGTAATGTGCTAAAACGTAATCTCCAATCCAAATTGGAATTTCAATGCCACTAAATGGGTGAATAGCATAGGCTCCGGTAAATGCACCTGAAATGTGTTTTACATCCGACATACGGTCACGTTCCGAACGTTTGCTGGTCACCTCGATGTATTCTTTTACAGCTGCTTTTTGATCTGTAGTGGTGATTTTTTGAACCAACTCATGCTCGGGAGCAACCACCATAAACGAAACTCCAAAAATAGTATCGGGACGAGTCGTGAAAACCTCAATTTTATCGGCATGATCTTTCACCGCAAAATTGACTAAAGCGCCTTGGGATTTACCAATCCAATTTTTTTGAATTTCTTTAATAGATTCGGGCCAATCAATTCCATCTAAGTCATTTATTAGGCGATCCGCATAAGCCGTAATTCGTAACGACCATTGCTTCATTTTTTTCTGCTCTACTGGAAATCCGCCACGTTCAGAAACACCATTTTTAACTTCATCGTTCGCTAAAACGGTTCCTAATTCCGGACACCAGTTGACTTCCGATTCGCTCAAATATGCCATTCGGTAGTTTAGCAAGGTTTCATATTGTTGTTCTGCTGATTTCGAATTCCATTCATTAGCCGTAAATGTCAATTCTTCCGAGCATTGGGCTTTTACGTTTTCGGTACCTGAAGCAGCGAAAAGTAGAAGCAATTCATCAATAGGCGTTGCTTTATTAGCTTCGGTGTTATACCAAGAGTTGAAAATGGAGATGAAAATGGTTTGGGTCCATTTGTAATAGTTTTTTTCTGATGTACGTACTTCACGATCCCAATCAAATGAAAAACCAATTCGATCTAACTGCTGACGGTAACGTGTAATGTTTTCTTTGGTCGTGATATCCGGATGTTGACCGGTTTGAATGGCATATTGCTCAGCTGGTAAACCAAAAGAATCGTATCCCATAGGATGCAATACTTCAAAATTTTGCAGTCTTTTATATCTTGAAAAAATATCAGAAGCGATGTATCCTAGTGGGTGCCCTACGTGAAGTCCTGCTCCGGAAGGGTAAGGAAACATATCGAGTACATAAAACTTTTCTTTTTCAGAATTGATTTGGCTTTTAAACGTCTTGTTTGCCGCCCAATACGATTGCCATTTTTTTTCAATATCAAAAAACTTATAAGCCATAACTTTCTCTTTTTTATGCGTAAAATTCAGGCGGCAAAAGTAGTAAGGTTTAGCCCAATGGAGAAGGATTTGCAGCCTATATTCTCAAGTAATTGAGATGAGACAACTGACACTTAGAGATTACTAGATTCTCACTTGCCACGAATCTTTTAAAAGAATTTAACGAAACCGGTAGTTTCAAGTTTTATGCTTTCCTCTTCTTGATTTATCTTCGCCCGCAAATAAAGTGAATCGTGAACGACAGTATTGTAATAATCCCAACTTATAATGAGATTGAGAACATCGAAAAGATGATTCGGAAGGTTTTTTCTTTAGAGAAAGCATTCGATTTATTGATCATTGATGACGGGTCTCCTGATGGAACAGCTGCCGTGGTGAAAAAGCTGCAATCCGAATATCCAGATCGCCTTTTTATTGAGGAACGTATTGGGAAACTAGGATTGGGAACCGCTTATATTCATGGATTTCATTGGTGTATTGATCGTCATTATGATTTTATATTTGAAATGGATTGCGATTTCTCACATAATCCTAAAGATCTAATTGTGTTATATAATTCAGCTCAAATGAATAATGCCGACTTAGTAATTGGCTCACGTTACATCAAAGGAGTGAATGTGGTGAATTGGCCGATGGGAAGAATTCTGATGTCCTATTATGCCTCTATGTATGTTCGAATTATCACTGGAATGCCAATTCGAGATACTACGGCTGGATTTAAGTGTTACCGTAAAAAAGTATTGGAATCTATTTCTATTGATGAAATTCAGTTTAAGGGTTACGCTTTCCAAATCGAAATGAAATTTAGAACCTGGAAAAAAGGGTTTAACGTGGTAGAGGAACCGATTATTTTTACGGATAGACAAGAGGGTTCTTCAAAAATGTCAGGCGGTATTTTTAAAGAAGCATTTTTTGGGGTTTGGTTACTAAAACTGAAAAGCATTTTCGGATTGATTTAGTCCTAGCGAATTATTACGAATCCTTCACTGTGCTTATTTTGTCCCGAAGTAAATTGAATTTGGTAACTCCCTTGTGATAAGTGTGAAACATCTATTTCAAAACTATTTGCCAATCTAATATCTGAAAGGGATTGAAGGAGTATTCCCGTACTTGAATATATACGATACCCATCAATTATTCTAAATTCTGCTTGGAGTACGATCTGTAAGGTATGGGAGGTCGGATTTGGAAAAAGGGTGAGCTCGCTGAATTTTGATTTTCGTAACACGAAATTCCCTTTTGAAATCAGGTCTTTGTTGGGGTCAATAATTACCTGAGTAACTTCGAAATTGATATCCCAATAAAAAAAATCCTCGTTTTGTAAGGCGTGGGCGGAAACCCAAGTAGAATCTGATTCGCCCAAAACAAGAATGGGGACGCTCAAGTTAAAAAATGAAGGCGTTGAATTTGAGGTGGTTTGGCGTAAGCGGATTTCTAATTGGCTGTTTATTTGATCCCATTCTATATTAAAATTAGGGTATCCAATTCCATAAATCCATTGTTCTTTAAAGGAGGTTAAGGATGTGCCTGAGGCTTGTTCCATATGTTTAAAGAAATCATCTGTTAAAGCCGTTTGGTAAGCTAGGTCAGGATCTGATAGGTAGGTTCGGATACCATTGAAAAAATGGTGGTCTCCAACTTGACCACGTAACATATGTAAAACATAAGCGGCTTTGGCATAACTTAATTCGGGATCGAAAATGCGTTGAAATGTACTTGTGTCCATTACAAAAATGCTAAGTGAATTATTGGCTAATGCATGTTTTAAAGTATTTGATTTCCACTCTTCCCAATATTTCCCATGGTACATTGTTTCAAGGGGGAGTCCCGCAAAATAGGTGGCGAATCCTTCGTTGAGCCATATGTCTTGCCAGGAACCGCATGTGATTTTGTTACCAAACCATTGATGAGCCAATTCATGGGCGTTTAAATTAAATTGAAAGTGATGCATAAAACTCATAGTTTGATGCTCCATCCCACCTCCTCGTCCCCATTGTGCATGCCCATATTTTTCGTTCATAAAAGGATAGGGGCCCACTAAAGAATCATAATATCTAAGAAGCGTATCGGTAATGAAAAGATCATTTCGATACCGGGCACTATCTTCTTTGTATACGTAGTTTTGAACCAATAGGGAGCCCGTAGATAGGTGCGATGTGAAATTTATTTCGGCATACGGAGTTACCGCCATTGCAATTAAGTAAGGGGCAATGGGATACCTGCTCTTCCAATGTGTCGTTGAAAAATCGCCATGGGTAATAACACTTTGTAGAATGCCATTTCCTGCCACTTTATTTTCTTTTGGACACGTAATATACATATCCACAGAATCCGCTTTATCTGTCAAGCTTTGTTTGCATGGCCACCAATCTATTGCACCGTAAGGCTCGGAAAGCGTCCATAAAATGGGTGTTTGGTTATGTAATTCCGTTTTAAATGAAGCTCCTTCGGGTGGGGTTCCATGATAAAAAATGGTTAACGAATCCAAGATAAGAGAATCATAATGCGCATTAACTTGAATTAATTGATCTATTTGTGTAAAAAGAGCGGATTGATTATGGTATTGAATAGAATCGACCTCTAGAGTGGGGTTCAATTCAAAATAGATTTGATTTAATGCATGTAGCGGAATAAAATGGGAGGTAACCGAACCAGAAACGAATTGGGAATCGGGAGTAACCGTTAAATTTAGCCGGTAATACGTAATGTCATAATTGCGGGTGAACTGGTTTTCTTGGATTTGAAGTGGGGAACCTTTTTTTTGATGTGAGCACTCTTCTACGGGAAATTCAGGTATGTAATTCCCTACTTGTGTATACCCTTTTTGAATACTCAAAATGGATAGGAGAAAGAGAAATGCTTTTATGAAATCCATGGGAACGAAAATAAAGGAATTAGTAATGGCATTAAATTAAATATCTATGGAACTCCAATGGGCATATGAAAAGATGACTTAAATGGTGCAGTCTAGGTGTTTTGTTTATGTTTGTTAATGATAATGAGTTGTTTAACAGATGTTAAAGTTTGGATAAAACCGGAACTATTATTATCTTTAACTCGTTGATTTGGGGGAATCAGTTTAAAAATAGGGTTATGGAAAATGTGAGACAAGGAGGATTCGGCCTTCTGGAAAGAACTTTATTAGAGTTCGATCAAAAAGGAAATTCAAGTATTGAAGATATAAAACAATACTTGTACGAAAAATACAAGGTGACAGTAAGCCACTCGGTTTTAAGAAAAAGAATTGAAAGCGCAGGAGTTTAAATAAACCCTGCGTCTTTTGGTATTATTTCGGTTGGAGGATACCCAAAGTAATTTTTGAAAGAAAAAGAGAAATAACTAACACTATTAAACCCAGTAGCGTATGCAATTTCTGAAATATTACCCCCACGTTGTTCAATAATCTGTTTCGCTTGTTCCAATCTAAATTCTCTTAGAAACTGATTGAAAGTTTTACTCGTAATCGCTTTGACCCGTCTTTGCACCGTAGATTTACTTAAACCCATCTCTACAACTACATCCTCAATGGCAAAGTGTGATTTATCTAAGTTGTTTGCAAACAAGACGATCAACTCACGCATGAAAATATCTTCGGTAGATTCAACTTCGGTTTTGTTGGTTTCTAAATATGCCTTGGCTTTTAGTTTCCTGCGAATTTCAATCAGATTGGCAATTCGTGCGATTAGTTCTTTTGCATTAAACGGTTTAGTGATGTAATCATCTGCCCCATACTCCAATCCCATAATTCGAGATTCGGTCATGGTTTTTGCCGTTAATAGAATAACTGGAGTATTGGTAAGAGCCGGGGTTTCACGTACATTACGTAAGAGCTCATATCCATCCATCTCGGGCATCATGATGTCCGAGATTATTAAATCGGGTTCTTTTTTAAAAGCCATATCAAGACCTTTTTTACCATCAGCAGATACAAACACAGTATACCCCTTGAACTTCAAAAGTTCTTCTAGGTTCTCTCTTACTGTGGCATCATCTTCAATTATGAGTACATTAGACATGAAATTTAAACGTTTTGGTTCATTATTGACACAAATGTAAACTATTGAGATTATTTTTGGCAACACTACATGGAGGATTTATTTGCATTTGAAATGGATGAGATTACCGTATTGAAATCGGGTTTTTTGGAAAAGACATTGAATCTATTTCGTACCGGGTTGGGCTTTGAGGCTAATGTAGGGTCTTTTTTAAAGTGGTTATCAAATACATACTATCCCTATCAAACTATTTTTATCCCGAATGTATCCCGGAATATCAATGATTATTTCTCGGCTCAACAGGTGATTTTTGGTCAAGAAGTTGAAATACTAAATAATTCATTTATTGAAAAGTCTATTCGTGAAATTATAAATGGACAAAAAGCCTTTAAACAGGAAGTGGCTCATGATGTTCATGATCCGCACCTTCGTGAGGTAATTAAAGAAATGGGAATTTCCTCCCTTTTTATTGTTCCGCTATTTGCGGGGAAAAATATAATTGGATATCTCGCATTTTTTGAAAATGAAGTACCTAGATTATGGTCCAAAAAGGAAACTACCGAACTATTATCGTTAAGTGAGATTTTTACACAGTTTCTATATGCGGAGACTTTAAATAAAGAACTGTTCACCAAAGAGGATCTTTTACAAAAGGCGATTGAAAGTTCAAATGACGGATATTGGCATATTGATTTGAAGCAAAATCAAATGCATTTTTCTCGGCAATGGAAAAGAATGTTAGGCTATGAAGAGCATGAGTTGGCAGATTCGTTTGCTTCATTTGAAAATCTTTTACATCCAGAGGATAAGGATGTGGTGCTTCATGTACTTGATCCGTATTTGAAAATTGGGGTAGGTAGTTATGAATGTGAATATCGTATTCGTCACAAACAGGGGAACTATTTATGGGTGCTTACTCGTGCGAACATTAATTTTTCGGAAAATGGAATTCCATTACAATTTGTAGCTACCAATACGGATATTACTTCCCGTATTGAGTATAAACGTAAATTGGCACAAAGTGAAGCCAAGTACAAAAGGTTATTGGGCTCTATCCATGAAATAATATTTGAGATTGATAACAACGGTATTGTGACCTTTTTGAATGAGGCGTGGGAACGTCATCTTTTATTTAAGGTAAATAAAACCATTGGAACCCTTTATACGAAGTATATTCATCCAGAGGATCGACATATTGTATATAATGTTATCCGAATGGAGTTTACCGGGAAAGAAGTGATGCATATTGCTAAAGAAGTCCGTTTGTTAGCGGCTAATGGGCAGTCAGTATGGATGGAAATTCACTTCTCCGTCCGTTTTGGTGAAACAAAAAAAGTAGCGGAAGTAAAAGGAACGTTAATTAATATTGATGAAAGGAAAAGAGTTGAAATAGCCAAAAAAGCTTCGGAAAATAGATTGGCTCGAATTTCTGAAAATATTTCTGACCTAATTATTGAGATTGATGAAACAGGAGAATACCTGTTTATGTCGAACGCTTCTCGTAATATGTTAGGCAGAAATCCAAGTGATTTTATAGGGGATAAAGCCATTGATGATGTGCATCCAGAGGAAAAGGAAAGTGTTAGTGTAAATATTTTTCAACAACTAATCAATGGGGCCAAACGTGTGGTAGAACAATACCGGTTTAAAACAGCAGATGATGATTTTATTTGGGTAGAAGCCATTGTACAACCCTTGATTGCTGTTTCGGGAAAAAGAACGTTTATTGCCGCTCTTCGGGATATATCTGCCCGAAGAAAGATTGAAGAGGACATGAAAATGGCGCTCCAAAAGGAGAAAGATTTGAATGAATTAAAATCTCGTTTCATTACCATGACTTCTCATGAGTTTAGAACTCCATTGTCGTCTATTCAGTCCAGTGTGGAACTCCTAGAAATGTATGCCGAAGATTTGGGAGAGCGATTTATGAAACCTTTCCAAAAGCATTTTACTAAAATCACGAATCAGGTGACACGTATTAATTCGTTGCTTAATAATATTGATACCTTGGGTAAAATTGAATCTTCTGGAATTACTTATAATCCCATAAATCAAGATTTAGTAGAGTTTGTAGAACAGATCATTAGTCAGAAGATAGGGGCGGAATTTCCAAATAAAAAAGTGAATTTGTTGATTGTTGGCGAACAAAAAAGCCAACTATTTGACCCTATGTTATTGGATAGTTTGGTGTATAATCTGTGTAAAAATTCTTTGATGTATTCAAAGGAAGAGGTGTTTGCCAAAGTGACCATTGGGAAAAAGGGCTTCGAATTGGAATTTAGAGATACTGGTTTGGGTATTCCTGAAGAGGAACAAATGCATTTATTTACCTCCTTCTTTAGAGCCAAAAACATTGTGAACCTAAATATCCCTGGGAATGGCTTAGGCTTAACCATTTCAAAAAAAGTGGTGGATCTACATTCGGGTAAGATTGTCCTGGAATCCAAAGAAAATGAAGGTACGGTGGTGACAGTAACTATTCCAAGGGACTATTAATAGTCAAACATTTCGGTCCAACTAAGAATGGTGGTGTAGCCCATAGCTGTAAGTTGTTTTAGTTCTGCCTTATGTCCAATAAAGAGAACAAAATCACCTCCCCAAGCGCCTAAAGATTTAAAGGTTCCTGAAATGTTTTTAAATCGTTGGTGGTGAATCGTTGAATATCCTAAAGCCTGACTTAATAAGTCCTCGTGAGTAGAAAGTAATGTCTCTAATTGGATTATTCCTGTAGTGGATATGACCTGATTTGTTAGGGTAGTTATTTGATGGGCTAAAAGCGCTCTATTGAATTCAAGTTGTGCATATTTTGCAATCTCTTTATCGCTAAATTGTTTCTCTCCCAAATAAACGAAGTGGATGTTCTCGGTGCTTTCTAATGCGAATGTCACCGGTTTGATCTTCCGACCGAGATCAGAAATTTGATAGCTAATAGGACCATCCGCATCCGCACAAGCGATATCGTATCCAGAACCACCAAAAGTATTATCTAATAGAATATACGGGTTTATTTGAGCCCATTGGCTTAATAAATGAATCAAGGTAGAACTGGAACCTAATCCCCACTTTCGGTTAAACTCCAACTTGGTCCGTATTTGTTTCCCCAAAACTTCCGATTTAAAAGACGGGTTTTGATGAATAACCTGTTGCAGGATATCTCTTAGTTTTTGACCTTTCTGGAGGTCACTGGTAGTCAGAACTTCCAAATTTTTATCCAAAACACATTCAAACCAGAGAGATTGATCATAGTCGTAACTCTTCCATTCGATTTGATGGGGATCTGGAGAAGTGTAAACTTCTAACCATTGACCAAATTTGGTCGGTATAGCTAAAGATAAAGCACCATCCAGAACCGTGTATTCTCCCGTGATTAGGAGCTTCCCTTTAGCATAATATTTTTGAATAGGCTGCATTAGTTGGTTACAGCCGCTCTCATTTCATTAAATTTATTTACAATATCGCTATGACGTGGCACCTTATCTTTAAAGTAGATTTTAAAGAAGTCTTTTTCCTTATCCGTGGCCCCCAGGTTATTTAATACATTCAATAAATGCATTTTCATATGTCCTTGTTGAATTCCCGTAGTGGTTAAAGCTTTTAAAGCGCCAAAATTTTGAGCTAAACCAGAAGCAGCAATAATCATCATTAGATCTTTTGCTCCAGGATTCCCTAAAAGTTCATACGCAAATTTCACCATAGGATGCAAGGTGGTTAAACCTCCTACCGTTCCTAAGGCCATGGGTATGTCCAACCAGAATCTAAATTGGCCGTCCTTTATCTCGCATTGCGTAAGGGAACGGTATTGACCGGAACGTGCAGCATAAGTATGAGCGGCTGCCTCCACCGCTCTAAAGTCATTTCCAGTAGCAATCACCACTGCATCTATCCCATTCATAATTCCTTTGTTATGCGTAGTGGCACGATAGGGTTCTATTGTAGCTACATGAATAGCACGCTGAAATTTTTGAGCAAATTCTTCTCCCGTCATGTTTTCGGTAGCCAATTGATCTACCGAACAATTTACCTCCGCTCTTACCAAACATTCGGGGGTGTAATTAGATAGGATACACATGATGATTTGAATTTGTTTTTCTTCCTCGGTAAAAACATCGGAAGCTTCAATTTCACGTTTTAAAGTTTCGGCAAATTGTTCCAAACAAGTGTTAATGAAATTGGCACCCATGGAATCTGCCGTTTCAAAGTTGGCTTTGATTTGGTAGTAATTTGGCTCTTCGTAGTTTTTATTGATTAACATGATATCGGTAATACCCCCCTCACGTTTTCGCATGTTGGCGGTAATACTTTCGGTGTCTCTATAAAATTTATCCTTGATCTTGTTAAAGAAATTTAGTAAAGTATCGTAATCTCCATAATACACGAAATGCACATGTCCAATTTTTTTGGTCGAAATCACTTCTGTTTTAAAGCCTCCTCTAGCCATCCAAAAACTAGCTGCCTTTGCCGCAGCAGCCACGACCGAACTTTCTTCGATGGCCATTGGAATGGTATATATAACATCGTTAATCAGAAAGTTTGGTGCCACTCCAAAAGGTAAGTAGTAATTGGTAAGGGTGTTTTCAATAAATTCATCATGAACTTGCTGCAGCTTTTCATCTTTATTCCAATACTGTTTTAACACCGCTTTTCCAGTTTCTTGATCACTGAAATAATTGGAAACTACCCAATCTATTTTTTCTTCCTTGGTGAGTTTAGAAAAACCCTTAATTGCTTTTGACATACAGTTGTTTTTCGGAATAACGAATCCGTTTTTTGTGTAGTATACAAATGTAGGATTTTGACATTCTTTAACGCTAGCTATTTGGGTTTTGTTGTGAAATCGTATGTGCTCAAAACAGGGTACCCAAATAATCCGTTGGATAGGGTATAGGAGAAATAGGGATAGGTCACAATTTGCAGGTGCGAACCCTGGTCAAAGGTTCTGAATTTGGGATAATCTTGAAGGGTTTCGTTTTTTAGTTCAATGACCGTACTTGTAGCCGAAAAGCCTTCTCCACGAGTGGTGTTTACGATTTGGACAACCTGTGTTTCTATCGGGGTGGCTAGCATGAAATTAGCCAAGAAGAACATGCTGGTAAGAATGGGCCCAAGCCCTAAAAAATTTAAAGTTATAATAAAGGGGTAATCCAAAGGGATGAATTTCACTACCCATTTGTAGGGGATTAATGTGAATGACACCGAGAAAAACAGAAGGTGTTTTAAGGTTTCCCAGATGGAAATAGCTGTCACGGAGTACAACCAGAATAAAATTAATAAACCTGAAAACCAACCCCCTGCCATTGTAGGAACTACCCATTTTGGGGTGTGCTCTTTTTTTGAGACTTCCAACCGCAGTTTTTTGTGTGTATTTTTGCCGATATTGACCAACGTAAGTAGATTTAAATTTTGAAAGGTATTAAATGACAAGTTTAGTGAAAAAAGTAACAACAGGTGGCTTACTCACTTTGATTTATGGGAGTATATTATTTTTGAATTTTAGCTGTCAGAGCCAAGAAAACGAAAAAGTGGAAGAACAACATGCACATACCAATCATTTAATTAAGGAGTCGAGTCCCTACTTATTACAACACGCTCATAATCCGGTGAATTGGTACCCCTGGGGAGAAGAGGCCTTGAATAAAGCCAAATCTGAAAATAAATTACTTCTGATTAGTATCGGTTACGCGGCTTGCCATTGGTGTCATGTAATGGAGCATGAAAGCTTTGAAGATGAAGCAGTGGCGCAATTAATGAACGACAATTTTGTATGTATTAAGGTAGATAGAGAAGAGCGTCAAGATATTGATCAAATCTATATGAATGCCGTTCAATTAATGACAGGTAGAGGGGGATGGCCATTAAACTGCTTTGCTTTACCCGATGGAAAACCATTTTATGGGGGTACGTATTTTAGGCGAGAACAATGGATGGAATTATTGAAACGTATCTCCGAAGAATACACTACCCATCCAGAGAAGGTGCGTGAATATGCGCAGAATTTAACCGATGGGGTGAAGCAAAGTGAATTGATTATTAAAAACACCCTAACTTCTGGTTTTGAATTGGGAACCTTGGATGAAATGGTGGACCAGTGGAAATCGCAATTTGATCCCCAAGAAGGGGGGACCCAAAGAGCACCAAAGTTTCCCTTGCCGAATAATTTGCAGTTTTTAATGCGGTACGGCACATTAGGGAATCATGCCGAGGTGGAAGCGCATGTGGAACTGACCCTTAATAAAATGGCTTTTGGTGGATTGTACGATCAAATTGGTGGGGGGTTCACCAGGTATTCGACCGATAAGTACTGGAAGGTCCCTCATTTTGAGAAAATGCTGTACGATAACGGACAACTAATTTCTTTGTATTCGGAAGCGTATACTCGATTTAAGAATCCATTATATAAAGAAATAGTAGCGGCTTCTATCGCTTTTTGTCAACGGGAATTGTCCAATGGGAAGGGCATCTTTTATTCCTCGTTAGATGCCGATAGTGATGGGGAGGAAGGAAAATACTATGTATGGACGAATGCCGAGTTTAAATCAGTGGTGGGTGCCGATTATGAGGTAATGAAAATGTACTATAATTTGGGAGGTAAAGCCCTTTGGGAACATGGAAATAATATTCCCTTACGTCAATTAACCGATGTGTCGTTAGCTGCGCAATTAGAAATGAAAGAGGATCAGCTAAAAGAAACGGTTTCTAGAGCGAATAAGAAATTGTTAAAACATAGAGAAGGACGTATTCATCCGGGTTTAGACGATAAAAGTTTAACCTCCTGGAATGCGATTATGATGAAAGGATTGATTGATGCTTATATCGCCTTTGATGAGGTGGAATTTCTGAATTCGGCTAAGAAAACAGGACGGTTTATTGCCGAAACGCAACGAAAAAAAGATGGCGGATTATTTCATAATTATAAAAATGGAACCTCAAGCATTAATGGTTTTTTGGAGGATTATTCGTTAACTATCGAAGCTTTTGTACGTATGTATGAAGCTACCTTTGATAGTTATTGGTTGGAAGAAGCTAAAAAATTGTCGGAGTATTCCATCGTGCACTTTTATGATAATGAAAGTGGTATGTTTTATTTTACCTCCGACTTGGATCCGGAATTGATTGCCCGGAAAATGGATATTAGTGATAATGTTATTCCGAGTTCCAATGCTTCTTTAGCCAATGGATTGTTTTTGGTAGGCTCCATTTACGATGATCACAAAATGTTGGAAATAAGTGAAACCATGTTGAATAATATTCAAGGACAAATGGCATCTTATGGTTCCGGATATTCTCATTGGGGTAATTTGATGCTAAAGCAAGTTTATCCTCTTTACGAGGTAGCCATTGTGGGTCCCCAAGCATTGGAAAAACGTAAAGCACTGGAAAGAACGTATATTCCCAATAAATTGGTATTGGGAAGTCGTGGGGATTCCGAAATCCCATTATTACAGGGGAAATATATGGCGCGGGAAACTTTCTATTATGTATGTGTCAATAAGGCATGTCAAATGCCTACTATGGACGTGGAAGAAGCCTTTAAACAGATTAAGTAGGATATGCCAAATAATCATTTTTTAGGGATACTTCTTTTCGTATCTGGTTGGCTATGTAGTTCCATGGGGGTATCGCAACAGTTAGATATTCATTCGGCTCCTGTTTTACAGGCGTACCCTTTTTATAATCCAGATTTTATCGATAGGATGAATGTGCAATCCATTCAAACGGTAGTGATGTATAAAATGCCAAATAGAACCTTGAGAAAAACGCAGCAACATCAGGTTTTTGAATTTGATGCACTCGGTAATGTTTCAAAATATATGGAGTACGCTCCTTCGGGTTCGTGTAAAATCAAGTCGTATTTTGTAGATCGAAAAGGGCGTTTGGCTACGGTTCATTTGCGGTTTGAAGGTCGGAATGAATTGGCCTCTTTTCAGTATACCCCAGATGGTCTAGTCGAAAAAAAGGAAATTTCAAATGTCCATGATGCCCACTTAATTTCTCAAGAAATATTCACCTATGAAAAGTTTTCCGATAGGCAGTTTAAACGATTTTACCTGAATGATGAAAATCTAACGTACAAATATGAAGTCGTGGATTTGGACGAGCAGGGTAGGGTCACAAATACACGGGCACGTTTTATTCATGGGGTTCATCGTTCCTCCACCGATTATGGATATGAGGGTGACTTATTGATTTCCTTCGCAAGAAATATCCGAGAGCTTACCCGTAGGGAAGAAAAGTATGTGATGGAATATGATGGTCACGGTATACTTCAGGTCGCTCATTTGTGGATTGATGCAGCACTTATTTATCGCTATGAGTATTTGTATGAAGATGGGTTAATGGTCGCCATTTTACGAAAAGAATTAAAATCACAGGAAATCAAGATTACTAAATTGAAATACCGTTTTTACGATAGCTAAAATATTCCCTCGTGATGCGGGCTTAACCGTTTGTAATTGCCACCTTTGCAGCTTAAATCAAAAGCATGATTATTTATAATGTAACGGTAAAGATTTCGAATGAAAAACATGACGACTGGCTAAAATGGATGAAGGAAGTTCATATTCCAGAAGTGATGGATACCGGAATGTTTACCGAACGCGTTTTTTCTAAAGTTTTGGTAGAAGATGAGGAGGGAACTAATTATTCGATTCAATACCATTGTGAAAGTTTGGAAAAACTAGAAGCGTATCAAGAGCAATTTGCACCTGTATTGCAAATAAAACATACGCAACGATACAAAGATCATTTCGTTGCATTTAGAACACTTTTAGAGGTCGTGTAATGAAAGTAAGAGCAAAAAAACATCTAGGGCAACACTTTTTAACCAACGATAAAATAGCCAGCGATATCGCGACTAGTTTACAAAGTAAAAACTTTACTAAGGTTTTGGAAATTGGCCCTGGAACGGGCGTATTGACCAAAGTGTTGATGCCTATTCATGGTGAAAATTTAACCGTGATTGATATCGATACGGAGTCGATTGTGTATTTAAGAAAAAACTTTAAGGCGCTAGGAGATCGGATTATTGAAGGCGATTTCTTGCATATGCGAATTAGTGATATTACCGAGGAGAAAATTGCGCTGATAGGAAACTATCCGTATAACATTTCCACTCAGATTATGTTTAAGGTTTTTGAGAACAAAGATCAAATTGTAGAGTGTTCGGGGATGTTTCAAAAGGAAGTGGCGGTTAGAATTGCTTCGAAACCGGGTAATAAACAATATGGATTAACGAGTGTTTTGCTTCAAACATGGTATGATATTGAATATTTATTTTCGGTAGGACCAGAGAACTTTGATCCCCCACCTAAAGTAAATTCAGGTGTTATTCGTTTAACACGTAATAAACGAACCGAATTACCTTTTCCTGAAAAGTTCTATAAGCGAGTGGTTAAAACATCCTTTGGACAAAGACGGAAAACTTTACGTAATTCCTTAAAATCGATGTTGAACGAATTCAAAGTAGAATTACCAGAAAAATATGTAGGGCAAAGACCGGAGCAATTAGACGTAGAACAGTTTTTGGAGATTACACAATTATTGTATGATGTGTCCCAATCGTCAAATATTACGAGTGAGTAGATCTAATAAATGGGCATAAAAAAAGGGGATGTATTTACATCCCCTTTTTTGTTTTGTGAAATAAAGTATTAGTCCAAAAGAACAATTACCTTATTGTGGAAAATTTCAACTACACCACCTTTAACATCCAGACTAAAACGTTTGTTTTTAGCCTCTTCAATAAAAGTATTCGTAGCATCCGCATCTGGTGAAATTGCGTTCACTTGATCCACAGTAATTTGACCAGCTTTAAGTGCCGAAATCATTGGAGCATGTTCTGCTAAAACCCCAAAGTATCCATCGATACCCGGCATTTCAACGTATGTAATTTCTCCGCTGTATAGCTTTCTTTCTGGTGTTAGAATATCTAATTGCATATTCTTGAATTTATTAAACGTTAGCTAACTGCTTTTCACCGTCAGCGATCACTTCATCAATATTTCCTTTCAGGTTAAATGCTCCTTCAGGATATTGATCTAAATCTCCGTTCATAATCATGTTAAAACCTTTGATCGTATCTTCAATAGATACAAGTACTCCCGTTAAGCCTGTAAATTGCTCTGCAACGTGGAAAGGTTGAGATAAGAAACGTTGTACTCTACGTGCACGGTGAACCGCTGATTTATCTTCTTCAGATAACTCATCCATACCTAGAATAGCAATAATATCTTGTAACTCTTTATATCGTTGTAAAATCTCTACTACGTTTTGAGCACAATCGTAATGTTCTTGACCTACAATCTCTGGAGTTAAAATACGAGAAGTAGAATCCAATGGATCTACAGCAGGATAAATACCTAACTCAGCAATCTTACGAGATAATACTGTTTTTGCATCCAAGTGAGCAAACGTTGTTGCTGGAGCCGGATCCGTTAAATCATCCGCAGGTACGTAAACCGCTTGTACAGATGTAATAGAACCATTCTTAGTAGATGTAATACGCTCTTGCATTACCCCCATTTCAGAGGCTAATGTTGGTTGGTATCCTACGGCAGATGGCATACGACCTAATAGGGCGGATACCTCAGAACCTGCTTGGGTAAAACGGAAAATATTATCAATAAAGAATAAAATATCTTTTCCACCTTCTGTACTACCTGCATCACCGTCACGGTAATATTCAGCAAGCGTTAAACCCGATAAAGCTACACGAGCACGTGCACCAGGAGGTTCGTTCATTTGACCGAATACAAATGTGGCTTTTGATGTTTTCAATTTTTCTTGGTCAATTAGACTAATGTCCCAATTTCCCTTTTCCATGGATTCCATAAATGCCTCACCATAGTTGATAATACCTGACTCAAGCATCTCTCTAAGTAAATCATTACCTTCACGAGTACGCTCACCAACACCTGCAAATACAGAAAGACCATCATGTCCTTTTGCAATGTTGTTAATCAATTCTTGAATCAATACAGTTTTACCAACACCAGCACCACCGAATAGACCAATTTTACCACCTTTTACATAAGGTTCAATCAAGTCAATCACTTTAATGCCTGTGAAAAGAATCTCAGAAGATGTAGATAGATCCTCGAATCTAGGTGCATCTCTGTGGATTGGCATTACGTTAACTCTTTCTACGTTGGGCATGCCATCAATACTATCACCGATAACATTGAATAAACGTCCGTTTACAGCTTCACCAATGGGCATTGAAATAGCACTCCCTGTTGGAGTTACTACCATTCCACGGCTAAAACCATCCGATGAATCCATGGCAATTGTTCTTACCGTATCTTCACCAATGTGTTGTTGAACTTCTAGAACGATTTCAGTGCCATCTTCTCTTTTTACAGAAAGTGCATCGTACAACTTTGGTAATTGTGAGTCACCTTCAAAGGTAACGTCAATTACCGCTCCAATTACTTGGGAAATTTTTCCTGTTGATTCAGACATATCGAGTATGCGTTATAATTAAAAATCAGTTTCAATTTGAGGCGGCAAAAGTAGTGATTTTTTACGGCTACTAATAACCAAAAATCATTTTTTTTATTTAATTCATGATCTTGTTATTAATGAGTGGGTTAGATTAGGGTTTTACTATGGAATACCCTTAAAATTGTATTTGTAAAAAAGGCCTTGTTTCCATATGGAAATAAGGCCTTTTTTATCAAAACGCAATCGTTATTTCGCTTTATATATCATCCATTTCCGGATATAATATAGGTGAGCCTATTTTTTTTTATTCCGTTTACGGTATAACCAGTCCGCTATACCTCCCCCCATTAATCCTCCAATAATAGCAATTATGGCGTCTTTAATGCCATAGTAGTTAAAGTATACCGGTACGAATGCTAACAGAATTAAGCCAGCTATGATTCCTAAAGGTTTACTGATTTTTTTAATAATTGTTGATGAATGAAATCCCAATGGTATACGGATATACTTCGGGTCCAAAACCGGGATTGAATAAGCTCATTGTAGCATAGGTTGCATAAATGTTAAATCCTCCGTAACCAATTAAGCCGCGCATATCCAACATCATGGGATTGGCATTAAATTCTCCATTGTATTTTTCACGGGTGTTGTGCCCGTTTTCTTGATGTTTTAAACGGTATGCTTCAAATATTCTAGTTCCAAATACAACTCCCCCGGCAATTCTAAATGCCCGTTGTGGATGCGGATCCGTATTAAAATATAACATTGCCGGAAAGGTGATGTATCCGGTTCTGAAACGATTTCTTTCCAATTGTTTATCTGGGTCTTGAAAGCCTCTGGTTACTCCATCTGTTGCTTTGTATAGGTGATAGTTGTTCGCTAAAGTGAAGTTTTTTGCCAAGTACCCAATTCCCGTAGAAAATTTCACATACTCCCCAATGATACGTACATCTAATTCAAAGGGGTTAATGGCCCAATTGATAGAGTTGGATTCAATGACCTCAAAGTACTCCAAACCGGCTGGTATGTCGGTATCAAAATCTTTGGAATAACTCACTCCCGTAAATCCAATTTCGAATCCTTGCCAAACCCGGTTTCGCTGGGTCGAAAATATGGAAACTGTTTTGGTAGAGGGTTCTGATTTATTAGATCTATTTGTTTCGTTGGTAATGATGATGATCTTTTTACCGTTCATATGTACTTCAGAAGTATCTTTGGTGACTTGAACGGGTTGGGGGATTTCAGGAACATTTTCATTTGTTTCTTGAGCCATTACCCAAGAACTTAAACTAAGAATGCATGCGAGTGTATAGATTTTTTTCATGACAATTTATGTTGTTAAAGTGCGCAAATACCTCACAAAGGTAGATACTTGAAATAATAGACTGATATTAATGGAGGTCCGTTGCATAAATGTAGAAATAAATAGGAATAGGTTTTAATGGGTGGGTGATTTTGTTTTTCCTACCTGTTTATAAGGGCTATGATACCCTAAATAATTAGATTCCATTTCTTGAAAGAAAGGTTATACTTGCACAAAATTTATAAAAAAATGAAAATTGCCGTTGTAGGAGCTACCGGAATGGTGGGAAGAGTGATGCTTCAGTTATTGGAAGAACGAAATGTGAAATTTGACGTGTTGTTGCCTGTGGCTTCCGAAAAGTCTACGGGTAAGGAAATTACCTTTAGGGGTAAACAGGTAAAGATTGTTTCGATGCAAGACGCTATTGCTGCCCAACCGGAGATTGCATTGTTTTCTGCGGGGGGAGAGATTTCGTTGGAGTTCGCACCTCAATTTTCAGCCGTAGGGACAACGGTTATCGACAATTCTTCCGCTTTTAGAATGCATCCAGAAAACAAATTAATTGTTCCTGAAATTAATGCCGATCTACTAACCAAAGAAGATAAGATTATTGCGAATCCCAATTGCTCCACTATTCAACTGGTGATGGCATTGGCTCCTTTGAAGGTGAAATACGGTATTAAACGAATCATTGTGTCTACCTATCAGTCCATTTCTGGTTCCGGAAAAGCGGCTGTTCAACAAATGGAAAATGAACGGAATGGCGTGAAGGGTGAAATGGCTTACCCGTATTCCATTGATAAAAACTGTTTACCTCATTGTGATGTGTTTTTAGAAAATGATTACACCAAGGAAGAAATGAAATTGGTGAATGAACCCCGCAAAATTTTGGGCGATAATTCCTTAGCCATTACAGCTACAGCTGTTCGAGTACCCTTGGAAGGAGGACATTCGGAAGCGATTAATGTAGAATTTAAACAGGAATTTGAAATTAGTGATGTCCGTAAAATCATTCATGAAACGGAAGGTTTGATTTTACAGGATAGTCCAGAAACCAATACCTATCCGATGCCTAAATATGCGCATAATAAAGATGAGGTTTTCGTAGGTAGATTACGTAGAGATGAAAGTCAACCAAAAACGTTAAATATGTGGGTTGTTGCGGATAACTTAAGAAAAGGGGCCGCAACAAATACCATTCAAATTGCCGAATATTTGTTGGAGAATAACTTGGTGTAGCTAAAAAGAATTAGGAATTACAAGAGGGTGGTTCCTTAAGCAGAATCACCCCTTAATTTTCGGTAACGTTTTCTAGCCTCGGTGACAAAAACAGAATCTTGGTAATCGGTCATGAGTAGTAGGTAATACTGCATCGCTTTTTCGGTATCCGATAGATGGATTTCGTAGAGTTCAGCCAATTTGAAAATGGCATCGTCCCCCAAAATATCCGTACTGTAATAATCCATTATCTGAGTTAGCTCAATGGCTGCCTGTTCATACTCTTTTTGCGCAAATCTAATCTTGTACTTTTGAAACAATACTTCATCTGCCAGCGAATGGTCCGGATAAAATTCCTGTAAACTATCTAATTTGGAATACGCTTTTTCATAGCGATGTTGAACAAACCATAAATCGGCCTGCGCATACATTTGCATAGGATGTAAATTGGTGTCGGTAGTGGTGTTGTCGGTTATTAAATTGGATAAATACAAGGCATCATTACTGATGAGCTTTGAGGTGGACCCTTTCAGGATATTTAATTTTCCAGAAGACCAGTTAAAATCGCCCGTATAATAATAAACCTTAGCCGCTTTTAATTTTGCTTCATCTCCCAATGCATCATATTTGAAGGCTTTTTCCGCTTGCATGTAATACAATACAGCTTCCCAAATTTGATTATTCATAAGTAAATAATCCCCCAAAGCAATTTTACATAAAGCGGCTTCTCGTTTAGCCACACCAGGCGATTCAATAGTTCTTACCAACCAATCAATCGCAAAGTCAAGTTGGTTTAGAGTAACCGCATTAATTTGGGCCATTTCTCGGATGGCGGGTGCGGTGTGATCCGCGATACCAAACTCCTCAATGGTGTGTAGGTATTGGGAATTTAGTTTTTCGTATTGCTTGGTGGTACTGGATATGGAATAATCTAAAACCGCTTTTTTTGTCGTTAACAATTCAATTCTTGCGGTTTCATAATAAGGTTGAAAATCCCCTTTGGAAATAAGGGTCTCGTACGCTTCTTGTGCAATACTGTATTTTTCGTTTTTACTTGCCATTCGTGCAAAATTTAATAAACGACTTCCGTTTTCTTTAAATCGTTTATCCAGACTTTTAACTTGAACAAAAGCACCTTTGAAATTGGATTGTTGTAGATTTAACCAAATCAACATTTCCGCATACATCTGATTGTCGGGAAACTGATTCGTTTGTTGATATAACTTTTGTTTTAAGAGTTGCGTGTTGACATTGTCATCGGTAAAGTCAAAGTTGCGATTCAATAAATTTTGTACCGTTTGCTGATAGCCTGGGTTGACCCGAATGAGTTCTAAATACAAGTCAATCATTTTCCCATAATCACCAATTAAACCATATAAATCGGCCATTTGAGGATAATAGGAGAAAAATCCGGGAATGCTTTCTTTCCCGAGTTCATAGGCTTGTAAAGCGAAAGCTGCTTGGTCAATTTTTGTGAATTGATAGGCTATGGTAACAATTTCGTTTTGATTCTCCTCCAATAGGTCAATGACTTTGGTCCAGGTTTCCGTAGCAGATTCTTTCTTTCCTGAGATAAAATAAATATCCCCTAATTGAACTCTTAAGGAAAGTCGTTTAGGCTGTTTTCTGATTTGTTTTTTGATGGCCTTTTCTGCCCCCGAATAATCTTGATTGTTATTCAGGGCGGTAATATATTTGTCAAAGTAGGCGGTGGATCCCGTTTGTTTGTAGACTTTTAAGTAATATTCCGCTGCCCGTTCAAAATCTCCTTGTTTAAAATACTGCTCCGCTATTTGATAATCCCCTTTACGCTGGGCGGTAACGGAATGGGTAGTTGCAACCAATAAAAGGGTTAGAACAAAAAGAAAAATAATACGTTTTGAGTTCATTACAATATTTGACACGTTACAAAGGTAACGAACGATTCGTGAAATAGGTGTAACTAATAAAAGCAAGCCAAACAATTGCCGTGAACATCGCTGCATACATACTTATATATTGAATATCGCTGATACAGGGAGGGCAATGGCGATTGGGAAGGCACGGTTCGCATTGTATCCAATGGGTATTGAA
>CAJXZP010000016.1 GCA_913062955.1 uncultured Flavobacteriales bacterium | reverse complement strand
TCTAAATCAGCCATCAATTTTAGCTTCAATTCAGCAACCTGTTTTTCCGAATCTTGGGTTGGGTTTTCTTCAATACTATTAATAAAGCCAATCCTACTTCCCATTTCTTCGAAACGAGAAGTAATAATGCGGTACGTGTGTTCAATACGCCTGGTTAATGGCTCAATAAAATCCAGCTCAATAAAATAATCTGCAATACGTTGCAACTCTACCGTAACTTGTTGCATTTCATTTTCTTGGTAATCTTCAAAGTTTAAAATGGATTCTTCCTCAATCAAATCTACGGTCTCGGGTAAATGTCCAATATTATCTCGTAGTTTTTCTTGAATCTTAGAAAGAAACTCTGTTGGATTATGTGTTAATAATTCTACTTCACCGAATGAATGACTAACGTTCTCTTCTTCCAACTCTTCTTGAGAATCAAATAAGTCTTTTAAATGTTTCGATAGTCTTTTAAACATTCCAAAAACCCCTACTCGAATATCGGTGGATACATTTTCTTTTAAGTAAACCAATTCAATATGTAAGCCAGTGGTAACAGTCCAAGCTTTAAAAAGATTCAAAAACAACTCCTGATTCCGTTCCCAAAAACTAGCATACTCCTCAATTTGATTTCTATCTCTTTTTTGTTGCGCAGAATTTAAATCCTCTTCCAAATCCTCAATAATGGAATTGACATTAATTCTTTTAGTCAACTCCACCATTTTCAGAATCATTTCACGATCCCTGTAATTGGCGGCTCTTAATAATTGTTCCGGCTTCTGTTTTATGGAATTAGACTGATTTTCTAACCCTTCCATCACAACTTTTTTTGCCTCAGCTATACGTTTAGATCGGTTTTGGGGTTCCTGGGTAATATCTGTAAGCAACTGCTCAATAACCACTACGGTATGCTCTCGTAATACTTTAACATTTAGCGCTTCAATCACCCCCAATTCATGCAACATCTTTTTGATATTGTGTAAATTAGTAGTGGCTTCATAATAACGAAGCATCTCATTCCAGTCAATCGTAAGTGAAGCTTTACCCAACAAAGACTTTCTAAACCGTAGTATTTTTTTGGTCCATCGGAGATCCCAATTTTCCAAAGATTCCGATTTTAAATCACTTTCGTTTAGCCCCCGATGAACCGTACTGGCCGATTGGGTAAAAATGGTTAATCTCTTGGTATACCAATGATCTATTTCAGTACCCAATATTTCGGAAATAAATGTACGATGTTCTGCCCCGACCTCATCAATCACCCCTTGAATAGAGCTATTCAACTTTTGATATTGGGCTCTGAAATTAGACCGGCTTTTCTTTTCTGATATTTGAGAAAAGAAAAGTTCAAAATGCACTTTATATTTCTCAAAGAACAACGAATGTCCCTCTACTACAACCGCAATTGCTTTCTCAGAAAACACTTTATTGGTATGATGTAACCGTTTCTCTAATATCTCAAAGGATTTATTTAAAGAACTAGAAAATGATAAAATTAGAGGTTCTAGTTGTAATTCCTTTATTTCTTGAAAAGCCGGAACACGTTCTTTGGAGCTAAACCCCAAACTAATTTCTGAAAACTGTGAAGAAGCACGTACCAACATGGAAGTACCAATGGAATCTAATAAGTTATTGGTTTTTTGAACGTAGTTTTCCGGATCATAAATTTTATCTGGAACCCCTAAAAACACTAAATCTGCAAATTTGGAATAGTGTTTCATTAACTCAAAAATGGATAATTTCTCGGTACTATTATTAATAATTTTCACTTCTGCCGAAAGCCTAAACTCACTCAGAACCTCCATGATACTGGCTTGAATAGAACCTCTTTCAGAATGGTCATCATTTACTAATAATACTCTCACATTGGCATTTGCCCAACGCTGAGATGCCAACAGAAACTTGACTAACCGAATAGTTAAAATAACATTGTTACTCACACCTCTCCACCACAAGTCAATAGTTTCATACTGTCCAAAGCCACGTTGTTCATCATAGTCCATGTACAATACGTTGTAATCCAAATCAATCAACGATTGGGTTAGGTTTGCAAACTTTAAGGGTTCATTCGTTTTTCTAGGCCATCCCATTAAAACAGAATTGGGTTCAATTCCAGAAAAACCATAGACACTCGCAATGGTTTCAATACCGTCATAAACATTCCGGACTTCTTGTCTACGAATAAAAATACCATCTTCCTGAATATCGGTCGTTTTTACCCCTTTATCCTTTTTAGGAAATAACACGGTTGCATCTGGACTTTCAATCAATTCAAAACTGGAAATCATGCCCGAACGACCTCCAATATCCTGTGCTAATTCAATTAGATGAGGGCGTTTTTTCGTTCCACCAGAAAAAAGTAAAACATTCGGACGCCAGTAATTCTGGTTTTCCTCTATTCCATCCATTTTTCGTAACCCCGCTTTAACAATTGAAGACCAAACACTCCCCCATATATCACCTGAGTTTAAACTGATTTGATTTCGTTTTAGGAAGAAAAAGGTTCCAAACAAAAGTAGGTAAGCTAAAACCATAGCCACCGGATCTATTTGGAACATCACGGTAAATGTGGCTAGAAACCCGATAGCTCCTACCCATTTACTTACCTTAAATTTGGGTGAAAAATCACTATTTGCCCAACTCTCCAAAAAGAAGGAAAGGTTTATGAAGTTATAAGCCATTAAGTAGAACATGGATACCAAACGCGCAATGGTATCCAATTCCCCCATCAAGACCCCCATTTCGGCAATAACAAGAGTTAGGATTAAAGCATTTCTAGGTTCTTTAGATTTTCCAGTACCCGAACCAAAAAACTTGGCAAAGGGTGTAATATTATCCACACTCATTGCTTGGAAGATACGAGGCCCTCCCAACAAACCACCCAATGCAGAAGACAAGGTAGCCCCCCAAATACCGGCAATTACCAAAGGAGAATAAATGGCAATATCCATCAAGACATTGTAATTTCCTTTCAATGCAGATTGATCCACTTGCGTTCCTAAATAAATAGCCAAGGCTAAATAAATAATTAGGCCTGCTCCAATACTTAATAAGGTACCTACTGGAATATCTCGCTTCGGATTTTCTAAATCCCCACTCATGGCAATACCTGCAGTAAATCCGGTTACAGCGGGAAAAAATATCCCAAAAAGAACTGCAAAGGAAACATCTACCTCCCCATCCATCATAGAGGTAATAGGAGTTACAGCATCTGGGTTACCCAAAATAATAGACCCTAAGGAGAGAACAATGGCAGCCATAATAAAATACTGAGACTTAATAGCCACAGAGGTACTGATATACACAATGACAGTTAAAGCAGCCAAGGCGATAGTACCCGATAACCTAAAATCATTTACCGTAGAACCCAACCCTATTACGGGGTTGAAATTTTCGGCAAAACCAATAAGGTAGAGGGCTATACTAAAAGAGGTGGCAATAAACAAGGTATAACCAATGGCTCCCCCCATGGGTAAACCCAAACTTCGAGATAATACATAATACACTCCTCCTGCCCCAACTTGTTTATTGGTCGCAATAGAAGAAATACTAAGCCCCGTAGCAATGGAAATAACATGTGCAATTAAAATAATTATGATGGACCCGGATAAACCAGCGTGACCAACCACCCAGCCTAAACGCATGTACATGATTACGCCTAAAATGGTTAAAATGGATGGGGTGAAAACCCCTCCGAAAAATCCAAATTTCTTTTGTCCAGCCAAATTGAGTGTTTTACTAAATGTAAGTAACCAAAGATAATAATTGCTTCATATTACCCTAGGTTTGAGTTCTACAAAATAGGTTCAAACCAATTCTGAAATTATTAAAAAAAAAGGTTCTTAAAAAGACTTCTAATCCATGATTATTCTATATTGCAACTATCTAACAACAACATTGCACATAACTTTTTGTTTTACTACATCTTAAGGAGATTCTACCCCAAATCACAATTATGTAGTTGAACGTATTTATTACTTTAAATAAATATCACACACGGTTGTATGCTTAACAAAAAAAAATTAATCTACGGAATACAACAAATTGGCGTAGGTACGGATAATGCCCAAAACACCTTTAAATGGTATTCTCAAAATTTGGGTTCCAGTGTAATTGTTTTCGAAGACGAAAATGAAGCCACTTTTATGGCCCCTTATATGGGGGGAGAGTCGCATAAAAAAACGGCTATTTTGGCCATGAATAAATTAGGGGGGAGTGGTTATGAACTGTGGCAATATTTGGATCGGCACCCTGAAAAGCCAAAAAACCGGATTCAATTAGGTGATTTAGGAATTAATATGGCGACTGTAAAGTCAATAAATATTCAACAATCCTATGATGACCTTCAAAAAAAAGGAGTTCATTTTTTATCCACCATCCAAACCGAAGCAGACGGAAAAAAGTGTTTTTATATAGAAGATCATAATCAGAACATGCTTAAGCTTAAGGAGTTTGATTCCTGGTACTCTAAGAAAGGAAGTAATACTGGAGGGCCATTTGGATGTGTTATTGGCGTATCCGACATGGAAGCTTCCTTAAGGTTTTACATGGACATTTTAGAATACGACAAGGTAATTTATGACCAAGAAGGTCTGTTCGATGACCTCTCAGAGCTACCCGATGGAAAGTCTTGCTATAGACGGGTATTACTCACCTATCACACCCCAAGAAGTGGTGGTTTCAGCAAATTATTAGGAGAAAGCCAAATTGAATTAATTCAGCATTTAGGGAAATCCGAAACTAGAAAAAGAATCTTTGAGAATCGTTTTTGGGGGGATCATGGATTTATTCATCTTGCATTTGATGTACATGATTTAGATTCTTTGGTAAAAGAATGTGAAGACAAAGGGTTCCCTTTTCAAGTTTTAAGCAATGGCGCATTTGATATGGGAAGTGCAAGTGGCTATTGGGGTTATGTAGAAGACCCTGATGGTACATTAATAGAATTCGTAGAAACACTTAAGGTACCTATTATTAAATGGTTAAACATAAACATCAACTTATTAAGTCGCAACCCAACAAAACCATTACCTGCATGGATTATTAACGCCATGCTTTGGAAAAAGAACGTCATCGTTAATTAGTATATTGAGTAAATTTCGCTATACTTGTTTCACTGGAGAATCAAATGTTTTCTCTAGTTATTCATTGACCAAACGCCATTAAACGAAAATTAATTGAATATATTTTATAAACGTTTCTGGAAAAACACGTTACTGTATTTTTTAATAGTTGCCTTTATTTTCTATTTTCATTCTTCAGAATATCGCTGGACAGAATACCTAACAAAGCCCTTAGCACTTTTATTTCTTTTCAACTACTTTATTTCTACCGGAAAAAACCTACAAAAAGGTATCAAAAAAGGAATCGTTTTAGGAATTACCTTTTCAATTTTGTCAGACATTTCCTTTTTACTACGAATTGATGTTTCCAACTGGTTTTTAGGGGGTACCTTTATATTTTCCCTATTGGCCATCTATTCCTATGCTTATGCTTTTCAATTCACCACAAAAAAGCGCCTCCCCATAGAGGCCATTAAATCAATAACTTCAGTCAACCTTTTCCTTAGCTTACTCATTATCGCCTTTCCAATTTCAATTTTCATTATTGAAGAACTGGAACTTTGGCAATACCCAGCTATCCTGTTCCAACTATTACTTTGGGTACTCGTATCCCAAGGACTAAAAAGACAAGATCATGTAAACGAAGAAAGCTATTATATTGTATTGAGCGGAATTGTATTATATTCTATTACTACCATGCTTTTGACTTTACAAAATTTCACTCAAAATGTATTTAGCTTCAAAGACATTCCAGTAATCACTTATTTCACTTCTCAATACCTCATAATTATTGGGGCAATTTTTCAGAATCCAAATATCGAAAAGGAATAAGGAAGGGAGATTTCACCACCCATCTGTTAACAATACAATCCACATTATTCTGTTTGTAGTTGGTTAAATCCGTAATGTTGAATCGTAAAAATACATCTACATGAAAAGCATAAATATATGTGTGATTATTGTCCTAATCTTGCTAGGACACTCGTATTCTTCCTATTCTCAAAACCTTGTTCCAAACGGTAGCTTTGAACAAAAAAAGGGCAGACGAACCACAGCCCGACCTTGGCGGTTTGTCAATACGGTAGATTATTTTGTAGAAAATGGAAGAGTCCCACCGGAAACAGAGGACTGGAACCCTCCAAAAGCCAAAAACGGAATAGCCTATGTAGGATTACGAATTTACCCAGATTATCGGGAGTTTATTCAAATTAAACTAACGCAAAAACTGGTAGAGGCACAAAAATATTACTTTGAAATGTGGATCAGTTGGAGTACGCATTCCAATAATTTTGCGAAAAAGTTTGGAGCTTCCCTTTATCGTAAGAAACCCTCCTACACTTCCGATTACTACATAACTACGAATCCACCTCAAATTGAATTAACGGATTTTAAGGGTATTGTCCAATCCGATTCAAGCCAATGGATGAAAATTAGCGGAGTGTACCGAGCCAAGGGGGCTGAACGTTACTTGACTATTGGAAATTTTTCCAATAGTAGTTTCAAGGATCGATTAAAACGAAAGAACTGGTACAGTCTAAATTTCTGGCATCATGAAGCCTATTATTATGTCGATGCCGTGTCCCTTGTTCGCCTACAGGAGTATTCGGCAGAAAAGGACTCCATCCTAGCGGTAACGGCTCCTGTACCGCCTGAATCGTATGCGAATGAAAATTATGTTTATTCCTTAGAAACAGATTCTAGCTTGGTCATGAAAAACATACAGTTTGCGAGTGGGGAGGATAAGCTACTACCTAGATCCTACAAAGATTTAGAATTAATAATGGAATATCTAAATGAAAACCCAACTAAAAACATTCAAGTAATTGGACATACCGACAATATTGGCAACCCCTCTTCCAACCAAAAGCTTTCAGAAAAACGAGCCAAATCAGTGTACGATTATTTTTTGTCCAACTACATTAAGAAAGATCGGGTTTCCTACTTAGGAAATGGAGAAAGTAGTCCTATGACTACAAATGAAACTCCAAGGGGAAGAAGACTTAACCGAAGAGTAGAAATTCAATTAATTAATTAATTAATTAATTAGATAGATCATGGATGATGGATGGCTATATAACGCATAAAAAAAGCGGCTCAAAGGCCGCTTTTTTTATGCGTTATTTAAAGTAATTAATGCCCTTTAGTCTCTTTCGTAAAAGTGGACTCATCCACTTTTTTACCATTCTTAAAATAGAATATCGCACCATAAGAGTATACTTCTTTTTTGTATTCATCTCCACGGTTATTGGCTACCACAATAATTCTAGTCGTTGTTTTCGTTCCTTTCTTAGTCGTTTCATTTAATCCGTTTGGATAATCAACAGCCAATTTACGATTAAACTCCGTGTCATTTTTTGCATGAAAAGCCGCCATCTTTCTAGCTTCTTCCATTTTCGAAACCACACTTCTCATTTTCGCAGTGACCGAAGCATCTCCAGGAAATAGTTTTAAAGCGGCTTCATATTTAAACTTCCCTTTTTGAAGATTGTTAGCCGAAACAAAAGCATCCCCCTCTGCCACAATTTCGTTAAAACGTTTGGTATTTTCTTCCAACTGAGCAACTGCCAGTGCTTCCTTCTCTGCTTTTCTCATAGCCGCTAATTCTAAAGCCTCCATTTTCTTAATCTGGTTCGCAGGGTACGGTCTGTCACTAAACACTTTTTGAGCATTTTGATACTCTAATTGCGCACTCACGAAATCATTTTTAGCAAATGCGGCATCCGCTTTTACAATGATTTCCGAATAACTATTTTCTTTTGCTTTCGCCATTGCCAATTCCTCGGCTGCTGCGGCATCAGAAGCAGCAATTTCTTCCAATTTAGCATCAATTTCTGCCATTTGGCTCACCGGATATGCTTTCCCTGAATAAATACTTAACGCGTTCTTATATTCTGCTTTTGCCGCTGATAGGGATCCCGTTTTATATAGTTGATCCGCTGTTCCAATGGACTGAGAATAAGCGAGCTCTTTAGCCGCTAATTCTTTTGCTTCATTCTCACTTGCAGCTGCCGCAATAGCCATCCCCTTTAGCCTGTCCTCGATGATAGCCAATTGAGTTTTAGGATAATCCGCCTGACTTTTTACGGTTAATGCTTCTTTGTATGCTTTTTGTGCATCGTCATATTTTTCGAGGGTCATCATCGCATCTCCATCCGCAACAAAACCAGCATACCTATCATTAATTGCTTTTTGTTTAGCCTCTGCAGCCGCAGCCATAGAAGCTAATTTCTTATCCATTTCCGCAATGCCATCTTTAGGAGCTTGCTCCTTTGGTTTTAGTTCAGATGCCGCCATGTAATTTGATCTTGCTTGGTTCCAATTAGTGGATGATTTATTTTTTAATGCATCTGCCATCCATTTACCATATTGTTTTTCCACCCCTTCAATTTGGGCCAAACTAGAATTCGCTTTTGTAATTTGTTCCTTTGGATAATTCTCTTTTGGCTTTAGGTTTAATGCCTTCTCGTACTCTCCTTTAGCCTTAAGGTAGTCTTTACTCTCCATTAACCCATCTGCGGTGGCGAGATATGTGTTGTAATTGTCCTCCAGCGCTTTTCGTTTAGCTGCTGCGTCCGCATTAATTGTAGCTAATTTGGAATCAATGAAAGCCATTCCATCCTTTGGAGCCTGCTCATTTGGTTTTATTTCAGAAGCAGCTACATAATTGGCTCTTGCCAACTCCCATTTTTTCAATGATTTATCCTTTTCTGCGTCAGCCATTAATTTACTATACTGCTTATCCGCTCCTTGAATCGCTAACATTTTGGCATTCGCAATAGCAATTTGATCTTTTGGATAATTTTCTTTTGGTTTTAACACCAAGGCTTTCTCGTAACCAGCCTTTGCATTAGCATAATTTTCATTCAACATTTCTGCATCACTGTCACTAATAAATTTGGTGTATTTATTTTCCAAAGCCATTTTCTCGGCATCCTCTTTAGCGGCTATGGCTCCTAATTTCGCATCCATTTCAGCAATCCCATCCTTCGGAGATTGTTCACTTGGCTTTAACTCCAAGGCAGCTTGGTAATTCGATTTTGCGAATTCCCATTTAGATACAGACCTGTTTTTAACCGCATCAGACATTAATTTAGAATATTGAATGTCCAATCCTTCCATCTTAGACAGCGTGTTATTAATCAAGGCAATTTGATCCTTGGGATAAATATCATTTGGCTTTAATCCTAGCGCTCTTTCATATTCTGCTTTCGCTTTAACATATTCCTTATCCACCATTAACGCATCAGCGGCAAAGATAATACCCTCGTATTGCGCTTTTAAATCCGCCTCTTTTTTTGCGGCTAACTTACCTTCCAGTTCCTTCATGGCTGCTAATCCAGCTAACAAACCATCAATCTCTTTCATTTTTAATTTAGGCTCTTCCGCTTCCGGTTTAACCCCCAATGCATTGGCATAAGTTTCCTTCGCTTGTGCATACTTTTTTTCGCTCATAAATTTATTTGCATTCGCTAATAAATTTAAATAGGCTTTCTCCGATTTTTCCGACTGAGCCAGTATTCCGTTAATTTCTTTAATTTTTGATTTCGGATATTCTTTACTCATCACCTCCAATGCCTTATTGTATTGGACTTTTGAATTTGTAAAACTTTTAGCGGCCAATAAGGAATCTCCTTTAGCCACGAATCCGTTATATAAATCCAATTTCTCTTTTTCTTTCAATTGCATGGCCGCCAATTTTTCGGCCGCTATGTTTTTTACAATTAAATCAATTTGATCTTTGGGATATTCCATTTTAGGCTTAATTCCCTCCGCCTCTTCGTAATTTTCTCTAGCTGTCTCCCAGTTTTTATTATCAAAAGCTTCATCTGCGGTGGCTAAAACATTTGCGTATTGTTCATCTACGGATTGATTAGCATTCATCAAAGCCAGGGTCTTTTTAATTTGTTTATCCGGGTAGCTTTCTCTAGGTAAAATATGTTTTGCCGCTTCATACTGCATCATTGCATTTTCATAATCCCCTTCTTTTAAAAACAAATCTCCGTCTTTTACCGCCAACATGTAATCATCAAACGCACCTTCCTCCTTTGAATCTCGGTCATCATACGCAGCATACACATCCTCAATTAATTTCTCACGCCTCGGACGAACAACCCTTTCATACTTTTTGTCGGTACTAAAACCATCATCGGCAGGATTAAAAACTACTTTAGCCACGGGCATTTTTAAAGCAGAAAAATCCACCTCTAAATCCGAAGGAAACATATCCACTTTCCAACCTTTATAGTAAAAATCAAATTTCCGATTATCCGAAGGGATATTACGAGTATCCACCTCGACCATTTTATCCACATACCCCTCTTTTTTGAAGTACATCATATACACCAGATCCAATTCAAATGAAATTTTAAATTTCCCTCCAGCATCACTAAATTCTTCCGATTCGGGTCCTCCTTCGGGTTTGATAGATACAATAACATCTTCCAATCTCGTTCCGTCATCAAACAATGTTCCACTAATAATTAAATTAGATTTCCCTGCATTGGTACTTCCTTCTTCCGCATCACTAGACTCAGAAACCTGAGAATAAGACGATTGCGAAATGGAAATCACACAAAACAATAAAAGTATACGGATGAAAAATTTGTTTGTCATGGTAATTGTTCGATTAAACAAGACGCAAATTTAACGAAATTAGTATGTGTTTTAAACATATTTTTTTACCCTGAAACAGATTGATTATATGGTTAAAATTACCAGATTAAAAACATGCAACAAAAAGCCTTTTTTTACCATTAACATCTTTAACAAATTGCGACCTTATTCCCTGCGCTATTATTAGTTTGAAAATTTTACTTTTGCAGCCCAATGAAAGCATATCAAACAGCCGCATATTATACCTTAGGGTGTAAATTAAATTTTTCAGAAACCTCTACCATTGCCAGAAATCTTGCGGATGCAGGTTATGCCAAGGTAGATTTTGAAAGAGGAGCGGATGTTTATGTGATTAACACCTGTTCGGTTACCGACAACGCAGATAAAAAATGTCGGAATGTAGTTAGACGTGCTCAAAAATATAACCCAGAGGCCAAAGTAGTGGTTTTAGGATGTTACGCACAATTGAAACCCGAAGAAATTTTAGCCATCCCGGGTGTAAACCTCGTATTAGGAGCTAATGAAAAATTTGATACAGCTTCCTATCTCGATAAAATTTCTGTAGAAGATAAAGAAGCACATTACGGAAAAGTAAGTCGTGCAAAAACTTTTCACCCTTCCTTTTCCATGGGGGATCGTACGCGTACGTTCTTAAAAATTCAGGATGGATGCGATTACTTTTGTTCTTTCTGTACGATTCCGTTAGCTAGAGGTAATAGCCGTTCGCAAACCATAGCAGAAACCATGAAAGTGGTCAAAGAAGTGGAAGCTACCGCAGTTAAGGAAGTGGTATTAACAGGAGTAAATACGGGCGAATTCGGTGTGGGAACGGAGGAGAATTTTCACGATTTAATTCAGGTATTGGACCAAACAACCATCCCTAGATTTAGAATCTCCTCCATAGAACCCAATTTACTTTCCTCAGAGATCATAGAATTTACGAGTAAAAGCAAAAAGTTTGTTCCTCATTTTCATGTCCCACTTCAGTCGGGTTCCAACCGCATCCTTAAAGACATGAAACGTAGGTATTTAAAAGAATTATATACGGATCGCGTACATACTATAAAGCGATTAATGCCTGATGCATGTATTGGGGTCGATATTATTGTGGGTTTTCCAGGAGAGACTGATGAAGAGTTTATGGAAACCTTTGAGTTTGTACGAGATTTACCGGTTTCCTATTTCCATGTATTTAGCTATAGCGAACGTCCTAACACCATAGCTAATAGAATGGATAACCCAGTTCCCATGCCCAAACGAAACGAACGTAGTGAACAACTCCGAATTCTTTCGCAAAAGAAAAGACGTGCCTTCAACGAAACTCAAATAGGTAAAACCAAAACGGTTCTTTGGGAATCAGCCCAGGATGAAAATGGACTCATGCACGGATTTACCGAAAACTATATTAAAGTTTCCAAACCCTATAATGCCAAACTAGTAAATTCTTTTGAAGAAGTAACTTTAAAGGATGTAGCGGCTGAGGGTATGATGACTTTAGTTTAAACGAAACGCCCTTTATGGTGAATAAGTTTCCACTTAAACCTCCCATAAGAGAACTTATCGGCAATAAAGTAACAGGAACCCATTTAAGTGAAAATTTCTATCGAAGTTTTTGAATACGAGTAATCGGTAAGATTTTCCACAAAAAATGACCATTTGACTTAAACGCATATTTAACGCCTATATATTTTTTGTTAATTCCAAAAATGGCTGCCTCTTCCATTCTTCCATCATCATCTAAGAACCGCACCTTTTCATGGATGTAAAAACCAAATCGATCAACTTCATTTCCAGAGGGTTTCCTCAATAGTACTTTATCCAAAGTAACTAACTCCGTAAAAGAAGAACCGTTACTTGCCGTATATTTTATTTTGGCTGACTTTTTTACAAAAATTCTAATTTCCCCTTTTATAATACTTCCATGTCCAACGAAGTAAACGGAATCAAATAAGCCAAGACCGTATCTATCCATAATTCCGTTTACATAGTTATCCACGATCATAGAGTCAAAATTGGTGTAATTTCCATGCGCATTGAAATCTACCACATCTGCGGTCAAAGTCACTCGAGTTTTTATCACCGGAAAAACAAAAGTTTTTTTCATATCTACGGCTACATTTGCCAAAGCCTGTCCTTCACGTAAGGGATAATTTTTCAATAAATTTTTCTTGGCTTCAAATACCAAGGCTTGTTTTTTTAAACCTCCAATACCAAACACATGAGTGGTGGTTGCCGTTCCTTTTGCTAAACCGACATATTTAAAATTGGAATTCGTTAGGGCAGCACTTCCGGTCATTACACCGGAATGAAAAGCACACGATGTGGCAAATAATGTAATAGTAATTAGAATAATTGTAAGGCGCATATTTAGGTTTTTCCTGGCTTAAAGTGTGGGTGAAAATAAAGTTAAAAAAATGAAATATAGAGAATGTTTAATGAATTGGAGCTTATTCGTTCATAAAAAATCACAAAAACCAATATTATCGGGGATTTGCCCCTATTCTGTTAACAAATTTTAACGATGTTGTATTTGTTAAAATTACCCGTTAGTTCATATTTGTGACTTGCTATAAACACGAATAAATGGACATAATACAATCTTACGAATCTACGGTACAAACCACCGGATCTGTACCTGCGGTAGACATCCGATTACTAAACGAAATGATACAAAAAGAAAGTGCTTTCATCGACCTTCTTAAGTTGGAAATGAAGAAAGTACTGATTGGTCAAGAATACATGATTGACCGTCTTTTGATTGCTATGTTGGCCGATGGTCATATTTTGTTAGAAGGAGTTCCTGGACTAGCAAAAACACTAGCTATCACCACTTTATCCAAAGCCATTGATGCCGAATTTAGTCGGATTCAATTTACGCCTGATTTACTACCAGCCGATTTAGTAGGTACCATTATCTACAATGCAAAATCGGGTGAATTCACCAATAAGAAGGGTCCCATTTTTGCCAACTTCGTTTTAGCAGATGAGATAAATCGTGCGCCAGCCAAAGTACAAAGTGCGTTATTGGAAGCGATGCAGGAAAGGCAGGTAACCATTGGAGACCAGACCTACCCTCTACCTAAACCATTTTTGGTTATGGCCACTCAAAATCCGGTAGAGCAAGAAGGTACCTATCCCTTACCAGAAGCACAAGTAGATCGATTTTTAATGAAGGTGGTCATTGATTATCCGACTCGTGAAGAAGAAAAATTAATTGTTCGCATGAACATGCAAGCCGGTGGTTTTACCAAACCAAATGCCGTTTGTAATCCAAAAGATATTATCCAAGCCCGTGAAGTCGTTCGTCAAATATATATGGACGAAAAAATTGAGCAATACATCATTGATATTGTATTTGCGTCTCGATATCCAAAAGATTACGGACTAGACGACCATGAAAATCTAGTGAGTTTTGGAGCCTCACCACGTGCCTCCATTAGTTTAGCCGTATCGGCAAAAGCCCACGCATTTTTGAATAAAAGAGGTTATGTAATTCCCGAAGATGTGCGCGCGATTTGTATGGATGTCATGCGTCATAGAATCGGGTTATCCTATGAAGCGGAAGCCGAAGATATTACTTCCATGGATATTGTCAATAATATCTTGAATAAAGTAGAGGTACCCTAAACGAGACCTTTAGCATAGCGATCTATTAAGAAATGGAAACCAAAGAATTATTACGTAAGGTTAGACGTATTGAGATAAAAACCAAAGGATTATCCAACCAGATTTTCTCGGGCGAATATCATAGTGCGTTCAAAGGTCAAGGAATGACATTTGCCGAGGTACGAGAGTATCAACCGGGAGATGAAATTCGAAAAATTGACTGGAATGTAACCGCCCGAATGGGATCTCCCTATGTAAAGATTTTTGAAGAAGAACGTGAACAAACAGTGATGTTAATCGTGGATGTGAGCGCCTCTGAAAACTATGGAAGTAATGAAATTTTAAAACGTAACTACATTACAGAAATATGTGCTGTTTTGGCTTTTTCTACCATTGCAAATAATGATAAAATTGGGGTGATTTTCTTTTCAGATAAAATTGAAAAGTTTATTCCACCCAAAAAAGGAAGGGGACATACCTTACAGATCATTCGAGACTTATTGAATTTCAAGGCGGAGAATAAAGGTACGGATATTGACCATGCTTTACGTTATTTTACAGGAGTGATTAAAAAGAAATGTATTGCTTTTTTGATCTCTGATTTTATTAGCGAACCGTTCGCTAGATCGATTAAGTTAGCGAATAAGAAACACGACTTAGTGGCCTTAAGAATTCAAGACCCAATTGAGGCCAAATTCCCTAAAGTAGGTTTGGTTCCCTTAAGCGATCCTGAAACAGGAGAAGTGTTTTGGGCAGATACGAGTTCGGATTCTTTTCAGCAATCTTACCAAAGGGAATTGAACAAATTTGACGATGAGATGGCACAAATATTTAAATCCGCTGGGGTAGATGCGGCTTTGATGCCTACCCAAATAAATTACGTACAACCATTAATGAAACTTTTCAAAAAAAGGGAAACCAAACGATGATTACTTTTTTTAGATATATCGTTTTAATATTGGCCATTACCGTATTGGGTTGGAATGTTAACGCACAAAGTGAAAGAGTTCGAATAAACCCTTTTAGTCAAGAACTATTAATTGGGGAGCAAACGCGGGTGGAATTAACCGTGTATGCCCGAGTGGATGAGAAAATTATCTGGCCCGAATTTACGGATACGGTAACCACCCAAATTGAAATTATTGAATCTCACCCAATCGATACCATTTTTGAAGATTCTATCTCCAAACAAACCATTATTGGGTATCAAAAACAATGGGTCATTTCTTCGTTCGACTCTGGTTTATGGGCCTTTCCGGAAACCACGGTTTGGATCGACTCCATTCCATTTTCGACCAACTCATTTTTATTAGCCATCGGAACAGTAGATGTAGATACCGCCAAAGGTTTTATCGATATTGTAGAACCCATTCAAATTCCGATGACCTTATGGGAATACATTCAAGCCTATTACCATTATCCATTAATTGGAATTGGAGTTTTGTTTGCCCTAGCCATCCTTGCATTTATTATCGGTAAGAATGCGAAAAAAGAAGGTCAAATCACACCAAAAATTAGTATTCCGGCACATATTACGGCTCTTGAACGACTCAACCAATTGGAGAGTGAACAGTTGTGGCAATCGGGTGCTTTCAAGGCCTATCACATTCAAATATCCGATATTATTAGAGAATACATTGAAAACCGTTTTCATGTTCCGGTAAAAGAATCTACCACAGATGAATTAAAGCATTTATTGAAGATTACCCGTATGGATAAAAACTTGCGTAAAGAAGTCCTTGAATCTTTAGGTTTATCAGATTTGGTGAAATTCGCAAAAGCGACTCCCCTACCCCATGAAAATGAGGATAGTATTGCCCTCGCTTACAAATTGGTGGATCAAACCAAAATAGTAGAAGAAATAAAAGAAGAGTCATCCACTAAAAAAGCTACGGACAATGAATAACATTGAATTTGCATATCCGTGGGTACTGGGGTTCTTAATCATTGTCCCTATATTATGGGCCTGGTATTTTGCACGTTTTAGCCAACGAAAAGCGCAGGTAAACCTACCTACTCAACGTTTTGCGACTTCGGTAAAGCCAACGGGGAAACTGCTTTTAATGCATGGATTATTTATTACAAAAACTATCGCTGCAGGCTTAATCATTATTGCTATTGCACGTCCCCAGTCTTCGAGTAGTTGGCAAAATGTAAAAGCCGAAGGGATTGATATTGTTTTAGCAATGGATATCTCGGGGTCCATGTTGGCTCGAGATTTAGAACCTAACCGTTTGGAAGCCGCTAAAGAAGTCGCCATTAATTTTATTGAAAAACGGGTGAATGACCGCATTGGATTAGTCATTTATGCAGGTGAAGCCTATACCCAATCTCCATTAACTACTGACCATTCGGTAATAAAAAACCTAATGGGTGATTTACAAAATGGAATGGTGGAGGACGGAACTGCCATTGGTGTGGGTTTAGCTACGGCTATTAACCGATTAAAAGAAAGTGAAGCAAAAAGTAAAATAGTGGTTTTACTTACGGATGGCACCAATAATGCGGGAGATATCCCTCCCCTAACAGCCGCTGAAATCGCCCGTAAATTTGGAGTCAAGGTGTACACCATTGCAGTGGGAACCAACGGAATGGCTCCTATGCCTATGCAATTACCTAATGGGGAAATCACCTATAAAAATCAAAAGGTTAGTATTGATGAAATCACTCTTGAAAAGATTGCAAAACAAACCAACGGGAAACATTTTAGAGCCACAGATAACGAATCATTGGAAGGGATTTATGCCCAAATTGATGAACTTGAAAAAACAGAAATTGACGTAAAAGAATTTAGAAAAAGAAACGAGCAGTTTTATCCTTGGGCTATGGCTGCGGCCATCCTTCTTTTACTAGAATTTTTATTACAAAAAACTTTATTAAGATCTATAACTAATTAATGTTTAGACTCGCACATATCGAACATTTATGGTGGCTAGCTGCCTTGGGAGTAATTGCCTTGGCTTTTATTCTCAATTTAATTTGGACCAAAAACCGGGTAAAAGAGCTGAGTTCCATTAAACTTCGAGGCTTGGTATTACCCCAATTCAACACCAAAACTAAATGGGGCCACTTCATCCTTTTTTGTGTCGTGTGGATTTTCTTAATTATCGGAATTTCAAATCCACAAATTGGGAGCAAACTATACGAAGCCAAAAGAGAAGGAATTGATTTGATTTTAGCCGTAGATGTTTCCAATAGCATGATGGCCGAAGACATTAAGCCTAACCGTTTGGAACGAACTCGCATGGGGGTTGAAAAGCTAATTGATAATTTGCAGGGTGATCGCTTGGGAATTGTCATTTTTGCGGGAAAAGCTTATGTTCAGCTTCCTTTAACGACCGATTATGCTGCGGCTAAATTATTTACCCAATCCTTAAGTACAAATTCGGTAAACAACCAAGGAACCTCTATTGGAGCAGCATTAGAAACTTGTTTGCAATCGTTTGACTTTACCACCAAAACTAGTAAAGCCATCATCCTAATTACGGATGGGGAAGATCACGAGGAAGATGCCATTAATTTAGCCAAAGAAGCCAAGGAAAAAGGGGTGATAATTTACACCATTGGCTTGGGATCGGTTAAAGGAGCCCCTATTCCAATTTATAGAAATGGGATCCAATTAGGATTCCGAAAAGACAAAGAGGGAAACACCATTATCACCAAATTGAATGAAGAAATGTTGTCTGAATTGGCTGTTGCGGGTGGCGGTGAATTCTTTAGAGCCAATAACGGTCATATTGGATTAAAAGAGATTTTGGAAGAAATAAATAAATTGGAAACCACAGAAATGGAATCTAAAATATTCAGCGATTACGAAGATCGTTTCCAGTTCTTTTTGATTGCTGCGTTATTATTTCTCCTTATTGAAATTATATGGCCCGAAAAGCGATTAAAATTTATAGATAACCTAAACTTGTTTGGCATAAAAAAATGAGAGGATTATTAACATATATATTGGTTTCGGTAACATTTATTGGTTACTCGCAAACCGCTAGAGATTTGGTTCGTTCGGGAAATGAAAACTACACCATTGATTCGTTAAACAGCGCAATGGATAATTACGAACACGCCATGGAGTTAGCTCCCAAAATGGAAGAAGCCAAATTTAATCTAGGCGATGCACAATACAGAGCAGGTAAATTTGCCGATGCTGCACAAACATTTAATGAATTAGGGATTTCTAGTACCGACAAAACCCTAAAATCGGATGCCCATTTTAATGAAGGGAATTCATTGATCCAAGCTCAAAAATTTGAGGAAGCCATGGGAGCCTTTAAGAACTCTATGAAGGCTAGTCCAAGTAATTCAAAAGCAAGATACAATTACGAGTTTGCGCGACAAATGCTTCAAGAACAGCAGAAGCAAGAGCAAGAAAACAAAGACGACAAAAACAAAGATGATCAGAATAAAGACGATCAGAACAAAGACGACAAAAACAAGGATAAAAACGAGGATGATCAGAATAAAGATGATCAGAATAAGGACGACAAAAACAAGAACGATAAAGAGGATAAAGATAAAGACGCTGATAATAAGGATCAAGATAAGGAAGATCAAGATAAAAACAAGGACAAAAGCGATCCAGAAAAAGAAGATTCCAAAGATCCAGATAAGGGGGATGAAAACGAGGGTAAAGGCAATCCTGAAGATGAAGATCAAAAACAACCAGAAGCCCAACCACAACCTGGACAAATGTCGAAAGCCGATGCGGAGCGTTTGTTAAAGGCAATGGAAGACAATGAGAAAAAAACCAGAGATAAAGTCGCTTTGAAAAAAGCTAAAGCAACAAAATCTAAAAATTCAGATAAAGATTGGTAATGAAAAACCTTGTATTCATATTCCTATTAATGATGTCGGGAGTTGCAATAGGGCAAACCCCTACTCTACAGGCTTTGGTAAGTAAAACTACCGTACAGGTAGGTGGACGTATCACGATCAGTTACCAATTCAATTATTCGGGTGAGGACTTTACTGCTCCACCCAATATCACCAAGAACTTTCGGATACTTGGCGGTCCCAATAAGCGTTCTGAAATGAGTTATGTAAATGGAAGCATGGCTAGTAAGGTGAGTTATTCGTACGTTGTATCGCCTATTAATGTGGGTACCTTTGTGATTAACCCTGCGCAAATCGAATTTGAAAACAAGGTATATTCTAGTCAAGCTATTAAAATAAATGTGGTCAAAGCCCAGACTCAAAATAAGCAAACACAAAACGCAACCAACAACGAAAAGAAACAACTGAAATCTTTAAATAAAAACATTTACTTAAAACTAACGGTCGATAAAAAAACAGCCTATCAGGGAGAGCAAATAGTGGCCACTTACCGTTTATATAACAAAGCAAATCTAAGAGGTATTGAGGCTCAAAGAATGCCGGAGTTTGATGGTTTCTATACCCAAGACATTGAATTAAATAATGGCAATAGCCGAAAAAGGGAAATCATCAATGGGGTCCCTTTTGACATCTACATTTTAAAGAAAACAATCCTTGTCCCCCAAAAAACGGGTGAACTAGACCTCATCCCCTTAGAAATTGATGCAATCGTCCAAATCCAAAGTGATAAAGCAATAAATACCTGGTTTGGACCACGGTATCAAATGAAGGATGTTCAAGTTTTGATAAAAAGTAATTCCTTAAAATTAAACATTAAACCGTTGCCCAAAGGAGCACCCGAGAGTTTTAATGGAGCCGTTGGTAATTTCAAATTCTCTACACGGATATCCCCTACAGAAATAGCGGTCAACGATGCCATTAACTATGTGATCAAGATATCAGGTACGGGAAATCTGCCTTTAGTAAACAATCCCGTACCAAAATGGCCACAAGAATTCGAAGTTTACGATCCAAAATTAAAATCAACTAGTTCGACTAAAAGTAATAAAATTACCGGGTCAAAGTCATGGGATTATTTGGCGATACCTCGAAATGGAGGAGAATATGAATTAGAATCCTTAGATTTTACTTTTTTCAATCCCGCTACAAAAAAATACCAAACCATAAGTACGGATCCTACTACCATCATGGTAACGGGTAGTTCTATAACAGGAGATGGAGGCCATACCAAAATCATTAAACAAGATGTTTCTAGAATGGGGACGGATATCCGTTTTATACATACGGGAGAGTCTAATTTGGTTATTGCTGGAGATACATTTTACGGAACGGTATGGTTTTACTTCTGGTTAATTACTCCCCTCGCACTCGGAGGTTTGGCTTATGTGGTTTTGAATAAACAATCGGAAATGAAAGCGGATACCATTGGGTTGAAAAAGAAAGGGGCCACCAAAAAGGCACGTACTCATTTAAAGAAAGCAGCGGCTATTCTTGGTACAACAGATCAAACCCAATTTTACGAAGCGGTATCGAATGCTTTGAATGGATACCTTTCCAATAAATACAATCTATCTAACCTTGAATTAAATAGAAATCACATTGAAAAAGTACTTAAAGGGTCTCAGGTCTCGGAAGCAACGTTAAACGCACTACTAAGTACATTAGACCATTGTGAAATGGCCCGATTTGCACCCGTGAGCGAAATTTCTAAAAAAGACCTTTTAACCCAAGCAGAAGAAATTATTGTTAAACTTGAAGACGAAGTAAAATGAAGAAGTTAATTGCCATAATCGTCCTTGCCGTTGCCAGTATCTCTTCTTATGCTATTGAGGTTACCGAACATTATGATAGTCTTTATGCCATGGGAAATAAAGCGTATCAAGAACAAAAATTTGAAGAAGCACTACAGTATTACACAAGTATTTTAGAATCCGGATTACAATCGGCCGATGTTTTTTACAATACAGGAAATGCCCATTACAAATTAGGCCAATCCACTCGAGCGATTCTTTACTACGAAAAAGCCCTAAAACTTAATCCTAACGACAAGGATATTACGTACAATCTAGAATTAGCGAACCGCCAAATTGTAGATAAAATTGAAACTTTACCTATTCCATTTTACAAGGAATGGTGGTCGGAAATTTTCAATTCCCTGCCTGTAGATATTTTTGCTATGCTAAGCATCGTATTCTTATTACTTGCGGTTATGGGAGTTTTATTATTTCTGAGAACTAACCATTCCATGATTAAACGCCTTTCCTTTTTCTTAATGCTCGTTTTTATAATGGGAAGTGGGTTTTCATTCCTTTTGGCCAAAGCTCAGTATAAAGCGAATTACCAATCCAATAATGCCTTAATTATTTCTAGTCGAGTTTCTATATATTCAGCCCCCAACACTACCAGTACTACTTTGTTTATTGTACATGATGGTTTAAAGGTGGGGATCCTTAAATCGGAGAATAAATGGAACAAAATAATATTACCAGATGGGAGTATCGGATGGATTCCTGAGGAAGCATTGATTGTAATTTAATACGTGATTTTCATATAAAACCACTTCAATTTCGAATTCCCGATTACATTTGTAATCATGAATATGTACCAAAAATGGGCACTTCTTTTTAGCGTTTTACTATTTTGGGCAAACCCACAACTTGCTCAAGCCCCTTCCCCTTCCTCTCCCGCATCCCAATCATCGGATACAGCCACGGACAAAAATTTCAACTTTATTCCTGTTCCTTACATGGATTACAACCGTAGTTTAGGTTTTTCCCTTGGAGCAGTTCCTTTGGCTATGTATCACCTTTCAAAAAAAGATACCATTTCACCCTCTTCCATTTCCGGAGGGGTTGGATTCTATAGCACCACCCAATCGTGGTTTGTGGTTCAGTTTAACCGTTTTTACTTTAACCGAGATAACTACCGGGTGACATTGATTGGGGGTACTGGAAACATCAATTTTCAATTTTTTCTAGAAAACCCAATCTCTCCAGGCTATATCGATTACAATACTGTAGCCGATTTTGTTAAGGTGGAAATTCAGCGTAAAGCTTATAAGAAATTATATCTAGGAATCAACTACTCTTACTCCAAAGTAAAAACGGAATTTGAGGTAGATAACGCCCCTCCATTGGTCGATTTTTTCAACTCCATTGGAGCTGTGGCCTCCATAGACACCCGAGACAATGTATATTATCCGCATAAAGGATTTATTTCGAATATCAATTATTCCTCGTTTCCCGAATTTATGGACAATACCTATGTATCCGAAAAAATTGAATTTGAATACAATCATTTCTATACCGTAGGAAATGAACGCGACATTATTGCTACCCGAGGATATGTGGGTATGGGTTTAGGGGACCTGCAATTCAATCAGCAATTTGTGGTAGGTAGAACGGATATTAGAGGGTACTCCTTAGGAAAATATAGAGGGAACCAAATTATTGCGCTACAATCAGAATTTCGATACAACCCGTTTAAAAAACTAGGATTTGTAGGGTTTTGTGGAATAGCCTCCGTATTTGGAGCCATTAATGAAGGGGATGATGGATTAATTCTTCCTGGGATGGGTGTGGGAGTTCGATATATTGTATTCGAAAAGAACCATATGAATGTAGGTCTAGATGCGGCTGTAGGTAAGGGAGATTGGGGTTTATATTTCAAAATCGGAGAGTCATTTTAACTCCAATAGAAAAGGATGAATCTGCCTATAGAATTCCTAACCAAAATCCGTTTTATTCGTAAAAACAATTATAATTTTACACCCATATTTTACAGTTACTAATTGGCGGTAAAATCTAGGGTTCAAACCAATTCTGAATGAAAATTATTATTGCAGGTGCTGGAGATGTAGGCTTTCATTTAGCCATGTTACTATCATACGAAAATCAAGAAATTACCATTATTGATACGGATGAAGAAAAGTTACGACATATCTCGTCTAAACTGGATGTAGCTACTATTAAGGGAAATTGTACCTCTTATAAATCTCTAGAAGAGGCAGGTGTTAAAAATGCACGACTTCTTATTTCAGCCACTTCCTCCGAGGAAACCAATATTACCACCGCTATTTTCGCAAAACATCTTGGCGCAAAAAAGACGGTGGCCAGAGTGAGAAATCTAGAATACTTGCAGGATCGTGAACGCACCTATTTACGAGAATTAGGAATTGATGAAATCATTTCGCCTGAGTATTTAGCCTCCCAAGAGATCAAACGTCTATTAAACTCTGACGTAGTTACCGATGTATTTGACTTTGAAGGTGGTAAACTTACTTTATTGGGGATTTTAATTGATGAAAAATGTGTTTTACGGAATAAAACCCTGGCGGAATTATCTCATTTAAATCCAGAAAACGACTTCATTACCGTAGCTCTATTACGCGATGGTAAAACTATTATTCCACATGGAGATAATACCTTTACCCATGGAGATCACGCCTATTTCCTAGCCAAACCAAGCGGTGTAGACCGGGTTTTGAACTTTAGTAAAACGGAAAGAAAACCGATCAAAAACATAATGATTTTGGGAGGAAGTTATATTGCGAGGCACGCAGCTAAGACCTTAAGTAAAAATTACAATGTTAAGCTGATTGAAAAAGATAAACAGAAGTGCTTTACCCTAGCAGATGAAATGCCCGATGTCATGATTATTCATGGGGATGGACGGAATTCAGATGTCGTAGTAGAAGAGAAATTATGTAAAATGGATGCCTTTTTGGCCTTAACAGGAAACTCCGAAACCAATATCATTTCTAGTTTAGTAGCCAAAAATCAAGGCGTAAGAAAAACCATTGCTTTGGTAGAGAATGTAGATTACATCCACCTTTCCCAAAACATTGGAGTAGATACATTAATCAATAGAAAGTTAATCGCAGCGAATTTTATTTTCCGTTACATTCGTAAAGGAGATATATTAGCCATTACTAGTATTCATGGGGTAGAAGCAGAAATATTAGAGTTCTTTGTCAAAGAAAATTCTAAAATCACCTCCCAATACATCAAGAACTTGAAGTTCCCCAAAAATGCCCTTATTGGTGGGATAGTAAGAAAAGACAATTCAATTATACCGAATGGGGATTTTAGAATCCGTGCCAATGATCGGGTAGTTGTTCTTTGCGACCCCAAGGTTATTCATAAGGTAGAAGGTTATTTTAACTAGATGAGTTTTAGAAACGTTTTCGGTATCCTAGGAATGTTAGTGGCTCTTAATGGGTTATTTATGTTAACAGCAATTCCTTTTTCTATTTATTTTGAAGAGGACCTTTATCCCCTATTAAACTCCGGTTTACTTTCGTTTATTTTAGGGATCTCCGTTTGGTATTTGATGCGATTTAGGCACAAAAAAGAACTCAGTAAAAAAGAAGGTTATTTGGTGGTTGCTTTAGGTTGGATAACCATGGCCACTTTTGGAATGCTACCTTATATTTTAAGCGGGTCAATTCCCAATGTGGGCGATGCTTTTTTTGAAACCATGTCAGGTTATACCACCACTGGAGCCTCCATACTCAACGATATTGAAGCCCTACCAAAAGGCATTTTATATTGGCGAAGTTTAACCCAATGGATTGGCGGTATGGGAATTATTGTTCTTACCATTGCTCTACTCCCCATGCTTGGTGTAGGTGGAATGCAATTATTTATTGCGGAAGCTCCAGGGATAACACCCGATAAATTAAAGCCTAGAATTGCCGATTCGGCCAAACGTTTATGGTTGATTTATGCGGGATTAACGGGTTTAGAAACCCTTCTTTTACGCGTAGGTGGAATGAATTTCTTTGATTCGTTAAATCATAGTTTAACCACCATGGCCACTGGAGGCTTCTCTACCAAAAACGATTCCATGGCACACTATGAGTCTACCCCCTACATTCAGTATGTGGTCATGATTTTTATGTTTCTTGCCGGGGTAAATTTTACACTCACTTATTTCGGGCTTAAAGGACGATTCAAAAAAGTTATTGAAAATGAAGAGTTCCGGACCTATTCCATTTTCACATTAATCTTTATTTCGATGACCACTACTGGAATTATTGTTTTTACAGATTCCAGTTTCGAACCCGCCTTTAGAGCTGCCGCTTTTCAAGTAATATCCGTGATCACTACTACCGGATATGTATCGGCCGATTACACCTCTTGGGCACCCGTACTCACCGTTTTCTTTTTCTTCTTAATGTTTATTGGTGGTTCTGCTGGCTCTACGGCAGGTGGAGTGAAAATTGTGCGTCATTTGGTAATGATTAAGAACTCCTTTTTAGAGATGAAACGGATTTTACATCCAGCCGCTATTTTACCGGTACGACTGAATAACAAAGCAGTTTCACAGAATGTTACCCATCATGTATTAGCCTTTATTATCGTTTACCTAAGTATTTTTATTTTTGGTTGTTTCTTTTTGGCCCTTACCGGAACCGACTTTATGACAACCATTAGTGCGGTAGCTACCAGTTTGGGTAACGTTGGACCAGGACTAGGAACCATTGGTCCGTTAGATAATTTCGCCCATTTACCAATGATGGCTAAGATGATGCTTTCCTTTTTGATGCTCATTGGTCGTTTAGAATTGTTTACAATATTGATTTTATTTACGCCTTATTTCTGGCGAAAAATCTAGATTTATGAGTTTTGATCTAAATACCATTTTAGAAATTACGGGAGTTACCCTCAATCTTCTCTTTCTTATTCTTTTGATTCAGGAAAAAATAATGTGCTGGATCTTCGGGATTCTGGGTTCTGCTATTAGTATTTGGCTCTTTATGCGCATGAACTTGTATTCGGAATCTATTCTATACGTGTTTTATGTAGTCATTGGATTTTACGGTTATTATTCATGGAACCATAAAGACAAAAATAACGAGACCATTCATATTGCTAAATGGAAATATATGCCCCATGTTATTGCTTTGGTTACGGGCCTTTTTACGGGGTATGGTTTGGGATATTACTTTGATACCTATACCGATGCCAAAAATGCCTATTTTGATGCTTACACAACCGTATTTAGCTTTATAGCTAGTTATATGGAAGCCAAAAAGATTTTGAGTTCTTGGATTTTTTGGATCATTATAAATGGAGCAACAGTGTTCTTGTATTCTAGTAGAGGGTTGGATATTTACAGTCTACTCACCGTAGTCTATTTCATTACTTCCTTTGTCGGTTACGTGAATTGGAAAAAGAAGTTTACGCTTGAAAACTCGGCTCCAGAGATTATTTAATTACCTGAGTAATTAAACGCAGATGGTGGGAATAGGTGTGCGTTTCATCATTAAATATGCCTTGATGATCAATACGGTCTACACGTACTTTACCAGAAGCATGAATAATCCGATTGTCGTTCAATAAAATACCCACATGGGTAATACGACCTTCTGTATTATCAAAGAAAGCTAAATCGCCAGGAGTTGCTTCCTCAATAAAACTAAGCTTATCTCCAATTTCCGCTTGTTGCGATGCATCTCTAGGAAGATCTACCCCACACATTCGGTATATTAATTGAGAAAAACCCGAACAGTCAATTCCGAAAGCGGTTCGGCCACCCCATAAGTAAGGCGAATTTAAAAACAGGTAAGCGGTATTCACCAAATCATCCCGGTTGGCTCTTGGACGGGTCAGAATTTCACCATCAAAGGTAAAATTCGTGGTATTGAAATGGGTTGCTCCCGAATTGTAGTTAGGAAGTACGCTTCCCAGTACCAAAGGAAAAAACGATTCTGATTTTTGTTCCTGTAATAGCGATACTAGATCATTGGAAAAAGTTCGTGGAGCTTTTTCCAATTCCATAAACTCGTCTCGTTTAATTTCAAGATGTTGTTTACGGTCAATCCAAGATTCATACCCATCATGCATGGCCCGTATTTTGATCCATTTTTTACGCTCGTCAATTACTCGGTAAATTTCACCAAATAACAATTGCGATACCATTTCACTGATATCAGCAGGTTCAAGCCTACACGGAACAATACTTAAGGCACAGATGCCATACTTCATGTTGAATCTTTTATATGCTATGGAGCAATCCTTTAAAGAGAACCATTAAACACCCCTTTTGGAGCGCTTCACAAAAATAATAATGCCCAACAAATAAAAGGTATCACCCCGTTATTTGATGGGCATTAAAAATCATCTTATTAACAGTCTTTCGTTATTACGAAAGGGGTTGGTAAATTATACAGATTCGATGATCATGGCCGAGGCACCGCCTCCTCCATTACAAATACCAGCAGCTCCTAATTTACCACCGTTTTGTTTCAATACATTGATCAGTGTAACCAAAATTCTAGAACCTGAAGAACCAAGTGGATGCCCTAAAGCAACCGCTCCACCATTCACATCTACTTTGGTTTTATCTATACCTAATTTCTCAATGTTTACCAATCCAACCACAGAGAATGCTTCGTTTAATTCCCAGTAATCGATATCAGAATTCTCTAACCCAGCTTTCGCTAAAGCTTTTGGTAAAGCCAAAGAAGGAGCTGTTGTAAACCATTCTGGAGCGTGAGCTGCATCCGCATAACTCACAATTTTAGCGATTGGAGTAACTCCCAATTCTTTCACTTTTTCACCACTCATTAAAATCAATGCGGAAGCACCATCATTTAAGGTAGAAGCATTAGCAGCCGTAACGGTACCTTCTTTCGAAAATACTGGACGTAACGTAGGAATCTTTTCGAAACGAACGTTTTTGTACTCCTCATCTTCAGTAAATAATACCGGCTCCCCTCTTCGTTGTGGAACTTCTACAGGAACAATTTCATTGTCAAATTTACCTTCTTTCCATGCAGTCGCTGAGCGGTTATATGATTCTACGGCAAATTCATCTTGCTCTTCTCTAGAAATATTACATTCAGTAGCACACATATCTGCAGCAACCCCCATATGGTAGTCATTATACACATCTTGTAAACCATCCAATACCAATCCGTCTTGCGCTTTGAAATCACCTAATTTGAAACCCGCACGAGAGTTCTTGATGTAATGAGGTACTTGAGACATGTTTTCCATACCACCAGCAATAACCACATCATTGTCACCTGCAAGGATAGATTGTGCTCCCATCATTACTGCTTTCATTCCAGAAGCACATACTTTATTAACGGTAGTACACGGAACATTATTCTCAATTCCTGCAAAAATGGCTGCTTGACGTGCAGGCGCTTGCCCCAAACCAGCTTGCAATACATTCCCCATAAAAACCTCATCAATCCATTCCGCTTTTATGTTCCCTTTTGATAAAGCACCCTTAATAGCCGCTGCTCCTAATTTAGTGGCCGGAACAGAAGATAAACTTCCATTAAAACTCCCCATTGGAGTACGTACCGCTGATACAATAAATACCTCTTTCATATGTTTTTATTTTTTTTGAATCGGTCGAATGGTTCTTGCAATCCGGATTTCGCTATTGCAATAAACTATTTCATGCTCGATTCATTATAATATGTTTTTAATGTTCAATTTTTGAGGCTGCAAATTTACAGTTTTAAAAGGAGTTTTTAAAATCAAATATTAATCTGGTAACCAGCTAATAATTCAAGGTGCGATTATTAATTCCGAAAATCAACTACACCAAAAACCAACTTTATAAATGGATCTCCTACTCCCCAATTCATTCCTCTTACTTAAATCCCTACAAGATTGGCAGATAACGTAATGGTTGGTCTATTTTCTGAATAAAAACGTACATTACAAAACTCAATATTAAATTCATACCCATTAGATTTAGGAGTGTAAAATATGGGTTGTCCAATTTTAGTATAATACGTAGCCTCGGAGTTTCTAATCTCCACAATTACATTCCTTGACATTTGCGCATGGAGCCAATTTTCATCTGAATTATAGGTAGTGGAAATACCGGATTCCTAACTCCCTATAACTTCCAATGAAATAAACTCAAATTCACCGGATAACTGGCCATAAATATGGCCATAATTATCACGTAAATAATTGGATTGAATGGTTATATTGAAACCTTGAATTTCAAATTCTGGAATGGTACAATTTTTTAATATCCCTTTTGCTTCCATTTCAATAACCGCCCCTTTTACCCCATGTAAAGTAGTCCTCCTATAAATAGTTTCCCAAGGTTTCATATAGGTCAATATTGGGTAAAAGGAATTATTACCATCCACCGTATAATCTTGAACCTGCGCAACAAATGGTCCTTCTGGAAATGCGCTAGTTTCAAAGGTTCCATAGCCAAATCCATCTTCAAAATCATGATGTTGCACATGAACTATTACATATTCATTTCCAGAAAATAAAATAGTTGTTTCTAAACGAGCTCCTTTTTTTTGAATACGTCCCCGATAGCATCACAAGAGGTTAAACTTAAGGAGCACAAAACAAGGGCTACAATTTTATTTTTCATCACGAACTCGATATTGGTCATAAAAGAACAAATAAATTTAAGATTGAATAAAAAAAGCCGCTAAAAAAGCGGCTTTACAATATGGTCTTGGGGTTTAATCTTCAAAAGTCAATTTAAAAAATTTGGTTTTCTTCCTAGCTTCACCCAGAAGTATCATTTCGTTCGCATCAATTTGAACGCTTACACTTGGCCTACTCATCACCTCTTCTTCATCTCCCTTTGCTAAAACATATCGGTCCAATCTACCCTCCGTTGTTAAAGAGAACAATACAATATCCGTTTTCTTTGGGCTTCTTTTCCAACCATAGAACTTACCATTTTGTGCGTAATAACTATTTTTTGGACTATCATTAAAAATAAACTTCAAAGTTCCATCAGGTAATTCAACCAATGCATATCCAGAATAGTATCCACCATCATTTGTGGTATGTTGATATTTAGGAATTAATTCCATCCAATCCACCTCACCATCTTCGTTAAACTTTACCACGATTATATTTCCATAAATGTAATGATAGGTACACCTCTGGTTTCCATTTGCATCTGTAGTACAGGTTACATAATATCTATATTGTTCGCCAATCATAGTTATGGTACCATCTTTATTTTCTATCAAGTCGTCAATAACATAAGAGTAAAAGGCAACTTCCTTCCCTTTAGCTTCTCTTTTTGCCGCTTTCTTTTTCGCCTTTTCAGAAGAGTGTTGAACGATAAAATCGGTTGGAAACTCTGTGGTTTCTTCACTCACAATTTCTTTTGATTCATTGTCGATGATTAAATTAAAAACACCATTTTGAATTCCTCCACGATCCGAATAAAATCCAACCACCTGAATATTTCCGTTATCCAATTGTTCAAAATTTACATCACTCATAAACTGGCCCTCAAGGGTCACACTAAATGATTCGGGTTCCCCCTCATCCGCTTCGTACACCATCATCTCAAAGGTGTAATTTATCTCCCCTTTTTTATACTTTTTTGAGGTATCGTAAATCTTGGCTAATAAATATACTTTACCATCATTCCCGATCTGAGAGTCATATCTGTAAAACGAAGTTTCCGTTTCATCAATTTCAATGGATTTTTGACTCCAAACTTCTTCCATATCATAGTCAAAAACCATGAGTCCAAAACGATCTACATCTTCTTTTTTACCGGTAGGTAAATCCGTAATAAACATTAAAAAATTGGAATCGGCAGAAATTTTGAATGAATAACTTGCCGATTCTCGCTTTTTGTAACCTTCATAGGAAGCATGTGCCAGTTCACGAGGTGAGTTAAACTCAAGCGTTGATTTATTCAATTTTTGACTGTATAAATAAGTCATCTTTTTCTTCTTATCACGGTAAGTAGTGAACATAAAGAACTCACTCCCCATTTGAACAATCCCCCTATAGGATAAGGCCTTTTTTTGATAGCTTAGTTTAAAGCTTGTTTTCTTCTTTAGGGTAAGGTCATTTAGGTAATAAAAAATGGTCATTTGATCGGCATACTTTGCCATTACATAGGTACCTTCATCATCTTTACCTATGATTTTATCGATAAATTCCTTTTTACTGGTTTTTATCTCCTCCCCCACTTTAATGATTAAGTCATCCGGTTTACCTGCTTGAGAGAACACAGAAAAAAGGGTACAGAAAATCATTACAAGGGTTAATAAAGTATTCTTTCTATTCATTTGGTTTAGGCATTAATTGGTTTTTATAAAAAAAACCAAAAGTATTATTCTTAACCAGTTTACCAAATCCCACTGAGATTTTGATCGGTAATCTGTTTTTCATTTCTCTTAAAACAAGAAGACTAGATCATTAAGGTAAATTTACCAAAAACAATTTCAGCATCTTTTTATTGCTCCCCCACAGTAACAACTCCTTTTCATCTACTTGCTGTGCCCCCTTATTGGGTTCCCATAATACATTAAAATCTAGTTCGTGGGTTAACGATTTTCTCTTTAACTGGCCCTCTGGGCTGACCGTAAACAATACCAAATCCGTGTTTTTTTTATTGCCCTTCCATTTCTGAGGGCTTCCTTTACTCTCATATAAAAAGTTACTCGGGTTGTCATTAAAAACAAAGCCTAAAGTTCCATCAGAAGATTCTATCAGTGCAAAGCCCGAATAGTATACTTCCGCATTTTTTAAAAACTGTCGTTTAGGAATTAATACCTCCCAAACCACCTGACCATCATTATTCAATTTTGCAACAAGTACATTGTTAAAACTGTAATACGCATCCTGTTGATTAATCTTAAATTCTGCTTGTTCCGCAATAAGAATGACTGAACTATCCCCGCTTTTAATTAAACCAATATCTTTAAAGGGCATGACCTTCACATCCTTTTCATTAGTCTCACGTATAGCGGCATTATCTTTTTCCATATAGGAAGCATACTGCATAATAAAAGGAGTTGAAAATGGTGTCATTTCTTTTTGAATTAAATTATGCGAATAATGGTCATAAGTGAGACTAAATATCCCATTTTGATACTTCCCTTTATTTGAATAAAAACCAACTACCTGTATGTCCCCATTCCACAGAAGCTCGAGCTTAGCTTGCTCTATATTTCGAGTATCCAATCCACAACTAATAACCTCTGGCTCCTCCTCATTCACATCATAAACATATATTTCTGAAGGATGAAAAATTCCTAATTTTTCATCCTTAAAAGACTGACTTTCCCCACTTTTCATGAAATAGACTTTCCCATCAGTCCCCAAATGAAAGTCTGTTATTAGATGATTCCAATTATGCCCATCCTCTATTTTAAATACTTCTTTACTCCATAATTCTTCCAAGTTTTTATCCAGAACCAAAAAGGAAAGTTGAGCCGTTAATGCCGAACCAGGAATATAAGTGGTTATCAACAACTTACTAAAATCCGAAGAATACGAAATATAACAACCTGCCATGTACCCCATCACTTCCCCTTCATAATTAATCTCACTCATTTCATAAGGATAGTCAAACTCTAATGTTTCTTGATTTAATTGCTGACTGTATAAATGCAGTATATGCTTGTCCTTATCATTGAACGTATAAAAATAAAAGAACTCCTCGTTAATTTTAATGATTCTATCATCCAGGTTAAATTGAAACTGCTTAAAGTGTTTACGTTTACTCAATACTCTTCTTTTCACATTCAGATTAGTATCCAAACAACTCACATAAATGTCATCCTTTTTTCGATACATCATTAAATAATTACCCTCTTCATCCTTTCCAATAATCTGGTTGAAGAACTCATCTGTTTTATATTTCAATTCTTTGCTTTTCAAATAAGGATGGGTATTCTCTTTATCAAATTGTGCAGAACATAAAAATGGAATAGCTATTGAAAAAATAAAGGTCAAAGCAAAAGGAGAAAATTTCATATGGATAATATTTGATGAATAGGTAGACCTCAAAAATAAAACTTTCAATACCAATCCATCTAAAAAACAAAATAGACACCCATCCTATTCAATAATAGGCGATTGCTAGAAAAAATCGTCCATTTAGGAATATTAAGATACTTTTTCAGGAAAACCATTAGATAATAGTCGCTAGATCGATTTCAATATGGAACGTTCATTTATGAAAAACAGCCATCCTGCATATCCAAAATATTTAGTGATTTAGTCACAAGAATAAATGGCTATAATACATGCTAATTTAGCACCGAAATATGGTCTAGATGTGAGTTTTATTGGTGTTTTCACATATTAATAGAAAACACCTATTCACACTAATTAAATAAGTTAGTTCACTCACAGCATCACAAATATTTCCATTGGCTTAGCCTATGTATACAAGAGGGGTAACGGGCTACCTTAATATTTTAAGAAGGGATACGTAAAAAGTTAAAAAAAAAGCCAACTTTGTAAGGAGTCAAAACATAGTATACTAAACAAACCAACATGGAATATCAAAGTTACCTTCGAGATGGGGTTGATTACATCATAAATTATGCTCCAAAAATTCTAATTGCAATTGCCATCTTATGGATCGGATTAAAGATTATTAAAACCTTTACCAATGGAATTGACCAGGTGATGACTAGTAGAGGAATTGACCCAACTCTTCGTCCCTTTTTACACAACTTACTGTCATGGACCTTAAAATTTGCCTTATTTATTGTGGTTGCGCAAAAAGTGGGATTGGATACCATGTCGTTTATGGCGTTGTTTGGCGCAGCTGGTTTAGCTGTTGGCTTGGCTTTACAAGGAACACTATCCAACTTTGCGAGTGGCGTGATGTTATTAATATTCAGACCGTTCAAAGTGGGTGATTTCATTGATGCTGCAGGCCACATGGGTACGGTAGAAGAAATAGGCATCTTTGTAACGGCACTACGTTCTCCTCAAAACCGATTGATTATTATACCCAATAGTGCGGTAGGAAGTGGTAGTTTAACCAATTACTCGAATGCAGACAAGGTTCAAGCCAGATTAGGGATTGGAATATCATACGATGCAAACATTCAGGAAGCACGGGAAGTGATTTTAACCGAACTAGCCAAAGACAAAAGAATTATTACTACCGAAGATGTGGAAGTCCATGTGACTGAATTGGGAGATAGTTCGGTCAACTTATCGATTAGATTCTGGGTAAATACAGATGATTACTGGCCCGTATTTTTTCAAAATTTAGAAAATTGTAAAGTAGCATTGGATGCTGCTAAAATTGAAATTCCATTCCCTCAAAGAGTAGTCCATTTGAAACAATCATAAGACCATTAAACCCATTTGAAGCCTCTGATTTATCAGAGGCTTTTTTTTGCTAAAACCAATCCGACCAAGAACCCACTAAACCGTCTTTTACGGTTTCTTGTTTCAAAATATTTTCAAACTCATCTCGAGAAATATGTCCAGCTCCTAAGGATTCCAAATGCGCGGTATGATCTTGACTATCGATTAAATGAAAACCTTTCTTTTCTAAATTTTGAACCAAAGAAATAAAACCGAATTTTGACGCATTAGAAACGTTTGCAAACATGGATTCGCCAAAAAACACACGTCCCAAACAAACCCCATACAATCCACCCACAAGCACATCTTTTTCCCAAACCTCCACCGAGTGCACATGTCCTAGTTTGTGCAATTCCATGTATGCATTGGTCATTTCATCCGTGATCCACGTTCCATCTTGATCTAACCTCTCCTTGTTTTTACACTGGTTAATTACTTCCTCAAATTGGGTGTCATAAGTAACGGAAAACTTCTTGGAACGAATGACTTGTTTCATGGATTTGGACACTTTCAAATCTTTAGGAAACAAAACAAATCGGGGATCAGGTGTCCACCAAATAATTTCAGAACCTTCATTGTACCAAGGAAAAATACCTTTTGAATAGGCCAATAACAAACGTTCGGAACATAAATCTCCTCCAATGGCAACAATACCATCCCTACTCGCCAAACGGCTTTCGGGAAATTCCAAAACCTCCGATAAAATAGTCATCATTAGTGTGAAACGTCTTCTTTTATTTCAATAAATACATGTTTTACTTCAGGAACCTTTTCTTTGAAGCGAGCTTCTATTTGAACAATTTCCTTTTCAATTTGTTCTAAAGAGTACTTAGCATCAAAATGAACATCCACCCCTACCATTACTCCCGTTGGACCAAAATGAACAGACCGAATCAATCCATGTTCAGTAACATGTTCGTTCATTTTTAGAATATCTTCTAAAATAACCACAGAATCCGTATCCATAGATTCACCAATTAATAATGCTTTGGTTTCGATGGCTAAGAAAATGGCCATTCCGGTAAGGATTAAACCAATAATTACCGAAGCCACCCCATCGGCTATTGGGATTTCAAAATAATCGCCAACAAAAAGACCTATTATGGCCACAACCAATCCTACCATAGCTCCCAAATCCTCAATAATTACGGTGAAGGTGGAGGAATCCTTACTTTTACGCATGGATTTAATCAACCCATATTTACCATTATCTTTTTGAAATTGTTTTAATGCCACCAGTAGGGAAGTTCCTTCCAATAAAATTGCCACACTTAAAACAATGTAGTTCACATTAATATTTGAAACCTCCACGGGTGTGATAATATGAAGAATGCCCTCGTAAATAGCGATTCCCCCTCCTAGAGCAAATATTAAAATAGCCACTACAAAGGACCAGAAGTAGATTTCCATTCCGTAACCAAAAGGATGTGTTTTATCTGCTGGACGTTGACTCTTCTTTATTCCAAGTAAGAGTAATAAACCATTGGAGGTATCCACTAAAGAATGAATCCCTTCTGAAATCATGGCCGCACTCCCGGTATAGGAGCCGGCAAAAAATTTAGAAATAGCAATACCTAGGTTGGCTATTATTGCTCCGTAAATGGAAATTTTTGATCCTGATGCTGACATAAACTTTTGAATATGTACAAATAAACATCGAACGACCTATAATTCCATAAGAAAAGTAGGAAGAATCAAAGCAATTATAATCGTAAATCACAATAACGAGTATCTTTGGCCACCTATTAACAAACTAGATTTCAGGCTTGAGAACATATTTAAACTTTGAATCAAATGCGCCAAAATGGATTATTTTTTCCATTGACCTTACAATTATCGCATTTTCAGTCATTGCATCCTTTTTCCTTCGTTTTAATTTTGATATTCCCGAACAGGAAATCACCACTTTAATTAATGGTTTTCTAATCATCCTTTCGGTAAGGATTATGGTATCGTTTTTCTTCAAAACCTATAGTGGAGTAATTCGTCATACCAGCATACAAGACTTGCAGCGAATGTATTTGGCTATTTCTGCCGGTACAGGTGTCCTGATTATTTTAAATTTCATTTCCTTTTTTTCGACCGACAAGTATTTAGTTCCTTTTTCAGTCATCATTATTGAATACATTTCAACTTTCTTCTTAATTGCTTCATTTCGTGCTATTATTCGATTAATATTTCAGGAAATCACCTCCACATCCACCTCTAAAAGCGATGTGGTAATTTATGGTGCAGGGCATAATGGATTGACAACCAAACAAGCCTTAGACCGTGTTACAGCGGTTAAGTACAAGGTCATCGCTTTTATTGATTCTAGTCCTAGTAAGCAAGGCAAATTACTAGAAGGGACCAAAATTTATAGAGAGGAAGCACTGGAGGAAATTCTAATTGAAAAGAAACCGGCCACTTTAATTATTGCAGTTCAAAAAATTGATAAGCTAAAAAAGAAAGAGATCATTGAGCAATGCCTCTTCCATAACATTGAAGTTAAAATTATTCCTCCGGTAACGGATTGGATTAATGGCGAACTGAGTGTTAAACAAATAAAGGCGGTTAAAATTGAGGAATTATTGGGTCGAAAACCCATTCAATTAAATCAGGATAAAATTAAAGGACAGCTTACAGGTAAAACCATTTTAGTTACTGGGGCTGCGGGTTCTATTGGTTCTGGATTAGTAGATCAAATCATTCAGTACTACCCCGAAAAAATTATTATGCTGGATCAAGCGGAAACTCCGCTATACGATTTAGAACTTCGAATGCACCAACGATATGGGCACCATATGTGCGAAATTGTAATAGGTGACGTACGAAACGAAGTGAGAATGCGTAACTTATTCAATGAATTTAAACCATCATTTGTGTATCATGCGGCTGCCTATAAGCATGTACCCATGATGGAGGATAATCCATCGGAAGCCATCAAAGCGAATATACAAGGGTCAAAAATTATTGCGGATTTATCGGATGAATTTGGGGTCGAGAAATTTGTGATGATATCGACCGATAAGGCGGTAAACCCAACCAATGTAATGGGAGCTTCCAAACGAATTGCAGAAATTTATACGCAATCCAAAAATCAACATAGTAAAACCAAATTTATTACTACACGATTTGGAAATGTATTGGGATCCAATGGATCGGTTATACCTATTTTTAAACGTCAAATTGAGGAAGGGGGACCTATAACGGTTACCCATCCAGATATAACACGCTTCTTTATGACCATACCTGAAGCATGTCAATTGGTATTGGAAGCAGGTATGATGGGTGCAGGGGGCGAAATTTTTATTTTCGATATGGGCGAATCTGTCAAGATTGTTTCCTTAGCCGAAAAAATGATCAAGCTTTCTGGTTTGACTGTTGGAAAGGACATTCAAATAAAGTTTAGTGGTTTACGTCCTGGAGAAAAGCTGTACGAAGAATTATTAGCCAACGAAGAAAATACTCTAAAGACGCACCATTCTCAAATTATGGGGGCGCAAGTTCGGGAATATGACTTTGAAGAAATTACGCAAAATGTAAATGCATTAATTGATTCATATATTGGACAAGACAATATGAACATTGTGTCCAAAATGAAAGCTATTGTACCCGAATACAAGAGCAAAAACTCCATTTACTCGAAGTTAGACAAATAAGTTTCATTCTTTATTAAAATCAGTTCCGATGAAATTTTTTTCAGATATAGAAATTCGTTTTCGAGATTTAGATGCCTTAGCACATGTCAATAATGTGGTTTATCTATCCTATGTGGAACAAGCACGGATTCGATACTTTGATGATATTTTGGGCGAACGTCAAGATTGGGAGGAATGGGGAGTGCTTTTAGCACGTACTGAAATTAATTACCTCCAACCATTGGTTCTAAAAGACATAGCTAAGTGTGGTATGGAGTGTGTGGCGATTGGCAGAAAAAGCATGGAGTTTAATTTCAAAATATTCAAATACAAAAACGGAATAGAAACCGAAATGGCAAGTGGGGTGAATGTATTGGTTTGTTTTAATCATAAAAAAAACGAAAGCATTGAGGTTCCTACCGAATGGAAAAATTTGATTGAGAACTTTGAAGGTGGGTTAATTTAATTCATGTCAAAATCGCACACACTATTAGAATTATCGCAGAGTATAGAAAGGGTTATTAGTCGCACTTTCAATACCACCTATTGGGTTTCTGCGGAAATTTCCAAACTCAACTTCTATCCCAAAAGTGGCCATTGTTATCCGGAATTAGTGGAAAAGAAAAACGGAAAAATTGTGGCTGAAATTCGTTCTACTATTTGGAGTAGAACCTACCAAAACCTGGCACATAAATTCCGTACCGAAACCGGAGAAGAACTCCGTGAAGGAATGAGAATCCTGTTTTCTGTTCAAGTTAGTTACTCCCCTACCCATGGTATTTCTTTGAACATTCGGGATATAGATCCCTCCTTTACTTTGGGTGAAATTGCACGTGAAAAGAAAATGGCCATTGCCACTTTAAAAAAGGAAGGGATATTTGATGCCAACAGAAATGTTCCATTTCCCTTCTTTCCGAATCGAATTGCCATTATTTCGGTAATTACCAGTAAAGGATACCAAGATTTTTTGGAAACCATGAAGGCAAAAGCCTCTGCATACAATTATGCTTACGAGCTCTTTCCTGCCATTTTACAAGGCGATGTAGCCGTGGGTAGTATCACCGAACAACTTGAAGTTATTGCGGGGCGTTTGGGCGATTTTGATGTGGCCATGATTATCCGGGGAGGAGGCGGAGATGTGGGTCTTAATTGTTACAATCATATTGATATGGCGAAGGCGGTAGCGACTTTCCCCATTCCAATTATTACAGGTATTGGGCACTCCACCAACGAAACCGTTGTGGAAATGGTATCTCACCTCAATCGAATCACACCCACTGCGGTAGCCGATTCTTTCGTAGATATTTACCGAAACTTAGATACCAAATTACAAAATGTGCGTTCCTATATTTTGGATATCCCCAATCAGAAAATAAAGCCTGAGAAGCAAAAATTAATCCATACCATTCATCACCTAAAATCGTATGCTGCACAGCCCATAAATAATGAAAAAATGAGAATTCAGAGCTTAGGTTCTTCGGTCAAAACAGGGTCTGATAAACTGATTGTACGAGAACAAAACTTCTTAAACCTCACTTTAAAAAACCAATTAGAAACAGCCAGTAAAAAATTGATCACCAAAAACCAGAGTAGAATTGAATTACTGAATGCCAAATTAAAAATATTGGACCCTAAAAACATATTAAAGCGTGGTTACAGTATGACTCTTAAAGATGGAAAAACGGTCACCAATTTATCGGACTTGAAACTAGGAGATGACATATCCACCCAATTCCATGCGGGTAGTATAGACGCTAAAATCATTAAAATTAACACCCATGAGTAAAGAAGTAAATTACGAAAAAGCGATGCACGAATTGGAAACAATTGTTGCTGGAATTGAGGATGATCAAATTTCCATTGATGAGCTTTCTGCCAAAGTAAAACGAGCCACTGAGCTCATTAAAATTTGTCAAGGAAAACTGTACAAAACCGAAAAGGATATTGCGGACGTCCTGGGTGAACTGGAAAAATAGGACAAAAAAAAAGGCCATCATAACTGACAGCCTTTCTGGTACTCCTTAGATTTTAAACCAATCCAATTTCTTTTAAGCGTGCTTTAATGGTATCATAGGTTCTTTCAATATCCATATCTAATCCAACAGACATTCTAATTAAACCTGGACTTAATCCCATATCTCCTTGTTCTTCTTCTGGAATCTCAGAAGAAGTACTACTGCCCGGAGCACTAAATAACGTTTTATAGAATCCTAAACTCACGGCTAAATAACCTACGTTATCTTTCTGCATTGCATTCATTAGTTTATACGCATTCTCTTTGGTTTTACAGTCAATTAATACCATTCCTCCAAATCCGTATTCCGTGTTCATTTGCTCTTTCATCAACTCATAAGATGGATGATCTTTCAAACCTGCATAACGTACACTCACACCATCAGCTTGAAGACTTTCCGCAATAAATAATGCGTTTTTACTATGCTGAACCATACGAATATGTAAAGTTCTTAAGTTCTTCATGACACTTGCAGAACGTACCCCATCCATCGTTGGACCGAGTAACATGGTAGACCCCGTATTCAAATCCATTAATGAATTAATAAACTCTTCCGAACCACAAATCGCTCCGGCAACGGTATCACTGGCACCATTAATAAACTTAGTTAACGAATGAACCACCACATCAGCACCAAAGGCTAATGGAGTAAATATCATTGGGGTAAACGTATTATCGATCACCAACTTAATCCCGTTTTTATGGGCTAATTCAGATAACGCTGTAATATTGGCAATTTCCAATAAAGGGTTACTCATTACCTCACAAAAAATCATCTTTGTTTCTGGAGTAATGGCGGCTTCCACAGCTGCTAAATCGGTAATATCTAATAAGGTCGTATGGATATTGAATTTAGGAAGGTAGAAGTGAAATAAAGAATACGTTCCGCCATAAATGGTTTTGGAAGAAATGATATGATCTCCAGACTCGCAAATTTGCATGGTTACGTTCGAAATCGCTGCCATACCAGAACCCACTACTTGTGCAGATTCCGCCCCTTCCATTCTAGCCAAAGCATCCGCTAAATATTTATTGGTTGGATTCCAGTGTCTGGAGTATAAAAAACATCCTTCCGTTTCTCCTACAAAGGTACCTTCCATGCTTTCGGCCTCCATAAAAGTATAGGTAGAGCTATCTGTAATGGATGGATTAACTCCTCCAAACTCGCCAAAATTTTGTTCGTCTTGTACCGCTGATGCCGGATCAAATTTTTTATCAATCATTGCTATGAATTTAAATGTTCTAATATTCTTTTAGTGATACGCAGATCACTTGTTTCTTATTATTGGAATAAACTATTTGTTATGATCATATTTCTGTGAACCCACAATAAGTACAATCATACCGACTAAAATAATTGGGAAAAACACAAAGCTTGAATAACTTGATTTATGGATTACATCTAAAATACCAATGGCCATAAACATAGCTAGCCCAATACCAATTAAACAATTACGTACAAAGGAGCTTAATCCCGATACATCTACATTTTTTTTTTCCGCATCCGATAGGGTATTATACCCTGCAATTAAACCAGGAAAGGCTTTTACTAAAAAACCTAACCCAATAAAAACGAAGCCAATAATATATGATGAAATATCCAAATCCTGTATTTTTAGTCGCGCACAATTTACTTAAATTCTAGAGAAAAATACTTAATTTGGGGCATGAGATTATCACTAATTCTTGCCCTATTTTCTTGGCTATTTTTCTATTCCTGCAAATTCTCAAAAACAGAAATAGTGGACCCCCAAATTGAAATCATAGATTTTGAATTTCCAGGAATTAGTATTCGGGCGTTACAGGTAATTAACGATTCCTGCGTTTGGTTTGCCGGATCAAAAGGTACTTGGGGATACACTAGTGACGGTGGTGAAAATTGGTATGTAGATACCTTACGAATTCCGGGGGCAGTTCCTGAGTTACGGTCCATTAAAGTGACTGCAAATGGAAATATATTTTTAGTCAACATCATGAATCCTGCAAGTGTTTATCGCTCTATCAACAAGGGTAATTCTTGGCAATTAGTCTATACCGACACCTCTAAAATTGCATTTTTTGATGCGGTTAATTTTTGGAATGATGAAACCGGAATTATTTTGGGCGATGCCCATAATAATTGCTTTCATTTGGCTGTTACACGGGATGGTGGAAAATCATGGAAGAGATTAATCTGTGACTCAATTCCACCTGCTTTAACGGATGAAAATCCGTTTGCGGCAAGTAATACCAATATTGCCCTTGCTGGAAATTCCGTATGGATTGGAACTGGAGGTAAAAGTCAATCACGGGTTATTTTTTCCACTAATCATGGTAAGCAATGGCAAGTTGCTGCAACTCCTATAATTTCAGGAGAACAAATGACGGGGATATATTCCGTTGATTTTTTAGATTCCAACACAGGAGTTATAGCCGGTGGAAATTGGGATTCGGTGTCCTATTCTTGCATAAACTTAGCCCTTACTAAAAATGGAGGTCAAACATGGAAGTCATTACCAAATGAAGGAAACTCTGGGTTTATTTCTTGTGTCCAATGGATCCCCGAACAAAATGGCCAGTACCTTTTTTCTTTAAGTGGAAGAGCTCGGGGTGGAAATAGTTTAATGGCGTTATTTGATTTCAAAACTCATGAATGGATTTCCTTTCCCAATGAAAAAAACTATTTATCCATACGATTTGCAAGCCCCAACATAGCTTGGGTTTCGGGAAATGGATTTATTGGTAAAATGGAATTAACGTATTAATCAATCAGTAAATCTTCAATCTTTTTTTGAGCCATATCCGCTGCCGCATAATAGGCTTTCCCGCCTGCTTGTTCAAAGGTTCCACCTCCACCTTTTACATTATTGATACTTTCTTTGTAGATTTCCTTTCCTAGGATATTATCGTATACCGAAATAGTAACATCCACATACGCAAAGTAAACACCCCCTACATTTCCTCCCTTACGAGAAGATGCACGGATACTAATTATATAATCAGAATTATCACCGACCTCATCAAAATCAAATCCTTCAGAGGATAGACTTTGTTTCAATTTAGGCTCGATTAATTTCACATCTAAGGATTGACCAAAGTTGTTTTCTACCGATTTCACATAAATGGTACTCGGCATTACAACCACTTTAAAAGAGGCTTCAGGTAATTTATTGTTTCTTAAATAATCCAATACATAGGTACTGGAATCGTTCGTAACATACTGACTTAAGTCAACGGTAGCTTTAAGAACTTGATTCTTGTACGCACCACTAATCTTTTTTACTCGACAACTGGCATTTCCCAAAGCATCAGAAATGGTTGCACAATACACCGTACCCCCATTATTGTTGTAAAATTTCACAGGTATTCCCGAAGCAGGTTTACCATCAATGGTAACCATCGCTACCAGATCTTTATCCAATCCAAGACCAGATTTACCTTTAGCTCCGACCGTTTGACTTTCCATACGCATGGTCACCAACTGTTCTAAGTTTTCAATATCACTCGGAACAAAGGAGATGTGATTCATTAATAATTCGGCTTGCGTAATTTGAACGGAATTACGTCCAACCACTTTTTTTGATTTCGTATCAATCAATTTACTTTTCACGACCAAATTGGTTCCTTTCTTTAAAAACACACCTTGAATAGTATATCCAACAGATGGCGTTTCAGAAGGCAAGGATTGCTTAATAACTTCGCTCAATTTGTTCGAAAAATCCGAGGTAAATCCCGTTTGCTCAAAGGTAAACTCTTGCAAGCCGATGCTTTTATGTAGGTCACCTTGAGATTTAATTAAGCCATTGGCCACAATGAAACCTACATCATCTAAGCTCATTCTTCTATCGGATAGAATACCCGTCATTAATGTATTAAACGCTGAGTTAAGCTCGTTTACTTCATCAATTCGAGTATCCAAACTAGTAGTGGCGCCAATAGCCATTAATATTTTTTGAGATTCATCGATGATAAAAAATTTATTGTATGCTTCCAACCCTTTCTTGAAAGCCTGTTTGATATCTCCTTTGGACTGCATCCCGGAACTTTGATCCATGATATTTGTGATATCCGAAACATTCTTTCCAATTTCAGAACGGTAATACTCCACCATTCGGTTTTTGTTTACATAGGCAAAACCATAGCCTTTTTTTGTTTTCTTATCGTAATAAGAATCGGTTTGCAAACCAATTAATTGCAAGTCAGAACTAGAGGTAGTTTTTTGATTAAAGTAATCATCAATTTGCCCATTGTAATCCGATACATTTGAAGTACTCACACTTTTCACTTGCACCTTAACACTTTGTGTCAGATTAGCCTTAGCCGCATCCACCACCTGTTTCATTTCTTCATCAATATATTTTTTATTGATATCGATAATTTCAACATACCCTTTCAAAAACGAATGTTCCGGGTAATTGGAATTTCTAAAATCCTTAGAAATCCACTCTGGTGTTTGTGAAAATCCAACACAAGAAAAAAGGATAAAAGTGAAAAGCATGAGATTCTTCATCGTTTATTTATCTAATTCGGTTTTACTAATCCAACCTACTTTACCACCTAAAAGTTTTACTTTAACAAAGCTACCTTCACGGCCTAAGACCTCAAATTCAGTATCCCCAGGAACCTTTGCGGCTACATCAGACCCTTTATTTGGTTCGGTATAAGCCGTCACACGATCTTTCTTTTTCCCAGCCGTAGTTACTTTTTCAATATTAAGTTTCGCACCTGCCGATTCATCAAATACATAAGGAGTAATTTCTACACCTAATTTACCTAACTCCTCCAAAGCCCCTTTACTATCTAATGCTCTAGCTAAAGCCTTTTTATGCCCTTTACTATCATCTAATTGATAGGCCGTTTCATGGTAAGTAATCGCTTGGTCATAATTTCCAACGGCCTCATATAAAACACCCATATTATGAGCCATAGCCGCATCGTAAGGATCCGAATCATACACCCCTTTTACAATGGCAAAAGCAGACGAAAGATCATTTTCTTTCACTTTAGCTCTAGCCGCTTTGAAATCCGCTTTATATTCTTTGGACTTAGGTTTTTCCACTTCCAAACCTTGGTAAACGAAAGTTGGGGTGAAGTAAGAAACTAAATCTAAAGAAATAGCTTTCATCGCGTTTCCTATAGCTACTTGATCTGAAGGTAATTTACCACGAGCATCCCTTTGACTACTTCCACTTGCCGTTTTTTTCAGCGTTTTGGATTTGGTAGTCATACTCAAAATTTGCCCTGTCTCCACCGAAATAATTTTCATAGTAACCTCAATAGTGGTGACTTTGGTGGCACTATGCGAATAGGTCGTTTTTCCAGTTTTGGAATTGGTATTGGAACTTGTTTTTGCGGAAGTTTTTACATCCGTAGTATATCCACCTGAAATAATAACATCCAAACCTAAAAGCTTACCTACATTAGCAGCATCTCCATCGGTTACTGCACCACTAGCCCCTAAACTTTGTTCGGCCATGATCTTATCTAGCTCACCTCTTTCTACGATGGTGTACACATTGGTTTTATATCGCTCCATGTAGTTTTCACCACGCGCATATACACCTCGGTATTCTTCCAGTAATTTGGCGGTCATATAATCTACCAATTGAGAACCGTAATCATTAGAAGTAGAGTAATACCTCCAATTCACATCCTTACGATTTTCAAAATTCAAAATGGCCAGTTTATGCATTCCTTCAATGGTTTTTTCAGGAGCTTTCAAACTGTAACATTTTAGTTGGGCTTGGGTCACCACCGGTGCAACCACCATCATGGCCGAGGCCATCACAACGGTAAATAAATTCTTCATAATATGTTTTTTTTAGTTTGAACCAAATTTACAATACTTGTGCCAAAAGTCAATGAAATTAACAAACTACATAAACAACTAACAACAAGGTAGATAGATCGAATTCAGCAAAGTCATCTTTCAACCTTAGGTAACATTGGGACAAAACTACACGCTCCACAATTCTCTGTTTCTGTCTCCGTTTCCGAAACCTTTGTGATTTTATACATGATTTGCTTCTGGGTCTCTCCGATAGGAATCACCATAATACCTCCCACTTTTAATTGTTCCAATAATAAAGGTGGAACGAATGGAGCTCCGGCAGTGATAATTATTTTATCAAACGGAGCAAATTCTGGTTTACCTTTATATCCATCTCCGTAAAAGAAATTTGGATTATACCCCATTTTAGGCAACAATTTAATGGTTTTATCATACAACTGTTTCTGTCTTTCAATGGTATATAAACGGGCTCCTTTTTCTAATAATACAGCCGCTTGATAGCCTGAACCAGTACCAATTTCCAAAACTTTATCCCTTTTCTTTAAATCTAAAAGGTGGGTTTGCAATGCCACAATAAACGGCTGAGAAATAGTTTGACCCGCCCCAATTGAAAAAGCATTGTTTTGATACGTGAAATTCACATCAAAAGCACTTTCAAAAAACTGATGTCTAGGCACAGCCATAAGGGCATCTAATACACTTTGATCTTCCACTCCTACTCTGGTTAACATCTCTTTAACCTCTAGTACCATTTTTCTTCTGGCACCTTTCATTTTCATGGTATCTTCTCTAAGCATTCTGTTCTGGTTTTCTCTTATTATTGGAAGCCAATAATAAAGACATTTTTTCACCCAAAAAAGGCAATACAAAGATTGTTTCCACTTTTAAGAATAATCTATAAAAGAAGCAGTTCGTTCACATATTTGAAATCAACACGCTCGGTTTTAGGAATTTTCACACATTTCGTAATCCTTATATAATACTCACTTACAACCCATTAAAACACGCAAAAAAAAATAATAATATTTTTCTTAAATCAATACAATTAATGACAGAATAGTTCGTTACAAAGAACACTATATTTGTGGGTCACATAAGTTAATAAATGTATAAAATCACACTCGGGATTATTCTAATAATCCCCTTTCTTTTTTCCTGTAAAGGGAAAAGGGAGACTGCTCCAACATACGTTCATATAAACGCTATCGATTTTCGATACGAAAACATTAGTACAGTTGGTAATGGGGGAACAGCTATTACGGATGCTTGGGTTTACAATAACGAAAATTTGCTTGGCGTTTTTGAGTTACCTGCTACCGTTGCGATTACCGCTGAAGGTATCCAAAATATATCCGTCAGAGCAGGTATAAAACTAAATGGAATTTCGGCTACTCGTGAGGCCTACCCATTTTACCAACCTTGGACGAGTACGATAGAACTAAAACCTTTGGATACGGCATTTATTACACCTTCCATTAGATACTATCCTGAAACTGGAATTTCCTTTATTGAAAATTTCGAAGATGTAGTTATTAAATTAGACACCACTCCCTATAGCGATGTTGCATTGGAAAGAACTAAAGTAACAGATCAACCCAATTATATTGAAGGATATGCCGGGTTTGCCACACTTACAAGTAGTCAAACGGAATTTAGTGCCTTTACCAAGAGTTTATTTATGGTTCCTACCACCTCATCCCTTCCTATATATTTAGAAATGGATTATAAGTGTAACCAAGAGTTTACAGTGTATGGGCTTATTTCTGAACCTGGGACTGCGTTAACTCAGATTCGATTTCTGACCTTAAGGTCAACGGTTGAAGAAGGGGAAATGAAATGGAAACATATTTATATCGATTTGACAGATTCTTTTTTGGGAAGAGTTCAGGCCTCTGGTTTTGGACTTAGCTTTACCGCAACGTATACTACGGGTAATCCTGAAGGATATATATATTTAGATAATACGAAAGTTGTAAATACCCTACAGTGAGCCTAAACAAACGAAAGGAATTATTTAAGTACTTGTTTGCCGATTTGTTAGCGGCTTCATTTACGTGGGTGGCATTTTTTGTGTTCCGCAAAAAATACTTGGAACCCTTAAAATTTGAGGAGCCCATTCCGATTACATTCGATAATCAGTTTTATTTAGGTTTATTGTTGATTCCATTATTCTGGGTCCTTTTTTATTACGTTACCGGTTATTATCAAAACCCATTCAAAAAATCTCGTTTATTCGAGCTGTCTATTACGCTATTTCAAACTCTTATTGGCGTGGTCTTTTTGTTTTTCATTATTATCTTAGATGATGAAATCCCAAATTACCGAAGCTATTACACTTCGTTTTTTGTGTTATTTACGTTACAATTCCTTTCTACATTTATTTTACGATATTTCCTAGTTAGCAGAACCGTACACAAAATTCATAACCGTCAAATTGGTTTTAGTACACTAATTGTGGGAGGTAACGAAAATGCGCTTAAGCTATTCAATGAATTAGAAGAAGCCAAAAGATCGAGTGGATTTATGATTAAAGGTTTTGTAAACGTAAATGGAAATACGGAACATTTATTACAAGGTAGCGTCACACATTTAGGCCATCTAAAAAATGTACATACTATAATACAGGAAAACAAAATAGAAGAAGTCATCATAGCCATTGAACCATCGGAACATCACAAAATTGAAGAAATAATTTCTGTCCTTGATGAAGAATACGTGGATATAAAAATAATTCCCGATATGTATACGATCCTGACTGGTCAGGTAAGAATGACTTCTATTTTTGGGGCTCCCTTAATCGATATTCGAAAGGAAATTATGCCTTCGTGGCAACAATCACTGAAACGGGTCTTTGATTTTTCGGTATCCATCAGTGTACTTACTTTATTCTTCCCTTTGTATTTTTTGATTGGGTTAATTGTCAAATTTGGATCTAAAGGGCCTATTATTTATTCGCAAGAACGAATTGGACATCATGGTAATCCATTCCGTATTTATAAGTTCAGATCCATGTTTCTGAATTCTGAAAAGAACGGTCCTCTGTTATCCAGTGATCATGACCCTAGAATTACCACCTTCGGAAGGTTTCTTCGAAAATCCAGATTAGACGAAATACCGCAGTTCTATAATGTTTTAATTGGGAACATGTCCATTGTAGGCCCCCGACCAGAAAGACAATACTATATTACATTAATTAAAGAAAGAGCTCCCCAATACTCCCACTTACAAAAAGTAAAACCTGGAATTACGAGCTGGGGCCAAGTTAAATATGGCTATGCCGAAAACGTAGATGAAATGGTTCGTAGGTTAAATTACGATATCCTTTACATTGAAAACATGTCCTTATTGGTGGATTTAAAAATCCTCATTTATACCATATTGATTGTACTAAAAGGGAAAGGGAAATAATTAACACCCTTCTTCTTTATGACAGAATTGGTCTGGTTCATTATTCTTGGCATATTCATACCCTAATTCCCACCAATTCTTCATGGTAGCAGGATCAAAAACCAAAGGGTATTCCGTTAGCAAATCTGGCGTGTAATAAATATTCACGTTTATTTTATCGGTCAACCCTTGCAATTGACCTAGCATCACATCTTTATTAAAACTATGATTCATAGAAATATCGAATACTTTGGACAAAGTTTGAAACGCATTAGTCGATTTTGGTAGTTTTTTTTCCTGAACTTTGGGACTTAACACGATAACATCCACCTCATCAATTTCACCCATATCAATAGCTGCTCTAATAGGCAAAATAGTCGCAAACCCACCATCGGCATATTCATACCCATTTTTATACAGGATACTCATAAAAGGAACATAATTTGAAGAACCCCAAATCCAATCTACAAAATCAGCGTATTTCTCTTTATTAGACGACTTAAATTCAATGGTTTGTGTAGTCAAGTTACTCACCGTCACTATGACCTCTTTCCCAATTTCCTTAATTTTCTGATACTGCTCCAACGTAATATTTCTTCGTAACAACCTCAATAACCGGTGACTATCGCCAAAAGTAGGAGCACTACTTAGGAAGGATTTTATAATATTAAAATGATTCAATTTCACGTTAAAATCCCCATTTTTATTCTGAATAATAAATGGATTATTGGTGAAAATATCTTTGGTTCTTACATGGGTATAGATATGTTTAATAATATCCACTTCTCCCAAAATTAAGTGGGGCAATAAAATACTTCCTGTAGATGAACCCACTCCTAGCGTATAGTTATATCCCCGTTCTTTAATGAGGTATTCCGCCACACCACCGGCCCATGCTCCCTTTGCTCCGCCTCCTGAAATTACCAATGCTCTTTTCATGACATAAAAGTAATTTTTTTGAATTTAGATCATTCATTTTTCAATGGAATTATACCAAATTCTTAAAAGTAATACGTCCTATTTTTGGTACTTTCGTCCCCCCTTCTAAGGGGTAAAAAATAAATATGGAAATAACGCTAACCGATGGGGTCGGCTACATCGCATCAATCATTGTTTTTATATCCTTTTTATATAAAGAGGTAAAGAAAATTCGATTAATTAATATGACTGGAGCTGTATTTTTTATGGCTTATGGATTTATGTTAAACAATGCGTATCCCGTAATTGTTTTCAACGGAGGATTAATTCTTCTTCATATTTATCATCTTTTAAAAGACACTAAAAATGAATAATATTCTTATAAAGAACATCCACTCACTTCTCCAATTAAACCCTAAAAACCAGGAGGTCGTTAAGGGGTTAGAAATGGACAAATCACCTTCATTATCCAATGCTTACGTAACTATTAGCAATGGTTTGATCTCTGGATATGGAGAAATGAATGCCTGTCCCAAAGAAGATTTTGACCAAGAAATTGATGCTACCAACAAATTAGTATTACCTGCTTGGTGTGATTCGCATACCCATCTGGTATATGCGGGTGACAGGTCTCAAGAATTTGAAGATCGAATTAATGGAATGTCCTACGAAGAAATTGCCAATCGGGGAGGTGGAATTTTGAATTCGGCTAAACGTATGTCAACCGCCTCAGAGGAAGAACTTTATTCAGACGCATATCAACGCCTGAATGAAATTATGGTGTTAGGAACAGGAGCCGTTGAAATAAAAAGTGGGTACGGTTTAACAGTAGATACCGAATTAAAAATGTTACGTGTGGTAGCCAAACTGAAAGATAACCACCCGATAACCATCAAAAGTACCTTTTTAGGAGCCCATGCTTTCCCGGAGAAATATAAAAATGATCCGGATGGATATATTGATCTAGTGGTGAACGAAATGATTCCAGCTGTGGCAAAACAAGGTCTGGCGGAATACATAGACATTTTTTGCGAGAAGGGGTACTTCACGGTAGCCCATACTCACAGAGTACTTGAAGCAGGGGTAAAACACGGGTTAATTCCCAAAACACATGTCAATCAATTTAACAGTATTGGAGGGGTTGAAGCGAGTATTAAGCACGATGCTTTATCTGTGGACCACCTAGAGGTTATGGCGCAAAGCGATTATACTTTTTTAGAAAATAGTAAAACCATACCTACGCTATTACCTTCATGTTCCTATTTTTTGAGTATTCCTTACGGACCCGCAAAGGAATTGATGGCCAAAAACATTCCCGTTGCACTGGCAACAGATTTTAACCCAGGATCCACCCCTTCTGGCAATATGAACTTTGTGGTTTCGACAGCGTGCATAAAAATGAAAATGACACCCCAAGAAGCCATTACAGCTGCGACAATAAATGGGGCCTACGCCATGGGATTATCAGATAAACTAGGGAGTATTTCCGTTGGTAAAACGGCCAACTTAATCATTACAAACCCGATGAAAAACAAAGCATTTATTCCCTATTATTTTGGCGTCAACCCCGTAAATAAATTAATCCTAAATGGACAAGTAGTTGTCGATCAATCTCTATAGTTTTGACCTATGCGTATTAAAATAATTTCCATACTTTTTTTATTCTTTTTTGCCCTTTCCAGTCAGGCACAAAAAACCAATGTCATCTCTATTTCTCAAGATATGATGACGAGCCTAAAAATGAATCTACCCCTATCGGATTATGAAACGCAATTGGCAATCGTTGCATTTGAGACACTCAACAATCAGTTAGATACCGATTTAAAGAAACAGGCTTTTTGGGCAAATATTTATATTGTTTACAGTCAAAAATTGATCAACCAAAATGGGGAATGTAAAAAAGGGTGTCGAAATCAAAAAATAGTTACCGTAGGAAATCGTGTTTTTAGTTTAAACGATATTTTATACAAAATCCTATTACACTCAAAAAGTAAAATAACAGGAGGTAAAAATTTGATCGCTTCCAAATGGGAAAAAGAACTCCGGGTGAATTATCCAGATGGACGGGTATTATTGGCTATTGATAGTCATGATACTATTGCAAATGCAGTTACCTACTACGAACCCGAAAAAATGGATGCCCAACTTAACGAAACCTCTAGGTTATTTTTAGTTTCGTTTGTATACTACGATTTGGATAAAAACCTCGTGTATTTACCTCTTTGGATCAAACGATTTAAACGTGAATTTGGTAAAAAATCGGGTGTGATAGCTGGGTTAAAAAGAGCCGAAATAATTCCAGAAAACATAATAGATACACGTATTGAGTATTCCGATAAAATAGCTACTTTTAAATAATGGAAACATTTGTTACTGCGGTTCTAGGAGCGTCACCAAATAAAATACGTTATTCTAATATCGCAGTTAATCGATTAGAGTACCATGAATTTCCATTAATAGCCTTAGGTTTTAGAAAAGGTCAAATCGGAAACTCTACCATCCTTACGGATTGGCCTAAGGTCATAAATGATTTAAAGGTGCTCACCTTATATATTGGCACAGAAAGACAACCAGAGTACTATGATTACATTATTGGATTAAAACCAGAAACGGTCATTTTTAATCCCGGTACAGAAAATCCGGAACTGTATGAATTACTTATGCAATCGGGAATAAAATTTGAAGAAGCGTGCACCTTAGTCCTTTTAGGAACGGGAGCCTATAAAAACCTATAAACATGATAAAATATTTCATTCTCCTAGCCACCTTGCTTGCCTCCACAATTAGCTTCGGCCAAAGCATGTATTCTACTACGACCAACCGCGTGGTATTATCTACGATTGTAAACTCGGATACTATTCTAATTGAAAACCGAAAAAATAATGTTCGTGTAAACGGAAACCTCGATTTGGTTGAAATCATTTATGATAATCAGGACGCTCGTATAGTTGGTCGCACCAATCAAAGAGAAGATCGATCTGATATCCAAATCAAATTTTTCAATGAATACCTTTGGTTAGATGAACGAATTAAAACGACCGAAAGAGTATTAAATTTCAAGGAAGAACTAAAAGTTGAAATAAACGGAATGGAACAAATTATTCCCGTTGACTTTATTATTTCTCGTCTTCGGGGAGGACAAGGATTTAATGTACTCATGGAGATTCATGGTAATTTTTCGGGAGAAGGGCTTGAAGAAGATTTCCCAGACTTAATTATTGATGGCGACATTGCTTTTGGCATTTACCTTACTATTCAAGTCACTCAATAATACAAGGATTTCAATTCCATAAATATACCCAAGAGATCCTCCAGAGGCAAGTCTTTTTTTGGGTCCAATTCCAATACTTGCATTTTTTTTCTATTTCCTCTTTCTAAAAGAGGATGTTCAAAATCCATAGCCCTGACTAGCCCAATGTACGGGTGTCCATTTTTTTTGTTATGATGAAAATAACAAAATGGTTTATTTTTAAAATAATAAAATGGGGTTCCATATTTCCAATGTTCAGAAAATTGAGAATCATTATTCAAAATAAATTGACGTAAGAAAATCAAAACCTCCTGATTTTGTTGAGGTTGATTAATAAAGTATTGATCAATTAGATTTAATTCCATTAATAATCCATTTCCACTTTACAGATTCTAGTTTTAAACGCAGCGTAAAATTCACTTTTACCTCGTTCTTTGGCAATTTGATGACGGGTATTTTGCCCCCAGTCTTTTATAGCCTTCAAGCTCTGACAATACGACACCGAAATCCCCAGCTCATTTCGAGCAGATTCCATACCGAGATAGCCCGGTTGTATTTGTGCCAATTCAAAAATGGTATCTGCTTCCTCGGGATATCCTTTCGGATCATCCTTAAGAATGGAAGTAAAAATAACTGTGTAATTAGGCGGTTTTGCTGTTGTTGTTATCATACTTATTATTTACATAAATCAAAGCCTTGTTGAATAATTTCACAGGCGTGTTGAATTTCACTATCCGTAATATTTAATGGCGGTGATAACCTGAATGCATAACCAGTTGACAAAAACCAAAAGGTAATAACCCCATTAGCCAAGCAGTGATCAAAAACGATCTTCACCTTCTCAAAGCTATCCATATCAATCGCAAAGAACAAACCCTTTCGTCTTATTTCTGAGACCTCCATATGCTGCAATAATTGCTCTATAAGGGCTCCTTTTCGCTCTACTTCATTGAAGTCAATTTCTTGCTGAATTACCTCTAAGTTAGCCAAGGCAGCCGCACAATTAACAGGATGTCCTCCAAAAGTGGTAATATGCCCTAACATTGGGTTATGGGTTAACTTCACCATCTTTTCCTTATTAGAGATCATAGCTCCTATGGCCATTCCTCCCCCAAAACCTTTTGCTAACGTTAAAATATCCGGCACGATATCGTAATGATTAAATGCAAACAACTTTCCAGTACGCCCCATCCCTGTTTGAATTTCATCAAAAATTAACTGAGCACCTGTTTGATCACATTTAGTACGGACGGCCTTCAAAAATTCCGGAGTAGCTATTCGCACTCCTGCATCCCCTTGGATGACCTCCATTATTACCGCGGCCGTTTTATCGGTTATTTCTTCTAAATCCGGAATGGAATTAAAATCAATAAATTTAACCCCGGGTAAAAAAGGTCGGAAAGCATATTTTTTATTCTCATTTCCTGTAACACTTAAAGAACCATGTGTACCTCCATGATAGGAATTGTTAAAACTGATCAATTCAGTTCTTCCCGTTTCTCTTTTAGCCAGTTTCAGAGCGGCTTCATTTGCTTCGGTACCCGAATTTACAAAATAAAAAGAATTTAGATCATCTGGAAGTACTTGGTTTAGTGCTTTGGCCAAATCACTCTGAACCTTCTGAATATACTCCCCATATACCATTACATGGAGGTGCTTATCTACTTGTGTTTTAATAGCCGATACCACCTTAGGATGATTGTGTCCAATATTGGTCACCGCCACTCCCGATATCATATCCAACCATTTTTCTCCCTTAGTTCCAAAAAGCCAAGAACCTCTAGCGGAATCAATTTCGATTCCCATTGGAAAAGGAGTGGTTTGTGCCAGATTTTTATAGAAAATATCTTTCGAAGAACTCATCCCACAAAAATAGGAAAGCAAACGCATTTACTTTCCTATTCTAACTTCTCTCTATTCAATTTTATTTTGGTGGTGGACCACCTCGTTTCATTTTACGCAAAAGTTCATGTCTAAAACCTAATTCAGCTCGATATAGTTTTCCGACCTTCTGTATCGATAGTACTTTTTTAAATTTAAGATCATATTCCCGTCTTAGATCCAAAATTTCTTGATCCGTATCAAAGTTCAATTGGATTATCGCATTCATCTCCTTATCCGATAACTCTTTCCCATCACTCGCTTTATGTGCTTTTCTTTTTTTCCGTTCTAAAGCTTTTATTTTTGCCCCAAACTCATTGTATACCGGCCAAAATTTCTCTGCTTCTGTCGGAGTCAATGCCAATTGCGTGGTAATATACTCCACCTTCATAGCATGAATTTTCTCATTCCTTTCTTTATTACCTCCATGTGGTCCTTCTCCATGAGGAGGTTGACCCATCGTGATTGTATGTACCATAAGAGTCAAAACAAACAACCCCATATTTTTTATTGCATTCATAATCAAAATTTTAAATATTTTCCAAAATCACAAACTCCGAATAATTCATTTCTAAAACATATTCATAGATCTCATCTTCGGAAACCAATATTTCGTCAAACGTCATGTTTTCTAATTCTTCCATAGATAAATTTTCTGCCAACACGTATTCATCTATTAGGTAATAATCATCGTAACTTTCGATTATCCCTTCGGTATAAGTCCGTTGATTTACTTTCATTTCCTTTTCGGGAGACAACCATACAAAAGCCGCCCAAATCAAACATGCAGCAATGGTTAATACGGATATTATCTTTTGTATTTTAATAGGTTTAATAGCTGTAACCACTATTGGTTCTGGTTCTTCCAATGAGATTTTGGCCAACATAGATTTCTCAAAATCGTCCAAATAACCTTCCGGAATCTTAAACCCCTTAGGCGTTTTTGAGGAGCCCTTGAATACGAATTCTTCTTCGTTGTTTTGGAAATCAGAAGTGTGCATATCCATATGATTATTTTTTTCCTAAAAGGTTTAAATCAACACTATTAATTTTTACAAATTTTTCAATTTTCTTTACCGCATGATGATAAGAAGCTTTTAACCCACCCACCGAAGTATCTAGAATATCGGAAATTTCTTGATATTTCATTTCTTCAAAATATTTCATGTTAAAAACCTGCTTTTGTTTATCCGGTAAAGAATTAACTGCTTCTCTAAGCAGAGCTTCGGCTTTATCACCATCAAAGTATTCATCCGCTACCAAGGTATTGGCGAATCCCATCTCCTCATTATCTATACTTACCGCCCATTTTCGTTTTTTTGAATCTAAAAAACTTAAAGACTCGTTGGTTGCAATTCGATACGCCCAACTAAAAACTTGACTTCTTCCTTCAAATTTGGGTAAATACCGCCAAATTTTTATGTAGGTGTTTTGCAATACGTCATCTGCATCATCATGGACATTCACCATATTTCGGATATGCCAGTATAACCGCTCTTTATAAGCTGACAAAATCAATACGAATGCCTTATCAAAAGCTTCGATTGCCAATAAATCTGTTATTTGTTTTTCGAGGATATCCGACATTTCCGTCCCTTTGACCTCGACCGAATTAAATGGTTTAAGGTCAGATTTTATTTTATTAAAGAAAGCATGCCTTTATATGTTTTCTCGCCAATAGTGACCATATAAAAGTAAACACCTGCGGGAGATAATTCCCCTGATGAAGTACGTCCATCCCATCTAGAGCCCATAAATTCACTGTGAAACTGTTGCACTCCCCAGCGATTAAAAATATTCATGGTGATCTTTTTTCCGCCATCATAGCTCACGTAGAAATAATCATTCACCCCATCCCCATTTGGGGAGAAAACATTGGGGATAATAAAGACTTCACAATCGGAAACATTTGAACTCAAAATTTTCGTACAACCTTGGTCGGACATAGTGACCGAATACAGCCCCTGTTGGTTAACTTCCAAAGAAGAGTTCAAGGATCCATCATTCCATAAATACGTTGCATTGGGAATCTCTGCATCAAGAGTCAAGGTCTCGGAGTTACAGAAATCAACAATAGAATCCCACTGAACAGGATCTGGAATACGAACCAGGTCCACTGCAATGGTATCCGTGTAAAAACGAGGATCACAAAACGCTTTGGCTTGTAACCAATAAGTTCCAGCTTGAGATACCTTTATGGCTGCAGTCGTCTCCCCTGTGGACCATAAATGCTGTTCATACTCCAAGGGAGAGCTATTCTTCAATTCAAAAGAATCCTGATTACAAATAATGGTATCAGGTCCCAAGTTCACCGGAGCACTCGGAAATGATTCGCAAATGAGGCTTTCATTTATTGTTAAACTTGTCAAGATCAATGGAACTATATTATCTATTATATTCAATGCCTGTACCGATATATTTACAGTAGATTCAGATGCGGGTTCCTCCCGAAGATTAAAAGAATAATTAATGGCGCAATCCACTTTATAATTAGAAGATAATTTGCCGTGGACTAAGGTAGATGAACCCGTTAAATCATTTCCTACTACAATCACTTCTCCTGTGGAGGTTTGTGCAAGATCAAACAACTGAAAATTAGAGGAGCTAAACCCTAGTTTTGAAGCTCTACGACTAATTAGTTCCGAATCGAACTCTATGAGTACAGGATTACCTTGTCCAATTATGTTTAATAAGGCGACAAAATTTCCATTTTCTAAGGATTTGAGATTCATGGAGCCGATGGCTACATTGTCAATAAACTTCACCCTATCCCACAAAATCGCTCCTGTTTTTGAAATTTTCATAAAACCAAATTCAGAAGTGCCGTTTTTACTTTTCGTAAAAATATAACCATCACTGACCTCAATAGGCGCATAATAATTGTAGGTAAGAACAGTATTTACTTGGGTTTTCCATTCTATATCTCCATTGGTATCCATTTTAAAAAAGACGTCACCCGCTCTACATAAACTCCCTCCATCTGAGGTCGCAATAGCGGCACCCCAAATTGAATTTACTAGATATTTTTTGGTCCAAATAACCGTACCAGAAGGATCCATTTTAACGACAGATCTAAATCCTTGCCCCCCTCCGACAGGGCTTCCCGCAGCATAAACTAAAATATTACCCTGCGTATCTTTTATTATGGAATAAGGAAAATATTCTGCGCTCGTACTGTTAAATTGCTTGGACCAAGCTACGGTTCCAGTGGGATCAAATACGGAAACTCTAAAACCAAAATAAGGCCCCATTATTTCTCTTTGGAGTATACCCACACGATCGTTATTTAAAACCACCAGGGCATTTCCCACACAACAATTTTGGTTAACTACTGGTGATTGATAAGCCCATTGTTCAAAACCACATTCATCGTATCGAATTAAAGTGGAGTTATCGGGAGTATAGACCACCCATCCATCATCGGATAAAGTTCCTACAGATGGTTTTTCAATACTAGTAATACCCAGGTCTCGAATAAAATAAAGCTGCGACACTACCGTATTGCCATACGTAAGGGACATTATCAGCAATAAATAAAAATGGAAATATTTAGCACGTAATTTCATGGAATAATTTAGGAGTTACAAAGGTACATAATTGTGCATTTGCAAAACGGCTAGAAAAACCGTAATATTATGATATCAAAATGATACTACTATGAAATCAGAAAAAGAAATAAAATCAACCAACGGATACACGATGTTATTGGTTCTTATGACTCTCATTGTTTTGTTGGTAACGGCCTTAATTCTCACTAAAAACCCACTATGTTTGCTTCTAACCCCCGTCATTATTGGATTAATGCCTGGATTTATAACCATCACTCCTAATAACTCCAGGGTACTCGTACTTTTTGGAGCCTATAAGGGAACAGTAAAAGAAAATGGATTTTTCTTTACCAATCCATTTTATACCAAACAAAAAATATCTTTAAGAGCACGAAACTTTGACAGCGAACGAGTTAAAGTAAATGATAAGGTAGGGAACCCTATTTTAATAAATGTCATTTTGGTGTGGAAAGTTCAAGACACTTTTAAAGCGGCTTTTGATGTGGATATATACGAACATTTTGTTCGCATACAAACGGATGCTGCGGTAAGAAAACTTGCAGGTTCTTATCCCTATGATAATTTTGACGAGGAAAGAGCAGAAATGACTTTACGTTCCGGATTATCTGAAGTTAATGACGCTTTAGAACATGAACTTACCGAAAGGTTAGCCATTGCGGGTATCGAAGTAATGGAAGCTCGAATTGGATATTTGGCTTATGCACCAGAAATTGCGAGCTCTATGTTGAAAAGACAACAAGCTGTGGCCATTGTATCTGCACGTAAAAAAATTGTAGAAGGTGCTGTAGGTATGGTAGAAGATGCATTAGAAAAGTTAACTGCCGATGGTATTGTTGATTTTGACAATGACAAAAAAGCCTCGATGGCTTGTAACCTAATGGTTGTTTTGTGTGGCGATAAAGAAGCTACACCTGTAATTAATACGGGAACCTTACATTAGATTTATGCGAACAACAAAATCGTAAAAAGAAGCGTTTGAAATCAGAATAAATAAGTTTACTCGGAGGTTGGAGAACAATTTACGTGACACTCTATGGTGCCCTCTGCTCGGGATTAATGGAAAAATAAATATAATGTCAAAAAAAAAATCATTTGTACTTCGGATAGACCCGGAAACATTTGAATCTATTGAAAAATGGGCTGCAGACGAATTTAGAAGCGTCAATGGTCAGTTAGAATGGATGATACATAAATCGCTCAAGGATGCTAAGCGTCTGAAAAAAAGAAAAACAGGCGAATAAAAAAAGGGCATTTCTAACGAAATGCCCTTTTACTTTTTGTTCTCTTTTTATTACACATTAAATCTGAAGTGCATTACATCTCCATCCCTAACGATATATTCTTTTCCTTCTACAGATAGTTTCCCGGCCTCTTTTGAAGCGGCTTCAGAACCATATTTCACAAAGTCAGCGTAATGGATTACCTCCGCTCTAATAAATCCTTTTTCAAAATCGGTGTGAATCACTCCAGCCGCCTGTGGTGCTGTGGTACCTTCATGAATAGTCCATGCTCTCACCTCTTTCACCCCGGCAGTGAAATACGTTTCCAACTTTAATAAGTGGTATGCCGATTTAATGAGTCGAGCCACACCAGGAGTTTCTAAACCTAGTTCTTCTAGGAACATTTGACGTTCATCATACGTTTCTAACTCCGTAATATCTGCTTCAATAGCGGCACCTAAAATAATAATTTCAGCATCTTCATCCTTCACGGCTTCTTTAACTGCATCTACATGTGCATTTCCAGTAACCACAGATGCCTCATCTACATTACATACGTACAACACCGGTTTGGAAGTTAGTAATTGTAAGCTCGAAAGAAGAAGCAGTTCATCTTCATTGGTGATTTCCAATGCACGCACAGACTTTCCTTGATTCAAATGATCAATTAATAACTGGAAAAATGCCCCCTCTTTTTGAGCGACTTTATTTCCCGTTTTAGCTGCTCTTTTAATTTTATCACTTGCTTTTTCAAGGGTTTCTAAATCCTTTAATTGAAGTTCGGCATCAATCACATCTTTATCTCCTACGGGATCAATTTTGCCCTCCACGTGAATAATATTGTCATCTTCAAAACAACGTAACACATGAATAATAGCATCCGTTTCACGGATATTTCCCAAAAACTGATTTCCTAATCCCTCTCCTTTACTGGCTCCTTTTACCAAGCCTGCGATATCTACAATCTCAATCGTTGTAGGTTGTACTTTTTGAGGGCTCACCAATTCTTCTAATTTAGACAAACGCTCATCCGGTACTGTAATTATCCCCACATTTGGTTCAATAGTACAAAACGGAAAATTCGCTGATTGCGCCTTTGCGTTTGATAAACAATTAAAAAGAGTTGATTTTCCAACGTTAGGAAGTCCTACAATACCACATTTCAATGCCATAAGTCTTATTTTTTTAAGAACGGCAAAAGTAATTATTATTCACGGGAAGAAATACAATAACCCACAGCCAATTTGGTTTTCATTTAGGAAGTAAAATTCTTATGGTTTGAAAAAAACTTTTAACAAAATATTGCCATTCGATCAAAAGGCATCATTTTTGAACCAACGACCAATAATCGTTATTCTATGAGCAAATTTGGAGCATTACACATTTTACTTTTTTTGTTGGGTTTAATCCTTTTTACCCCGAATCTCAATGCGCAAAATTCGAAAGCTGAATTAACACGGATTTTATTCATTTACGATGCGTCCAACAGTATGAACGGCCAATGGGAAGGTCAAAGCAAACATACCACGGCAAAGAATCTTTTAAATACCGCCTTGGATAGTTTAAACGGAGTGGAGAATTTACAAGTAGCTCTGCGTGTTTACGGTCACTCAAAGAGTTATTTAAATGGCCAAGAATGTAATGATACCAAATTAGAGGTTCCTTTCAAATTTGGGAATTTCGAAGAAATAAAAACCAAATTAAAAAGCATCAGACCCAAAGGGACCACTCCTATTGCTTTGTCTTTGGAGCGAACAAAAGACGATTTCCCATACTGTAAAAACTGTAGAAACATTATCATCCTTATTACCGATGGTATTGAGGAATGTAACGGGGACCCATGTGCGGTTTCACTGGCTTTGCAAAAAAATGGAATTATCCTAAAACCTTTCGTTATTGGACTGGGATTAAAAGATGAGTTCAAAAAGCAATTTCAATGTGTTGGAAACTATTTTGATGTCACCAGTCCACAGGTTTTTAGTAATGTACTTGATATTGTTATTTCGCAAGCCTTAAATGCAACTACCGCTCAAATCAATTTATTGGATTCGTATGAAAATCCAACAGAGACTAATGTTCCTATGATGTTAGTTAATCCCATTTATAATGACGTAGATTATCATTATGTGCATACCATTAATTCAAGAGGAAACCCGGATACGGTATACATTGACCCATCTGTAAAATACGATTTGTATGTATACACGGTACCTCAAGTAATTAAAAAAGCCATTCAAATAAAAGCAGCTGTTCATAATATTGTGGCGGTCGATGCTGCCCAAGGCTCCTTAACCATCCGAATGAGTTCTAGATCCGTGCAAGGTCAAGCCCCCATAATTGTCCGGAAAGCAGGGACCATGGAAACTCTTTATGCACAACCATTAGGTACCACTCAAAAATATTTGGTAGGTAAATATGATTTGGAAATTTTAACCTTACCCCGTACCTATTTAAAAGACGTTGAAATTAACCAAAGTACAAATACCAAAATTGAACTTCCTAATTACGGTCAGGTTTCTCTTATTCGCAGTTATCCTGGGTTTGGGGCCATTTTTGTAAAACGCAATGGTGGACTTGAATGGGTACTCGATTTAAATCAAAGGAAAAACTCCGAAACGATTCGACTATTACCGGGGAATTACAAGGTGATGTTCCGAGCTAAAACCGATTTGAACTCTAAAAATACCAAGTGGAAAAATTTCAGTATTAAAAGTGGCTCTTCTACTTCCATCCGATTTTAGTTCGAGCCAATG
>CAJXZP010000015.1 GCA_913062955.1 uncultured Flavobacteriales bacterium | reverse complement strand
GCCAGTGATTATATGGACCGGTTAAGTAGTATATGGAGAATAAGTTCTAATAATTCTCCAGGACTAGTAACCATATCTATCGATTCTACGAAGTTAGATCTTTCAAAAATGTCCTCTTGTGCCGTATTAAAACTAGCGGTCTCAAACTCTTCATCGTTTGCAGCAAAAACAAGCTATTCCCTTACTTATTCCAATGGGAATTATTTTGCAGAAAATGTTACGCTTAACAATGGAGACTATTTCTCTTTCGAGTATCAAGATGTTATAGCCATTGATCAGAATGGGTATACAGGCGGAAGTGGTACAGCTGGCGCCCCGAGTACGGGGGATGAATGTTATAAACTACTCATTACCACTACGGCTAACTTTAATTTCAATATTATCGAAAATGCGAATGTTCGAGAAATCGAAGTACAATCAGGGGGGCAATTCTCTATTGCAACCGATAAATTTTTAGTCGTTACTGGAAACGTCATTAATAACGGATCTATTACACTAGATGAGAACGCCTCTTTGGTTCAAAAATCAACAGGTACCAACTCTAATTCAGGTTCCGGATCCTATAGAATTACTCGTAGTGGAAACTCAAATTCATATGTCTATAACATTTGGTCTTCGCCCATCCAAAGCTCTAATTTAACCACGGTTTTTTACGATGCAAATCCATGTGATATATGGGCCTTCGAAGCATCTATACAAAATTGGAGACATGACTTTACCGCAGGTTTTTCAACCACATGTAATGGAAATCCAGTCACCTTTTCGGTGAACAGTATTTTAGTGGGTGGAGATGGTGTAATGGATGTCACGAGGGGATATTTCATTCCAGGAAACCTATCCGCTGCCAGAATATACTCCGGACAGGTAAATAATGGCGATTATTCAACAGCCATTGTAACTACCACCCTTGGAAACCCCGGAGGAACGGATTGGGCGGATGACGACTGGAATTTAGTTGGGAACCCTTATCCCAGTGGTTTAAGTGCCGATTCATTCTGGAAAGAAAATGCCGTCTTAAATCAAAGAATTACGGATGCACTTTACTTTTGGGATGAAGCAGATACAAATGGAGGATATAACTCTACCTCTGACTACGCTTCCTGGAACTTAAGTGGAGGTGTAGAATCGGGAAACTCGGATAGAGAACCTCTTGGTAATATTGCCAGTGGACAAGGTTTTTGGGTAGTGGCTAATAACACAACTAATATCGCATTTAAAAACAACATGCGAGTTACAGCAAATGATCAATTCTTTAAAAAAGAACAAAATGATCAACACAATGCGTGGTTCAGATTCTCCTCTCCATCCAACTATAAGAACAATATTTTAATTGGTTACAATTCCCACTCCACGGATGGTATTGATGAAGGATATGATGCGCATAAATTGGTTGGAAATGGTCATGTAAGATTTGCCTCGGTAATGAATCAAGATGAGTTCGTTATTCAATCTATGGCTCCGTTTACTATAAACGAAACCAAAATCATACCCATTACCGTTTTCTCGGATGAATCGGGTATTCATCGTTTTACGAATTACAAAAAGAAACAAATACCAGGAAACCTTAAGATTTACCTGCGTGATTTAGATCTGGTCACAGATCACGATTTATCCACCGGACCATATGATGTTTCTTTAGTGGCTAATACCACCTATGATCAAAGGTTCCAATTGGTATTTGTAAATGAATTGGATATTAAAGATAATGGAAATGGAGGGAAAGATGGCATAAATCCTCCCGACACAACAGATCTAACGACTTCCAATACTGCTTCAATTGCTGACCCTGGTTTTATCTTTACACAGGAATCCAGCATTTTAAAAATCACCAACGAAAATGGGTTTACGGGAAATATTCAAATAATAGACATTACTGGGAAGCAAGTGTATGCACACTTTGGAATTGAGAATTCTTTATCGCAAACCATAAATTTAAATGGTATTGCCCAAGGAACTTATTTCCTTTCGATCACAAATGGCCATACCATCATATACAGCAAGAAATTTGTCAAATAACAACCATTGACTGATTAAAAAAAAGGGTCGTTATATAACGACCCTTTTTCATTGAAAACAATCCACTCCCCCTAATTTGGAGACCTATTCACCCTAGGTCTTTCGTCATAACTCCAACCTTTTTCATTATTGCGGAATAACTTTCCTACCCATTTTTTAGGTTCTACTTTGCATCTAATATTGTGAAAATCACAGTTAATAGTACACCTACTACACACAAATCATGAAAACCACATTCCACCATGTAATTTTCCTTTTGTTCTCTTTGATCGTCATAAATACCCACGCACAAACGGTCATTTTTGATGAAAACTTCTCGAGTGGTCAACCTACGGGATGGAACAACACCGAAGCTTCAGGAACCAATGGGAAATGGGAATTTAACGATCCTCAGAGTCGAGGAATCACAGCAGGTAATTTTTCTGGCAATTTCGCCATCTTGGATAGCGATGGTCATGGAAACGGTAGTTCCCAAAAATCAAGATTAACAACCCCTGGTTTTGATGCGAGTACCTACACCTCCCTTACCCTTGAATATGATTATCAATATCGAGATTATGATGGACCTGAATTCTGTAAAATTCAAGTGTATAATGGATCCTCCTGGTCAAACGTAACCACCTATACTATTGGAGATGATAACTACCCAAATGCAAATCATATCTCCATAGACATTACATCTGCAGCAAATTATAGTACCAATACAAAAGTTCGTTTCTTTTACAAAGGTTCGTATGATTATTGGTTTGCGCTAGATAATGTAAAAATTTACGGAACATTACCTGTAGCAGAACACCCACCAACCGGTCCTGGAGGTATCGGTTCCCAAAATGGTGCTTCCACTTTAAAGTTGTGGTTGGATGCAAACACGGTTGCATCAAATAATGGATTAACCATTACAAATTGGTCAGATGTCTCAGGGAATGGAAATAATTTCACTTCCGGAAATGGGGCCTCTTATTTAAGCTCCGGTACAAACGGATATCCGACTTTCAACTTTAATGGGAATTCAAACTACTTTGAAAGACCGTACAGTGCCGATTTATCCCCTACTTCACTTACCATGTTTACGGCCAGTAAATCTAAATCAAACGGTAATTATAAATGCTTAATTTCCAACAGAGATGACCCAAGCGGGACCGCCACCCACGGTTACATTCTTTATGCTAGCCCATCCAGTAACGAATGGCAATTTTGGACAGGAAACACAACCAGCTCCTGGCACAATAACCCAAGAACAGCTTCGACAACAAATAGTTGGGCTGGAATTATGTTTCAGTTTGATGAATCAACAAATTCCAAACTAATTAATTCCAGTAATAATGGATCTTCCAGTTCTAACTCATCCATGACCAGAAACACCTCTAAACCAATTCGGGTTGGAGCGGGTAAAAATGAATCAACTCCAGACTATTACTTTTACGGTGAAATAGGTGAAATCATAATGTTTGATGAAGTTCTATCCACCGTGGAAACTATTATTGTCCAAAACTATTTGGCTGCAAAATATAATTATAGCCTTTCCTTATATGACTACTTTAACCGTGACAATTCAGGGTCCGGTAACTTTGATCACAAAGTAGCCGGTATTGGAAAGGCTACAGATGGGTCTTCTCATTCGAGCTCCAAAGGAACTGGAATCGTTCAAATAAAAAATCCATCTAGTTTAAATAATGATGATTTTTTATTTTGGGGCGAAAATCAAATGAACTCTGATTATTCATTTTCAACCACCACCGACTACAAAGAACGACTAAATACGCAATGGAGAGTGAGCCATAGAAACAATGTTGGAAGTGTTACTCTTTCCGTGGAAGCTTCGGATATCGATATCTCGGAAAAACAAACTTGTGCGGCACTATATCTGATCGTTTCTTCAAGTTCAAACTTCACTACCAAAACGGAATATTCCTTATCCTTACTTGACGGAGTTTATTCAGCCGACAATGTGGTTTTTAATGATGGCGACTATTTTTCTTTCGAATATCAAGACCTAATTGTGATTAGTCAAACCGGGTTTATTGGAGGGTCAGGAATTAGTAATGCTCCAAACACATCTGACGAGTGCTACAAACTACTTGTGGTAGCTGGGGCGAATTTCAGTTACAATATTACTGAAAATGCAAACGTTCGAGAAATCGAAGTTCAAGCAAATGCCACGTTTTCTGTAGCTACCGATAAATTTCTCCAAGTAACGGGAGATATCATCAACAATGGAACTATTTCTGTGGATGAAAACGCCTCGTTAGTGCAACTCACCACCGGAGTAAATTCAAACTCAGGTTCCGGCACATACGAGATTACTCGAAGCGGTAACACCAATTCATATATTTACAACATTTGGTCCTCTCCCATTCAAAACGCAGGTTTGACAACTGTGTTTAACGATGCTAATCCTTGTGATATGTGGGCTTTCGAAGAACTTACACAAAGCTGGAAAGCAGATTTTAACGCTGGTTTTTCAACCACATGTAATGGAAATCCAGTCACCTATTCCGTGAACAGTATTTTAGTTGGTGGAGATGGTTTAATGGATGTCACAAGGGGTTATTTCATTCCAGGAAATCTTTCCGCTGCCAGAATATACTCCGGACAGGTAAATAATGGAGATTATTCAACAGCCGTAGTCACCACTACCCTAGGAAACCCCGGGGGAACGGATTGGGCGGATGACGACTGGAATTTAGTTGGAAACCCTTATCCCAGCGGTTTAAGTGCCGATTCCTTTTGGAAAGAAAATGCTGTCTTAAATCAAAGAATTACCGATGCACTCTACTTTTGGGATGAAGCAGATACCAATGGTGGGTACAACTCGACCTCCGACTACGCCTCCTGGAACTTAAGTGGTGGGGTAGAGTCAGGAAACTCAACTAAAGAACCGCTTGGAAATATAGCCAGTGGTCAAGGTTTTTGGGTTGTGGCAAGCAATACGAGTAATATCGCATTTACGAACAATATGCGGGTCACCTCAAATGACCAATTCTTTAAAAAAGGGCAAAATGATCAACACAATGCGTGGTTCAGATTCTCTTCTCCATCCAACTATAAGAACAATATTTTAATTGGTTATAATTCCCATTCCACCGATGGTATAGATGAAGGATATGACGCCCATAAATTGATTGGAAATGGGCATGTAAGATTTGCTTCGGTAATGAATCAAGACGAATTCGTCATTCAGTCTATGGCGCCATTTACTATAAACGAAACCAAAATCATACCTATTACCGTTTTCACGGATGAATCGGGTATCCATAGTTTTACGAATTACAAAAAGAAACAAATACCAGGAAGCCTTAAGATTTACCTGCGTGATTTAGTTCTGGGCACCGATTACGATTTATCTACTGGAGCATATGATGTTTCTTTATTGGCTAACACTACCTATGATCAAAGGTTCCAATTGGTATTTGTAAACGAATTGGACATTAAGGATAATGGACATGGAGGAAAAGATGGCATAAATCCTCCCGATACAACAGGTCTAACGACATCCATTACTGCTTCAATAACCAACCCTGATTTTCTTTTCATTCAAGAAGACGGAATTATAAAAATTACTAACGAAAATGGGTTTACGGGAAATATTCAAATAATAGACATTTCCGGAAAACAAGTGTATGCACACTTTGGAATTGAGAACTCCTTATCGCAAACCATAAATTTAAATGGTATTGCCCAAGGAACTTATTTCCTTTCGATTACAAATGACCATACCATACTATACAACAAGCAGTTTGTTAAATAATAATAATAAGCTAAGAATAGGGCGTTAATACTATCGTCCTATTTTTTTTGGATAATTTTTAATCCTCGTGGAATGAGAACTCTAATCTACCCGTTAGGTCACTTATAATAATCCCAACCTTCCTCCATTTTTAGAATCATTCCACCTCTCTATAACCAGCATTACAGAACACCTTCCAAACGCAAGTAACGGAATTAACCATCTCTTTACTCAAATAAGACCAAGCCTTATTTGAATAAACCAAATCCCTTAGAAAAAACCCAGAACGAATTGAACCCGTTTTCACCCATTAATTAAAATGTCATTTACTTGCATTATTTACGCAAACAAACCCATTGTAATGACCATACAGTCAGTCATTTTCAATATACGTTAAATAGTAAAACAACCGAGATTGATTGTATAGTTTTGAGTTCTAACATTATGTCCACGCATGATTTAGAACGAAAAACCACATACTATGAAAACTAAACTACTCCTCATTTCATCTTTATTAATTTCATCCATTGGGATGTCACAAACAGGTCCTGGCGGAATTGGTTCTACAGATGGAACTTCCAACTTACGATTTTGGTTTGATGCCAATCACGAAAACTACTCCAACGGAGCAAATGTTTCCAACGTGTCCAATCTTTCGGGATACGGAAACGACCTGAATGCATCGGGATCTGAACGACCTACCTTTAATAGTTCAACATCTGGAATAAATAACATGGCTTCCTTTGCATTTAATGGAGACCAACAGTTCATCAGCCTTTATAATGGTAATAGCAACGAAAACATGAGCTTCTGTGCTATCTATAAAGCCAGCTCTACTCCTGATTTAGATATCATCATTCAACATGGAGGACGAAACTCGATGGGAATCAACCAAACCAATTACGTGACTGATTATATTGGAGGTACCAATCACACCAGTAATTCTACCCATGTAAATTCGTGGTTAATTCAATTAAACACCATCTCTAATTCGGGATCAAACAGACTGAAATACCATTTCAACAACGTACACACCAGCACCTTCGATCATACCATTGAATACAGAACTACCAATACATGGATTGGTGGAAATGGCATCGGGGGAGGAACCAAATTCAATGGTAATATCTCGGAAGTATTTAAATACACTACCGTTTTAAGTAAGGTAGAACGTATCATTATCGATAATTATTTATCCGCTAAATACGCGATCTCTTTAGGTAGCAATGACTTCTATTCTCAAGATAATTCAGGATCCGGAAATTTTGATCACCATGTAGCGGGTATTGGTCGTGCCAATGATGGATCCTCACACACCAATTCTCAAGGAACAGGGATCATTCAAATGAATACCCCATCCAGTTTATCCACCAATGAATACCTTTTTTGGGGAGAAGACACCAAAAATGCTACCCATAGCTTCACCACTACTTCCGAATATTTGGAAAGACAAAACAGTTCTTGGAGAGTGAGTAAAACAGGGGATTTAGGAACCGTCACGGTATCTGTAGCAGCTACAGACCTCGATTTATCTGGAAAACAATCTTGTGCTACCTTCCATTTAATCGTTAGTAATTCTTCTTCTTTTGGATCAAAAACCTCCTATCCATTTTCATTAGCAGGAGGTATTTACACCGCTACCAATGTGAGCTTTACAGATGGTGATTATTTCACCTTAGAGTACCAAGATCAAATTGTAGTGGATGGCAATACCTATTTGAATGGTTCTGGCTTAAACGAATCGCCTAATACCACAGATGCTTGTTACAAACTATTTGTAAAAAGCAATGCAAGTAACTTACTCTTCTTACAACAAGACGCAGTGGTTCGAGAAGTGGAAATTGAAATCGGTGGAATCTTTAACCTCCAGGAAGATATTTCTTTAACGACTAATGGGAGCATTGTAAACAATGGAACCATTAATGTAGCCGAAGGCAGTTCAATTATTCAAACGCATACCGGCACCAATAACAATTCCGGAACCGGTACTTACCAAGTAAAAAGAGTTGGTAATAATTCCGCTTTTGTCTATAATATATGGTCATCCCCTATTGAATCTGCGGCCATTACATCCATATTCCCTGGAGGAAACCCGTGTGATATTTTTGTATTTGAAGAGTCCACACAATCCTGGAAACATGATTTCCCTGTTGGTTATTCGACCACTTGTTATGGGAATGCCGTAACCTTTACCGCAAACAATGTTATCTCCAGTGGTGACGGAAATATGGACATCGCTCGTGGATATTTTGCTCCCGGCAACAGTACTTCTACCAGAAGCTATTCCGGGACTATTAACAACGGAGAGATAACCATTCCAATAACCACTACCAACCTCATCAATCCGGGAGGAAATGACTGGGGAGATGATGACTGGAACCTTATTGGAAACCCTTACCCTTCGGCCATTAGCGCAGCTAGTTTTTGGACAGAAAACGCTCAGAATAACAATCGGATAATGGATGCCGTTTATTTTTGGGATGAAGCAGATACCACGGGGGGATATAATCAACATTCTGATTATGCCTCTTGGAACCTTTCTGGAGGGGTGAATTCCGGAAACTCTGTGAAAATGCCCCAAGGGCATATAGCTAGTGGGCAAGGGTTTTGGGTAGTGGCAAGTACAAACACCAACGTAGTTTTCACCAACTCCATGAGAACAGGAACCAACTCTCAATTTTTCAAAACGACTCCCAATACCCAACAACATAATGCATGGGTTAGTTTTGCTTCACCATCCAATTACAAGAACAATATATTAGTGGGGTATAATAAGATGACCACCGATAGCTTTGATCAAGGTTACGATGCGCATAAATTGGTAGGTAATGGCCACGTACGTTTTGCATCCGTAAATGACTCTGATGAATTTGTGATCCAATCGGTAGCACCTTTAGCCGTGAACGACACCAAAGTAATTCCATTGGTTGTATTCACCGACCAATCCGGAACACATGTGTTTTCTAACTACTTACGTAAAAATTTAAATCCCGCATTTGAAATTTACTTACGGGACCTTCAGTTAGGAACAGATCACGATTTAGGCCTAAGTGACTATGAGGTTACTTTAACCGCCAATACAGAATACACCCAAAGATTCCAATTGGTTTTCATGAATAAATTGACGACCAACTCCGGTGGCGCTTCCTCCAAAGGTTTAGGTAAACCATCGGCTAAGGATAGTACAGGTGTTGTAAACTCCATGTTTGAATCTATTTCCAACCAAGAGTTCATAATTACACAAACCACCAATGAAATCACGATACAGAATGCCGCAGGTTTCTCCGGTGCTATTCAACTTTTTGATATTTCAGGAAAATTAATATGGAATATGGAATCTGTTCAAACCACTTCCCAATCCATCACATGGAATTCTTTTGCGGCAGGAAGTTATTTTATTTCCGTAAATAACGGGGAACATACCTTATTCCGAAAACACGTAATTAAACCATAATTGGAATAACATTGAAGTTTAGAGGTTGTTTTCATAGAAAGCAACCTCTTTTTTTATGCCCTAATTTCCCGATTGCTAACTCCATTTTTAGTTCCTCTAAAACCTTGAAAACAATAGATGCAATTTGAGGCAAAAGCCCACCTTTAGATATAGTGCCAATCTATTCCATTATACTGCCTAATCCACATATTCAGCCATAGCTTACCTACTTTCACCCCCCTAAACCACACATTTTGAAAAACGGCACCTACCACTTACTTTTTATGACACTTTTTATGTGTCTTCCTCTAATTTCTTTTACACAAACAGGACCTGGGGGAGTTGGTACAAATTCATCCAATGGACTCTGGTTAAGAGCGAGTGCCCTTTCATTGAACAATGGGGATCCAGTATCCTCTTGGACGGACAAATCTGCTTATAGTAATAATGCAGATAATTCCGTGATCTCCGCACAACCTACATTTCTTTCTTCTGGAAACATCCATGGCCGGCCATCATTAAATTTTGATGGCACGGATCAATTGTTGGTACCTGATCATGATGTTCTTGATAATTCATCCGGATTAACCTATTATTCGATTATCCGTCCAACCGGTTTAAACACTAGGCCGCAAGGTATTCTTGGAAAAAGAATAACACATAGCATAGATATCGAGTACGCTTATACGTTTTTCTTTTATAACTCGGATAAATTATTTTTGGACCTTCATACGGCAAATAATAGATTTAATACCACAACTTCTTTTTCAAATGCCACAAACTATATGCCCGCATTTATTTTTGATGGCTCACTGTCTTCTTCCCAACGGGCAAAAATTTATTCTTCCGGAAACCTGATCAAAACATCTTCCGAATCTTCTACATCAATTCCTAATAGTAATCGAGAACTGTGTATAGGAGCATTAAACAAAGATTACGGAACTTATTTCTCTGGAGAAATAGCTGAAATATGCCAATGGAACTATGCGTTAAATACCGCTGAAAGAATTATTGTAGAAAATTATTTAGGCGCAAAGTACGGTTTAACAATTGCAAATGACTTTTACTCATATCAAGATACTCATGCCGAAAACGTAGCCGGAATTGGTCAAGCATCGGACGGTACGTCACATACCCAATCCAAAGGAAGTGGCATCTTCACCATCCAAACACCTTCGAGTTTATCCAACAACGAATACCTTTTTTGGGGAGAAAACATCCAAAACACTGCCTATGACTTCACCACATCTTCGGATTATATGGAGCGTCAAAGGAGTACTTGGAGAGTGAGTAAAACAGGAGATTTAGGAACCGTCACTGTTTCTGTTTCCGCAACGAGTCTTGATCTATCCCAGAAGCAATCATGCGCTAATTTAAATTTAATTGTGAGCAGCTCTTCCTCCTTTACGTCAAAAACCATTTACGAACTAACATTGTCAGGGGGGGATTATACCGCCACCAACGTTAACTTTACAGATGGCGATTATTTCACCTTAGAGTATCAAGATCAAATAGTAGTGGATGGTAGCACCTACTTAAATGGTTCGGGATTAAACGAATCCCCTAACACCACAGATGCTTGTTACAAACTGTTTGTTAAAAGCAATGCGAGTAACTTACTCTTCTTACAGCAAGACGCGGTGGTTAGAGAAGTGGAAATTGAAAACGGTGGAATCTTTAATATTAATGATGATATTTCTTTAACCACTAATGGAAGCATTGAAAACAATGGGATCATTAATGTAGCCGAAGGCAGTTCAATTATTCAAACGCATACAGGTACCAACAACAATTCGGGAACCGGTACCTACCAGGTAAAAAGAGTGGGTAATAATTCTGCTTTTGTCTATAATATATGGTCATCTCCGATTGAATCTGCGGCTATTACTTCCATTTTCCCTGGAGGAAACCCGTGTGATATTTTTGTATTTGAAGAGTCCACACAATCCTGGAAACATGATTTCCCTGTTGGTTATTCGACCACTTGTTATGGGAATGCCGTAACCTTTACCGCAAACAATGTTATCTCCAGTGGTGACGGAAATATGGACATCGCTCGTGGATATTTTGCTCCCGGCAACAGTACTTCTACCAGAAGCTATTCCGGGACTATTAACAACGGAGAGATAACCATTCCAATAACCACTACCAACCTCATCAATCCGGGAGGAAATGACTGGGGAGATGATGACTGGAACCTTATTGGAAACCCTTACCCTTCGGCCATTAGCGCAGCTAGTTTTTGGACAGAAAACGCTCAGAATAACAATCGGATAATGGATGCCGTTTATTTTTGGGATGAAGCAGATACCACGGGGGGATATAATCAACATTCTGATTATGCCTCTTGGAACCTTTCTGGAGGGGTGAATTCCGGAAACTCTGTGAAAATGCCCCAAGGGCATATAGCTAGTGGGCAAGGGTTTTGGGTAGTGGCAAGTACAAACACCAACGTAGTTTTCACCAACTCCATGAGAACAGGAACCAACTCTCAATTTTTCAAAACGACTCCCAATACCCAACAACATAATGCATGGGTTAGTTTTGCTTCACCATCCAATTACAAGAACAATATATTAGTGGGGTATAATAAGATGACCACCGATAGCTTTGATCAAGGTTACGATGCGCATAAATTGGTAGGTAATGGCCACGTACGTTTTGCATCCGTAAATGACTCTGATGAATTTGTGATCCAATCGGTAGCACCTTTAGCCGTGAACGACACCAAAGTAATTCCATTGGTTGTATTCACCGACCAATCCGGAACACATGTGTTTTCTAACTACTTACGTAAAAATTTAAATCCCGCATTTGAAATTTACTTACGGGACCTTCAGTTAGGAACAGATCACGATTTAGGCCTAAGTGACTATGAGGTTACTTTAACCGCCAATACGGAATACACCCAAAGGTTCCAATTGGTTTTCGTAAATAAATTGAACACCAACTCCGGTGGCGCTTCCTCCAAAGATTTAGGTAAACCATCGGATACCGATAGTACCGGTATCGTAAACTCCATGTCTGAGTCTATATCCAATCAAGAGTTTTCGGTGACACAAACCACCAACGAAATCACGATTCAGAATCCAAAAGGTTTTTCGGGTGCCATTCAGGTAGTAGATATTACCGGCAAGGTGGTTTTCAACAAAACAAGGGTGATAAATGCAACACTTGAGAAAATAAACATTGGACATTTATCTAATGGCGTCTACTTTATCACATTAAGAGATAGCTATCAATTAATCTATACGCAACAGTTTATTAAGCTTTAAGCCTATTTATTTCAAAGAAAAAAGGAATGCAAAAGCATTCCTTTTTTCTTTGCGATAACAATCAAAGCACCTCCTAAAAAAGTCAAACCATGTAACTATAAAACCAATGTAATTCTATTACACGGGCAATAGAATCAACCTTTTACACTATTGCGTCCATTTTTAATCCCCACTTAATTTACCCGTATAATTGTGTATCACAAGGAGAGTTTCACACGCATACAACTTGATTATCGTTCTAATTTCACACACATCCTGATATGAAAAAGTACACACTACTACTACTCGGCATATTTTCTTTATGCTATTCAAACACTTTTGGATCAAACAGATATTGGGTTGCCTCAACATCTGCAAATTGGAACACTCCCTCCAACTGGTCCACCTCCAATGGAGGAACAGGAGGCGCTTCGGTACCCATCACTGGTGATTTTGCATATTTCAATGCGAATGGACTAGGAAATTGCACGTTAGATATCCCTGCAAATTTCGATGGAATCAACACCTCTGGGTACACCGGAGTAATTGATTTAGCGGGATTCTCATTCAATCCGGCTGTTTCGGGAAGTCAAAGTTGTACATTTTCTTCAGGTACAATATCGGATACTCCAGGTACCTCCTCCGTGACCTTTAATACAAACGGAGTGGCAACATTTAGTGGCACTACTTTTAACACCCCCATAATTGCCATCGCAGGACGAGTTGCTTTTAACGGAGGTATATTTAACCAAACCGTAGAAGTAGAAGACACAGGAGGCTCCAGCACAAATGGAGCGGGTGGATGTACGTTCAACGCCACTTTTAAAGTCACCAATTCGGGTACCAGTTACTTTTTAATGGGATATACGAATCCGGATATTTTTAATGACGATGTTACCCTGATTAACACTAGTTCTAGTAGAATCCGCATTGCATACAATTCCATTGGCAACCAATTTAACGGTCATATTTATGTAAGCTCAAATAATGGATCTGGGGTACAATTTGGAGAAAGTAGTGGACAGGCAACCCTTGCGGCTTCAAAGACTATTTCGGTTTTAGGCTCCGGTTTTTCTAAAGGAGATCTATTACTAAAAAACTTCACCCAAACAGGAAGTACCTCTCAATCCATTGTTTTATCCAATACAGCTTATTTCAAAATTTATTCAGGGGATTTTGGAGGAGATGTAAATTTCACGGCTCCTCGAATGGTGATTAATGGATCTACATTTTCTGGAACATCCGCTTTTACAAAAACAGGATCAGGCTCCGATTACTCTTCTGGTTCAAACACCTTTACAGGTAATTGTATCATAACCCACTCAGGCTCCAGCTCATTTTTATTTGGAAATACAAATCCCGATTCATTTTTAGGGAACCTAAATTTAAGGAATACTGGAACAGGAAGTATTTACCTCGCACACAATAGCTTGGTAAATAATATTACGGGTAATTTAACGGTTACAAATAGTGCAACGGGAAGTAATAATTATGTGCATTTAGCCCAAGGAACGGCTTCTTCATTAACCGTAAATGGAACAACAACCTTAAACAACAATGCCTCTGCCTCTAACGGGCAAATAATAATAGCCGAAAACGGAGATGTTGTATTTAATAATAATGTGAACCTACAAAACAATGCGACTGGTAATTCAGGCTCTATTTCATTGGCTTCCAATTCAAACGCTTCCGTTATCATTAATGGATCCACTACCGTTATCAATAATGGATCGGGTAGTTACAAACGAGTAAATCTTGGATCTTCAGGAGACATGACCTTTAATGGAGATTTATCACTTACTAATAATGCCTCAGCCAACAATTCTGAAATATTTTTAAATTACAATTCAAGTTCAACAAATATATATAACGGAAACATTTCGGTGGCAAATACCCATGCTTCAGGAGATGGGATACGATTTGGCCAAAACCAAGGAATAGGAACTCTAGCCAGTACCAAAACCATTTCTCTAGGAGGAAATTATATTAGTGGAGAGCTTAGATTACGGAATTTCACATCTTCTAATACAAGCCCAATAAATTTAAATTTAACCGGAACTGCAAGTTTAGTGTTATACAATTCTTCCTTTGCCGGAAATGTAAATTTCATTTCTCCGAGAATTTACACGGCATTCAGTACGTTCGCTGGTAGCTCATTACTGGCAAAATCGGGAGCATCAAACGATGCGAGTATAGGTGGAAATACTTTTACAGGGAATACGGAATTGCGAAATAGTGGAACCGGTTACTTTTTAATGGGAAATGGAAACCCAGATGTATTTAATGCCAACCTAACCATGAACAATAATGGAACAAAACACATGTACTTGGCCCATAACAGTCCTGGTAATTTGGTGAATGGTAATTTAATCATGAATAATAATGGGAGTGGATCTGATACCTATATGTATGCATCCACATACACTGCTTCTACTCTTACCATAAATGGCTCATCCACATTCAACAACAATAGCACTTCAAGTAATGGGCGTTTAATTCTAGGTGAAAGTGGGGATATTGATTTTAATGGAGACCTCTCTATCACCAACAACGCAAATGGTTCTTCTGGCTACGTTTATTTAGGGACTAACTCTACTTCTAACATAAACGTGACAGGAACAGCAAATTTCATTAATAATGGTTCCGGATCTACCAAACGTATGTACCTTGGAAATAGTGGTGACCTTACTTTTCATGCTAACCTAAACGTAACCAATAATTCAAGCGCTACAAATTCTGAAATTTATATAGCCCATGGAGCCAGTTCAACCTGTATCTTTAATGGTCATATTACGATCTCAAATTCTAGTCCAGATGGAATACGTTTTGGGGAAAGTAATGGTGTTTCAACTTTAGCGGCATCAAAAACAATTTCAATCGGAACAGGATTTAGCGATGGTTCATTGAGGTTAGATAATTTTACGCAATTGGGTAACACTCCCCAATCTCTTATAGCTACAGGCAATACTTATCTCATCATTGACAATTCTTCTTTTGGAGGAAATATTATCTTTAAATCCCCGCGTTTTTACACTAGAGGAACCACATATAGCGGAACTACCTTATTAGAAAAAACCGGTGGAATCGGAGATGATGCCTGTGCGGGAGGTAACACCTTTGTAGGAAATTCATCGATCATCAATAGTGGTAGTAAATATTTAAGATTTGGAAGTGGGAATGCCGATATTTTTCAGGCCAACCTAACGTTGACCAATTCAGGTACCAATTCCCTTTATTTCGCATACTCCACCGCAGGACACGCAGTAGCCAATGATTTAACGATCATCAATTCCGCAACAGGAAATGGGAATCGCACCGTAAACATTGGAGATCAAACCAGTTCTACCATGACCGTTGGAGGTAATGTATCCGTGTCCAACAACAGCTCCGGGCAAGAGTTAAATATCTACTTCCCAAATAGAGGTAATTCTACGGTTTCCGGAACATTTGATATCATGAACAGCGGTTCGGGAACAAAATCTCAAGTTGTTTTGGCAAATTACAGCAGTTCTTCACTCGTGATTACCGGAGCAACTGGCGTCACCAATGACGACAACGCCTCTTCTAGAAACCGAATCTATTTAGGGAATTATGGGGACATTACATTTAATAGCACCTTAGATATCAACAACAATGCTTCCTCCAGTGAATCTGAAGTATTTTGTAATTACCGAACAAATAGTGTGAACGCGTATCAAGATAACATTACAGTCACTTCAAATAGTGCAACCTGCGATGGGATTTATTTTGGTAGAGAGGGTGGTATTGGCACATTAGCAGCGACAAAAACCATCACTATTCCAGGTACGGATAATTTAAATTATTTGGGAGGGGAGTTATACTTCAGAAACTTTACACAAACAGGTGCTACCCCCCATTCATTTGAATTGGCAGTTACAGCAACACGCATTTATAATTACAATTCGAATTGGGGCGGTGATGTGAGTTTTATTGCACCACGTATTTACTTACGAGGCACTACCATTTCGGGAACATCGTATATTGAAAAAACAGGAAGTGGTGATGATGACTGCTATGGCGGAAATAATTATGTAGGGAATACCGAAATTATTTTAAATAATTCCTCCGGTAATGGTCGTTTAAATTTGGCAAATGTAGACTCCAGTAATTTTGGAGGAAATCTAATATTAACCAATAAAGGCTCCAAAGGAGATATGACTTTTGGGAGTGCATCGGGTGTTTATTCCATAGGCGGAAATGTTACCCTAACTAATTCCAGTACGGGTACAGGAAACCAATCCATCGTGTTCTTAAACAAATCTACGGCATCACTAAACATTCCCGGTACGGTAACCATCACCAATAATTCAAATGGCACAGGAGGCTCACACAACATCCATCTTGGGTATAATGGCCAACTTAATGTGGCAGGAAATACCACCGTCACCAACTCCGGTCTTTTAGGAAGTACTAAAAACGTTTATTTGGGTTACAATGCAGATGTTTTATTTGGTGGCGATGTAAATATCACCAATACATCTTCTGCGAGTACCGCCCAGATCATCATTGCAAGTGGGACTTCTTCCCAAGTGATTATTAACGGAAATACGACTTTAACAAGTACAGGAACGGGTTCAAATAACGATTGTTATTTAGGGAATTATGGAGATGTCACGTTTAATGGCTTTTTGGATATGACCAATGGGTCTACAGCCCCCTCTTCAAAAATTTACCTTAATTACCGATCCAGTAGTACAAATACTTTTAATGGAAACATTACCTTAAAGTCAACACAAATAGCCAGTGATGGTTTTTTGTTTGGAAACCAAGGCGGAAATTCTACATTAGCCGCCACCAAGACTATTTCTATTCCGGGTACAGATATCACTAATTTTGTGGGTGGACAATTATATTTTAGAAATTTCACTCAAACCGGGCCAAGCGTTCATTCCTTTGAGTTAGCTACGACCGCATCCTATATTTACAATTATAATTCTAATTGGGGAGGAGATGTAAGTTTCTCTGCGCCTCGTATTTATACGCGGGGAACAACATTTAATGGAACCGCATACTTTGAAAAATCAGGTGCGGGTGACGATTATAGTTATGGCGGAAATACCTATTCGGGAAATGTATCCTTTATTCTTAATAACAACATTGCTAATGGACGTTTTTACGTTTCCTATTATAGCCCGAGTAGTATTGGAGCCGATTTAACCTTAAAAAACAAGGGCGAATTCAGTGATTTCGCTTACGGTTCTGCTGCGGGGACTTATAACATTGGCGGAAACTTAACCGTTTCGAATGAATCTACCGGGGCGGGTAATCAAAATGTTTATTTCATTAATCACGCTTCGGCTATTTCAACTGTTGGAGGAACAGCCACTTTTACCAATAGTCCAACCGCAGCAACAGGAACACATAATTTATATATCTCAAATTTAGGTTCATTAACCATTGCTAACAATGTTACCGTTTCAAATACAGGAACCGGAGGAAGCACCAAAAACGTATATGTAGGTAACAGTGGTGATATTGCATTTGGAGGAAATCTAGACCTAATAAATGCATCTTCAGCGGCAACCGCAATATTTCATGTTGCCAATGGATCCTCTTCCACGGTAACCATTGCAGGAAATACCTCTTTGGCCAATTCGGGTGCTGGATCAAATAAACAATGTTATATTGGTAATTACGGTGATGTTACCTTTAACGGGGATTTAGATATGAGTAACGCATCAAGTGCTCCCTCTTCCCAGGTCTACCTAAATTATCGAACAGGAAGTAGCAATACTTTTAACGGAAATATCACATTAAAATCGACACACACTTCAGGAGATGGATATTCGTTTGGCTCTCAAGGAGGAACTGCTACCTTGGCAGCCACAAAGTCGGTATCTATCCCGGGAGTAGATCAAACCAATTTTATTGGAGGGGATTTAAGATTCTATAATTTTACCCAAACTGGAAATACAGCACATTCATTTGAGTTGGCAAATACGGCTAACTACATTTACTCCAGAAATTCAACTTGGGGTGGTTCCGTAAATTTTGTAGCTCCTCGTACTTACGTTCACACGAGCATGTTTAATAACGATGCCTATTTTGAAAAAAAAGGCCAGACAAATGATGATTGGTATGGTGGAAATACTTTTAATGGAAATACTGAAATCGTTCATAATAATAATGTCGCATCTGGACGTTTGTATTTGGCGAGTTCAGCAGCTGACACTTATAATGGGAATTTAACACTCAGAAACAAAGGGGCTTTTAGTGAACTATTATGTGGCAATAATGCGGGTACTTATACCATTAACGGTGATTTATCGATCTACCATGAAACAACAGGGGCCAATAGTCAGTATTTTTATTTAGGAAATAATGCCTCTACTATTTTTAATATTTCTGGAAACCTGGTTGTAAATAACACCTCTTCTGGTGTATCAGGAAACCACCATGTTTACATATCAAATAATGGTCTGGTAAATGTTGGAGGAAATGTAACGGTGTTAAACTCTCACACCAATGGGGTTACTAAAAACATCTATTTAGGAAATTCTGGAGACTTAAACATTACAGGAGATTTAGATGTATCCAATTCTTCCTCCGCTACCACAGCACAAATATTAATAGGGTATAACACCTCTTCTTCTGTAACAATAGGAGGGAATTCTACCTTAAGCAACTCGGGTGCAGGCTCCAATAAACAGTGGTTTATCGGATACAATGGAGATGCAACCATGAATGGGAATTTGGATATCACCAATAATTCAACGGCAACCTCCAACCAAGTATATTTAAATTATGGTTCAAATAGCTCCAATGCATATAATGGAAACATCACCTTAAAATCCACCCACCTTAATAGCGATGGTTATTTATTCGGATCAGGTAATGGAACTGGTGTATTGGCTGCTTCTAAAACTATTTCAATTCCTGGTGGTGCTGCAAATTTTGTGGGTGGAGAATTGTATTTCAGAAATTTTACACAAACCGGAAATACCCCACAATCTCTTGAAATAGCGCAAAGCGCCTACCGATTTTATACACGAGAGAGTACCTGGGGAGGTAATTTAAATTTGAAAGCTCCATCCATTCAAACACGGTTTACTACTTATTCAGGTACTACAATTTTTGAGAAAACAGGGGCCGTAAATGATGCATCAGAAGGTGGAAACACCTTTTTGGGAACCAGTATTTTAAAAAACTCCGGTTCGGGATACTTTTTAATGGGTAATGGAAACCCAGATGATTTCCAATCGGATTTAACCATGACAAATACCGGTACTTATAATATGTATTTAGCTCATAATAGTGCTGGAAACAATGTTTCTGGAGATTTGGTGGTGAATCATAATACCACAGGTTCAAATAACACTTTTTACATTTCTACCTCCAGCAATTCAACTTTAACAATTGGAGGAAACGCAACTCTTAACAACAATTCGTCCGCTACCACTGCCTATCTATATATAGGTGACCAGGGGGATATTTCGTTTAATTCTGGACTCACTATTAATAATAATTCCACGAGTAATAATGGACACATCCTATTTGCGAATAACTCGCGATCAACCATAACTGTGGGAGGTAATACAAATGTCTCCAATTTTAACTCCGGTACTTATAAGAGAATTTATATGGGGTATAATGGGGATATTACATACAACGGGGAAGTCACTTTCAATAATCAATCAAGTGCGAGTTATTCTGAAATTTACTCTAATTATGATAATTCAAGCCAAGTTCAATTTAATGATAACATCATAGTTACCAGCACAAACACCAGTAGTGATGGCATTCGTTTTGGTGAAAGTGAAGGTACAGCTAGCTTAGCCGCATCAAAAACAGTGTCGGTAGGCGGTTCTGGATTTATTGCGGGCTATTTAATGTTTCGAAATTTCACACAACAAGGTACTTCATTACAGAATTTAACCCTTACGGGTACTTCCATTTTGAATCTATTTACCTCCTCTTGGTATGGAGATGTCAATTTTGTATCTCCAAGAATCAATTTTAAAAACTCCCTATTTAATAGAACAAGTGTTCTAAATAAAACAGGAGGTTCCGATGACAGAAGCGATGGGGGAAATACATTTAATGGAGATGCACATATCATAAACACGGGGACCGGGTATTTATCCCCTTGTTATAGAATCACCAATGATTACAATGGAAATGCCACGTTCTCTAAAACGGGATCAGGGAATATATATCCTGCACTTGACATTGCATGTACCTTTGCTGGAGATCTAACCATTAATGCCAATTCAGTGGTAAGAATAGGAAACTCGGGTTCGGGAAGAGCCATTTTTGATGGATCAGGAACACAAACAATAAACCAGTTAGGAACAGCCCCTTCTATTGAAATTAGAGATCTTCAAACCTCAAAAACGAATGGAGAAGTCATTTTAAACACTCCTGTTACCATCTTAAAAGAACTTGATTTAGATAATGGAAATGTGGTAACCACCACAACAAATTCTTTAACAATGAACGACAATACTTCGGTTAGTTCTGTATCGGATGATGCGTATGTGGACGGGCCGGTATTAAAGTATGGAAACGATGCTTTTACCTTCCCTACTGGAAATGGTGGGTATTATGCTCCAATTACCATGTCTAGTCCAAGCACCTCTCTTTTTGAAGCTTCCTATCACTATTCATCTGCACATGCAGCTGGTTTTGATACCACTATGGTATCCGCTGGATTGGATCATATTTCAAACAATGAATATTGGGTATTAAATAGATTAACAGGAACGAGTAATGTCAAGGCTACTATAGCTTTCAAAAACACTCGGAGTGATATCGATGGAGCTGGGGCATTATGTAATGTAAGAGTGGCTCGTTGGAATGGGACAACCTGGGCTAACGAAGGAAATGGAGGTTCTACAGGAAATATGATTAATGGTACTATAATTACGGGAACCAGCGAAGATTGCGCCACATCCACTAAACTTACAGATTGGACCTTAGACTTACCTATCACTTTGGCAGTAGATAGCAACTACATTACCTGGGACGGGAATACTTATGATGGAGGTTCGGGTACAGCTTCGGCACCTGGTCCATCAGACGGTACCCGTGTATTGAAAGTGTATGCACCCAATGCAGTGCTACCTGGAGATGCAACTGTTGCACATGTAATTGTAACTCCAACGGGTAATTTAACGATAGAGTCGGGTAAAGTACTAGAGGTAAATGGCACTATTTTAAACTCTGGTGTTATGACCATAAAAAGTGGTGCTTCCCTGATACAAACAAGCACAGGAACAAATGGAAATGAAGGTGCGGGCACCTACCATGTAGAACGAGAAGGAAACGCTTCTGATGCATCCTATAACATTTGGTCTTCCCCCATACAAACCGCTCAATTGAGTAATATTTTCTCGAGTTCAAACCCATGTGATGTTTGGGCATTTGACGAAGTAAACCAAGCATGGAAACACGATTACGCAGTTGGATATTCTTCCACCTGTTATGGTAATGCAGTGACATTTGGCGCTTCTAGTGTGATCACTGGAGGAGATGGACAAATGGATGTAGCTAGAGGATATTTTGTTCCAGGTACAGCGGTTACCACCCGTGCGTATTCCGGAAAAGTAAATAATGGGGATATCAGTATTCCCATTGCAGTCACCAATTTGGGCCATAACCCTCTTTGGGACAATGACGATTGGAACCTAGTAGGTAATCCTTATCCAAGTGCGTTAAATGCCACGGCTTTCTTATTAGAAAATGCAACCAATAATAACAGAATAGATGGATCCATTTATTTTTGGGATGCAGGAGATACAGCGGTTGGCTACAACCAACATTCAGACTATGCGACCTTCAACACCTTAGGTGGCGTAAGATCCGGAAATTCCACAAAAACGCCAACTGGAGAAATTGCCAGTGGACAAGGGTTTTGGGTATATGCGCATGCCAATACCAATTTGGAATTTAATAACAGTATGCGTTCATCGGATAACGATCAGTTTTTCAAAACGGATCCATCGGAGACCCATTTGGCTTGGATTGAAGTGGTGAATCCAAATAATTATAAAAACAATATTTTAGTTGGGTACAATTCGACCACTACCGACTCGGTAGACCTCGCTTACGATGCGCACAAATTGGAAGGCAGTTCAAATATTCGTTTTGCTTCTTTAATTGCCCAAGATGAATTTGCAATTCAAGGATTCAAAAGCTTAGGGGTAAACGAAACGAAATCCATTCCTTTAGTCATCTGGTCGTCCGACTCCGGAACACATGTATTCTCTAATTATAAACTGCAAAACATTCCATCCAACATTAAAATATACATGAAGGATAATATGTTAAATATCACACACGAATTAACTTCTCCCTATACGGTAGATTTAAATGCCAACGTAAATTATAATACACGTTTCGAGTTAGTTTTTGAGAACAATCCTGAAATTGTTGGAGGAAGTCAAGGTTCAAAAGGATCCGGAAACGATCCAGATACCACCATTACTACTATTGACGAATTGGCAATAAACGCTTATTCCGTGATTTCAACTAACGAAGGATTTACCCTCAAAAACCAAGATGGTTTAGCGGGAACAATCAACGTATTGGATGTTACCGGAAAATTAGTCTACTCCACCCAAGGGGATGGAGCATCCACTCAAATAAATATTGAACTGCCACATCTAAGTACAGGGATGTATTTTGTAGAATTAGTTTTCAAAAATGAAAGAGTCTACACGGCCAAAATTTGGAAGTAATAAAGGATTCACAGCGACATTATTACTTTTGAATAATACAATAAATATCCATTTAGGATAAAAAATATAAGGGACAGAAACCACCCCTTTAAAGATGGTTAGTGAAAATGCGGGTGTTTCTTGTGGTGGGAGATGCCCGTTTTCTTTTTGAAAGGAAGTATTCTCTGTAATAGAGAATGGAAATCCCAATTTAATTTTAATCATTTTTTTTAGTTAACTTTAAGCTCTACTCGAACTAAAAAAATAAGACCGTGATCCCATTTTTTGTAAATGATCCAATATTTGGTGAGTTACTTCACCACAATTCACCACTAAATTTTGTTATTACTTCCTCAACGAGTAATACATTTTTCGAATACGATTTTTCCAATCTCATTATCATTGGTGTATTAATCCTTTTGATTTTGGTTCAATTCCTATTTCTCTATTATTCTCACAAGAACACCTATTCTATAAAAAATAAAGCCCTTATATTAATTAACCAAACCCGAAGAAATCAACATCAACTCCTCACTTCATTAAAGTTAGCGGAGGTAGGAGAATATTTTCAAGATGTATCCTCTGGAGAATGGACCGGTTCACACATATTTCATAAAATAACGGGGGTAACGGAGACAAAAAAAAAATCGTTGGAGTCCTTTTGGGAAATTATTCATCCAGAACATCGAACAAAAGCCTCCATTTTTTACCAATCCCTATTAAAAGAACAGAAGAAAAAATATTCCATCACCTACAAAATTATCAGACCCGAAGATGGGATTGCAATTTGGGTTAAAGACCAAGGGGTAATACATTATAATACCCAAAACCAACCTCAAAGTATTTCCGGTGTAATCCGAGATATATCTACGCTAAAACAATTGGAAACAACGCTTAAACAAAATCTTCATCACCTTAAAACATCGGTTGAAGGTGGTCGAGTTGGTCTATGGGATTGGAATTTGATCACGCAAGAATCAAGCTTCTCCAGAGAATACAAAAGGCAATTAGGATATCTGGATCATGAAATGGACGCTTCTTTCGAAACCTGGTCTGAGTTAATACATCCAGATGATAGGGATAAAACACTTGAAAAATTAGACCTCTGTTTATCCCCACCATATCCACCCTATGAAGTAGAGTTTCGTCTACGACATAAAAACGGTTCCTATCGATGGGTTTTAGCCAAGGCAACATTGAAGTTTGACCTCCAGAACACACCAACAAGTATGCATGGTTCTCATATTGATATCACCTCGCAAAAAACTGCAGAGAGCAAAATCAAAAAACTCCACTCCTTTAATAAAAAAATACTTCACAGCGCTTCTGGGGCTATTTGTGGTGTTGACCCAAACATCAATTGCACATTTATAAATCCCGTTGGAGCCAAATTGCTGGGCTATAGCCAACATGAATTGATTGGAAAAAGTTTCCATTTTATTCATCCCAACCAACGAAAGGACAAAGATCTCATTAGAAACTTATTCAAAACTCTGAAGGATAAAATTGAAAGAGGCCCATATGAGGACTGGGTAACCACAAAATCCGGAAAAAAATTACCCGTAGAATACTTTATTTCACCCATTGTAAATGACGAAATAGTAGAAGGAGCCGTAATTACGTTTAAGGATATTACTTTGAAAAAAAAGGAGGAATTTAGAAGTTTACATCAACATACAGTTCTCCAATCAATCATTGAAGGCAAGCCTAAACATACAATTTTCAGAGAAATCGTGGATCAAGTAAACAAAGAATATCCCGATTCTATATGTGTCATGAATATTTCTGATACCAACCATAACCATTTATTTTACGCCTCCTCAACTAAACTATCACTCGACTTTATTCAAGGCATTGATAGAACCCACCCTCATAGTATAAATGGGCCCGCACAAATAGCCTTTGAATTAAAAAAACAGACCCATTCTACGACCTTAACCACCGACACTAGATTTCCTGAATTTCAGGTTCTAGCTCTAAAAACGAAAATAAAATCATGTTGTATTACTCCCATCCAAAACTCAACAAAAGAAGTCATTGGAACCTTTTCCATGTACTTTCCTGATGTTCATGAATTTACAGAAAGTGAGTCCGTATTACTTTCAACCATTGCTAATACGACAAGTTTAACCCTATCACATAATTATGCCCTTACCCAACTTAAAGAACTAAACCTTGATCTGGAGACAAAAATATCAGAACGAAAACTAGAGTTATTTAAAACGAATGAAAGTCTTCAAAAAGAAATTATAGAACGAGTACGTAGAGAGGAACAGATAAAAACCATATTTAATGCCTCCCCATTTTCCATTTTAATTATGGATAAGGATGGAAATATTATTCGGGCAAATAAAACCTCCGAAACCTATTTTGGATTTGATAAAAACGAACTTAGGGATTCTTCCATTAATAAAATTCTACTCAACACCCCAAAACAGAACTTACCGGAAATGATTTCTGGCTTAATAAACCATAATATCCCATCCAACATAGGCCTCACAGCCTACACCAAAGCGATTAGAAAAAACAAGGAGTCATTTTATGTAGAGGTCGAGTTTAATTTAATTCGAATCGGAGAAACCCCTTTGGTTTTAACCAATGTTATGGATATAACAGAAAGGAAAAATTCTGAAGACCGAATAAAAAACAGTTTAGAACAAGCCGAAAGTGCGAATAAAGCAAAAACGGAATTCTTGGCAAATATGAGTCATGAAATTCGCACCCCTATGAATGCTATCATTGGCTTTTCCGAACTATTAGCCTCCTCAATTTCCAACTCAAAGCAACAATCTCAAATTCAAGCGATCCGAACGAGTGGTAAAAATTTACTCTTATTAATCAATGATATCCTTGATCTCTCAAAAATTGAATCCGGAAAATTTAACCTAACCTATGAACCCATTGATTTAACAGCCCTCGTTTCAGAAATTGAAAGTTTCTTTGCCCTACCGATTGCTGAAAAAGATCTAAAATTCACAACGATCATTTCAAACAAGATCCCAAAAAGACTCATTTTGGACCAATTAAGATTAAGGCAAATTTTATTTAATATCGTTGGAAACGCCATAAAATTCACGCCCTCAGGATCCATAATTTTAAAGGTTGACACCCTAAGTTTGAATACAAACAACACCCTAAACATCCTAATTTCCATCACCGATACTGGAATCGGTATACCAAAAAAACAATATGGATCCATATTTGAAAAATTCCAACAACAAACAAATCAACCTTCCTTAAAATATGGCGGAACAGGTTTAGGTCTCACCATTTCAAAACGCCTATTAGAAATGATGAATGGAACAATATCCGTCAAAAGCAAGGTGAACATAGGTAGTACTTTTAACATTGAATTAAATGAAGTGGAGCTCTCCCAAGGTCCCGTTTTAAATAAAACGATTCCCCTGCTTGACCTAAAATCCGTATCCTTTTTAGGAAGTAAAGTCCTCGTTGTGGATGACAACGAATCAAACAGATCACTTTTAGAAGATATACTCTTTGATCTAGACGTAGAGGTAAGTATGGCAACAAATGGGAAAGAGGCACTATACATGGTTGAAAAGAATATTCCAGACCTAATTTTAATGGATTTAAAAATGCCGGTAATGGACGGTCAGACCACCTTAAACGTCCTAAAACGCAATCCGAAATTTCAGGACATTCCCGTGATTGCATTGTCAGCTACCTCACCCAAAAGAAATGCGAATAAAAACCTCGACCACCTTAAAGGATTTATACAAAAACCCATAAAAATATCCGATCTGGTAGACAAAATACAAAAACACCTTTCTAAGGTCAACAAAACCAACCCGATTCCTTCGGCACAAACGACCCCAACAATTTTGAAACCCAAACCATTAAAACTAGAATTATGGAAGGAACTCAAAAGTAGCTATGTCCCGCTATGCCGGAGGGTATTACAAAACCAGATCATAGAGGATATCGACAGCTTTGGAGGTGAAATTTTAAGATATGGGAAAGAAAATAAAATTCCAATACTCATTCAATTTGGAAACAGCCTATTGCAAAAAGTGGAAAATTACGAAATAGAAGAGGTCCTATTTTTACTAAAACAATTTCCACAAGTCATTCTTGATTTAAGAACAAAAGTTAAATAAAATACTACTATGCAAAAAATTCACCAAATTCTAATCATTGATGATCAACCCCAAAATTTACAAGTTTTAGGAAATGTACTTCGAAATCATAAATACAAAACAGGGTTTGCTACCAATGGTCCCTCTGCCTTAGAGATTTTAGACAAAATTCATTTTGATTTAATTCTATTGGATGTAAACATGCCCGAAATGAACGGGTTTGAAGTATGTAAACGAATTCGTGAAAAATCAAAGAACAAGGAAACCCCCATAATATTTTTAACCGCAAATCAAGATGAAGGAAGTATCATCATGGGTTTTAAAGTTGGCGGTCAAGATTATGTTACCAAACCATTTAATAATGAAGAACTCCTTTCAAGAGTTCATACACAACTTGATCTACAAGACAAAACAACTCAATTAAAAGAATTGAATAAGAACCTGGAACAAAAGGTGAAAAAACGAACCCTTAAAATAAGCCAAATAAGTGAAGAGCTAAAAGTCGCAAATAAAAACCTGGAAGTTCTTGATAAATTAAAAAGTAAATTTATTAGGTTGATTAGCCATGAACTCCGAACCCCGTTAACTGGAGTCGTTGGGTTTACGGAAATTCTGAAAAAAGATTTAGCTAATTCAAAGTATTCTGAAAAAGTAAACCTGTTAAGCGAGGCGGTCTCTCGACTTAATAAGATCTCCTTCAAAGCCTTATTAATCTCAGAGTTAGAAGCTAAAGAATACCACTTTCAAAAAGGCATCAAAAATTTAACTTCTTTAATAAACGTTGAATGTCAAAATCTGGCAGAAGAGATGGAACAAAAGAACCTGGAAATCGAAACCAATATTGGGTCTCAGATTTTAGTAAATATTGATCCTAAAATTTTTCATTACGGTTTTATGGAGGTTTTAGAAAATGCCATCTACTATTCCAATAAAAATCAACAAATTAAAATCAATACGGAAGTATCCTCAGATTTCACTACAATTATTATACGTAATTCGGGCTCCAGTTTTCCGGAAGAAACTCTTTCCAATCCATTTGATCATTTTTCAGAAGGACAAAAACACAAAAATAAGAAAATTGGAATGGGATTAGTAATCGCCAAACTAATGACAGAAGCGCATAATGGGAAAATAAAAATCTCTAATTCGGAATTTGGCGCTCATGTGGAATTACATTTTGCGAATATTGATTCCTAATCAGGAGACCTTTATTCCTTATTGATGAATCACTCGGTATAATACTTTAGAGTCAGGACTTCAATTCTGTCTCAAAAACGGGTAAATTTTCAACTAAAACATCAGAACTGAACAGAAAATTCATTCCAACCATACTTCAGACAAATTATGGCGACTTAAATTCAAAACTATATTTAGCTAATCCCAGCGCACTCAATGGTTTTAATAGTTAGAATTAAAAAAGTCGAAAAAAAACATTGTATGACCAAATAACTAATGAATTTGAGTTGAATTTTAAAATGCACAGTCTTTTAAACCAATAACTTTGACTAAAATGGAAACAAAACCACGCCAAAACATTCCTTCTCAATAGATTTTAAAAAATGATAATAATAGCTCCGCCAATGGATCATGGGCCTGATTCGAAAAGTCTCCAGCCAAATTCCGACTTAATTATTTACGTAATTCGCTATCGAAGAACACGGATTAAGATAAGTAACAATTGGGTGAAAAAGGCACATTTAGATTCCTGCATGTCCATGGGTATGAATGATCCAAATTTAGAAAGGTCCTTAATACCTTTACTCCCCTAGCGCATCTAACGAAAATAAATACCACTAATAACACTGATAACACTGATAAAAACAAAAGCCTAAGAAACGAAACAAAAAACTCTGGTATTATGAAAGATCTCCAGCAATCCAATAGTTACTATAACGCCATATCAAGTCACTCTCAATTTCGAATACTCATTTTCGAACCATCCTTACCTTCGGAATTCAAAATTGTAGATTGTAATGAAAATGCTCTTCAAAACAACAAAGCAAACAAAGCTCAAATTATTGGTAAAACACTGTATCAATTACTAGGGAACGTAATTAGCTCTCAGTCACTCGTTCATTTAAACCAAAATTTAAACAAAACCATTTTTGAAAAAACCACAATTAATAGTGAAGAAAGGGTTTTCATTAATCGAGTATTATATATCAAAAAAAACCAATTCATACCCATTTTCAGTGGTTTAAATGAAGTTAAGCAAGTTTTACTAATTAGTTATTTAACCAACAATTTAGAAAATTCAAAAGACAAACTAGTCGAAAGTAATGCCAAATTTCAGAGCATATTGAATACAACGTTTGCTGGGGTGCTAGTTCATAAAAATGGAATTGCCTTAAATGTAAATAAATCTTTTCTCGAAATGTTTGGCTATACCTTAGATGAGGTATTGGGTAAAAACATAATTCAAGAAATTGTAATGGAAGGGCAACGATTTCAGGTAATCAACAACGTTGAAAAGCATATCACGACTCCTTATGAGGTACATGTAAATACCAAAAACGGTTCTCCCTTTAATGTTATTTTCGAAGCTAGTTTTTTCACAGATTCACACGATGAGCTGATTGGAATTATCGCCATTCGGGATATTACGCCACAAAAAAGGACTAAACTTAAGCTAATCAAAGCCAAAAATGAGCTTTCAAAATTTCAAAAATTCGCCAAAATAGGTGGATGGGTTATGAATATTCATACCCTTGAGGTAACCCAAACAAGAGAACATCAATTACTTTTTAAACATTTCGCTACAAAAACACATCTCTCTTTTCAAGAATTTATTTTAAAATCGGTACATCCCGAAGACCTAGACGAACTAAAAACAAGATTGGGATACGCGATTATTAATGCAGGTCAACCAAATTTTCATGATCAACTCGAGTTTAGGATCCAAAACAAAAACAAAAGAGTAAAATGGTTACGAGTTAATTACTTCCACAAATCGACCACCGAACTCCAAGGTTTTACACAAGACATAACCTCCTTTAAAACCCAAATCCAATCTAGTTTAAAAAAAATGAAAAAGGCTCAAAAAAACGGACTGAATTCCTTGAGAGCCCTAAGTTTTTCACAAACTGGACATTTTGAATATTCATTTTCAAAAAAACAACTGGTCTGTTCTAAGGAAGTCAACTCGATTTTATCACTTAACCTGAATAGCTCCAAATTCAAATTCATATATCTATTTAAGTTAGTCAATCCATATGATAAATTTCGACTCATTCAATTTATCCGAAATTCAACGACTACAAAGGATAAGGTTGAAATAATTTTAGAAACTATTTGTGCAAACAACCAAACAAAAAAGATTAAAATTATTGCCCAGACTACCTTTAAGAGAGCATGGCCGGAATCCATTTTTGGTATAATCCAAGAATTAATCCCTACCGAAAAAACAGCTACAAAAACAATTGGAAATGAACACTTTATTTACGACTCCATTCTCCCCCCAAATTAACTCCTTTTAAAAACGTAAATTCAATATTTAATAATCTAAAAAAAACAGGGATCCACAATATATCGGTCCCTGTTTTTTAATGTCTATATAATATAGGCACCCCATTTTGAGTTGACATTTAGGGTGCTAACAGCATTACCGAACCCATAAACTCGGAAGTTTTAGAATCTTCCCCAATCACTTTCAATTTATAAACAAACATGGAGTTTCTTGAGGCATTTTTCCCATTTATTGTTCCATTCCATCCTTGATTAAGGTCGGTTGATTCAAACACTAGTTTTCCCCAATTATCATAAATGTACATATACATTAATTTACGAACCCCACTTGTGACCGGTATGAAAACATCATTAAGACCATCATTATTGGGAGAAAAACTATTTGGAATAAACACCGTGTAATCTAATACATCCACGGAAAAAGAGGTATCCTGAACGAAACAATAATATTCATCTGAATAAACCAACGTATATTCGGCCTTCGAGCTGGGCTGTAAATAGGGATCAAAACAATCCTCACAACTCATAAATTCATTCGATTCCCAATTCAAAACAATCCGATCATTTGCGCTAATTATTACCGGTAACTCCTCCCCTTTAAAAATAGAGGTATCCGTTGGAAAACTCAACAATTGAGGTGGCTTTATCACTTCCAGTTCAACAAACTCGGTTGCCTGGCATCCATTCTTATTTACCCCCGTGACCGAGAATATTGTATTCTCAAAAATATGAGTTAATGGTTTATTGGATAAAGAATCGACCACAGCAAAACCAGGATTCCACTGATACACATCGGCACCCAAAACCGATAATTTTATCTGGTCACCCTGACAAACCAGAGTATCTGGTGAAACCGTCAATACAGGAGTCAAAAAAACTACAAACTCCTGTACAGCTGTATCACTACAGAATAAGGAATCATTCCGTACTATTAATGTCACCCTAAATTTACCCGAGTCCAAAAAATTCTGAAAATATACAGAATCCGAAGAAACCTGACGATTTCCCATTATCCATAAATATTCATTTGCTCCCTTAGAGTTACTGTTAAATTTCATTTTAACAGGGCTACATCCAATCGTATCATCCATTAAGATACTGGCCTCCACATTTATCAAATCAATTTCTACCTGGTCGCTTTTAATACATTGTCCAAGACTATCTGAAACCAAAAGAGTCACCGTGTAATGCATTTCATTTTGGTACGTATGTGTCATATTAGGAATGGAATTAAGTACGGTATCCAGAATACCATCTCCAAAATCCCAAACAAATGATTTTGCAGTTTTATTTACTTCAGTCAATCCAAATTCGAAATTATTTTTCAAACAAGCCGTATTTGTCTGAATGACGATTTTCCCGGTAGGGCCATTTACCGTTATCAACCTAGGTGTGGTAAGAGAGTCAGCACAACCAAATTGTGTGGTTACCTTAAGGGTCACATCAAATCTACCGGGTCTATTATAGGTATGAAAAACGGGCATACTGGTATTCTGCAATACAGTTGAGCCATCTCCAAACCCCCATTCCCATAGCTGCGTATTCGGGATGGAGTTCGTGTTTTCTAGGGTAAAACTAGCAGGATAACAATTATCAATCGTATCAGTAGCGATAATATTTACCTGAGGCAATTCATGAACTTCTACGGGTAGAAGTGAACTAAAGCTATCTGCACAACCGAACTTATCTGTAACCACCAGATCGATTAAAAACAGACCCGCATTTGAAAATGACTTAGAAGGGTTTTTCACGGTTGACTGGCTACCATCTCCAAAGCCCCATAAATATTGGGCATAATAACCAGGCACTTTAGTCAATTGCAAACTATCTCCTAAACAATGTTCCTGATTCCCAATAGTAAATTTTGCTCTCGGTTTCTTTATCTGTATATATTTTGATCTTCTAAAAACACCAATACAACCTAGCGTATCCGTTACTTTTAGTTTTATTGAAAAACTAGCGTTCCTATTTGATGTAAATGTTTTAATGGGATTTCTTATGGAAGAAGTGGTACCATCACCAAACTGCCATTCCCAGCTTACAATATTTGTATCACTCTGAGTAGAATCAAAAAAATTAACCAATAAGGGGGCACACCCTAAATTACTATCCACTGCCCAATTGGTTTTTGGAGCAAATACTTTTACCTCCGCCATCACCGTATCACGACATCCATTTACATCCGATACAATGGCATATACTGGGTGACTCCCTCTCTTAGAAAAGCCTTTTGAAATTATCTTCCCACCCTTTACCAGAGATCCAAAATTGTCAAAAGACCATCTCACTTTTGATGTTGCATTACTCGAACCCAAAACATCAAAATGTACCGAGTCAAACCTACAAATTATGGAATCGCTTAGATTAAGTTCCCCTTCTAAAAACCGTATTTTAACCGTTCTTTTTCGGGAATACAAACAACCACTAATGGTATCCTGTCCCCAAAACCGAACAGCATAATTGGAATCTATTAGTGCATACGTATGATGTACCCCCCAAAAACTTGAATCAATTGGACTCCCATCGCCAAAATCCCAATACACATCAGTCGCCCCTTTTATTTGGGGTTGAAAAGAGATTTGATTCGGAAACTCACAGTTCACGGAAGGCTTAAAATTTAACACCGGTCCGGAAATAAAAATGGCGGAATCAACAATACTAGTATCATAACACCCATTATATCCGACCACCAAGGATATATCCAAATACCCGGTATCTCTAAACGAATGATTGGGTCCAAAGCTCACTGAATGGAAACCATCTCCAAAATCCCAATAATAAGAATTAATAGTAGCACTATTTTGAGAAAGATTCGTGAAACCAATTGGAATACCTGCACAGGAATAATTTGTATCGATAGTAAAAAGAGCTACTTGTTTAGTGCCGACAACTATTAGATGAGTAGATGTTGAAGAACAACCATTTTCCAAAATAATTTCCAATTCTACGGTATACCGGCCAGGGTTGTTAAAAGTATGAGTTGGGGCAAACGCAAAACTGGGAGCAATGGTTCCACCTATTAAATCAAAATTCCAGATCGTACGTTTAATTCTACCAACATTAGCCGTCAAATTCTGAAAATTTACGGTTAAAGGGGCACAACCCTCCACCATATCTGGCAAGAAAATAGATTTAGTAATTTCAAGTGTATCGTTCCCCAATTTAATGATGGAATTTTCACACCCATAATCAGATATGACCGTTAGGGTATCATTATAAACCCCTGTAGAATATAAGGTATCACTCAATAGCTGTGACATAGAGTGGGTTCCTGACCCTAAATCCCATTCAAAAGAACGAATATTCCCAATAGAAGTTTCCAAATATTTAACCACCATTGGGGTCTGGCAAGAAAAGTGGGGAAAGGAACTAAAATCAGCTAGAACAGAATCAACAATGACCCACGTAGTTATGGTATCCAAACACCCGCTTAAATCGTCTGCGTATACCTTAACAGCGTGACCACCGAATCCTTCCAACTCAAATTTCACAGAATTACCAACCCGAACATTTCCATTCCCAAAATCCCATGAAAAAACGGACCCGCTTGGGCCGTTAATATGATACCATTCCTCCACACCGGGGCATACAGTATCACTTATGGAAACGGTGTAATTGTTTCTTCTTAATAATGCAAAATTAGACTTCAACAGTGTATCCTGGCATCCTAGGCTATCTGTAATCGCAAGTTCCAAATCATAATTATTTGGAGCAATTAAAATAGTTTGTAAATCTTGAGAGGTAAATACCTGTGCGTTTAATGTCCATAAAGAACTAAGAGAACCAATCCCCGTAGACTGATTCACAACACTTAGGTTTAACGAAGAATCACAAGAAAAAGTGGCAGACACCGCATCAAACTGGGCTTGGGGGTCAGAAACCGTAATTGGAAAGGTAATTGAATCATTGCCAAAGCAACCTAGAGAATCGGTCACTTTTAGGTGTAAAAAATAATCCCCTCCAACGAAATACGTATGAGATGTATTCTGATTGGTATCCGGGACCGTACCATCCTTAAAATCCCATTCCCAACCCACAACAGGAACCGAAGAATTGACACCCAAATCAAATACTTGTAGATTCAAAGGGGCACATCCAAATGAATCCGAAACAGAAATTTGTATGACTGGCTCCGGGATCACATTAATCCAACTACTTTTTACAATAACATTCGTGTCGACCCCATTCGATACAGTAAGAGACACATCGTAAAACCCTGTATTTAGATATATAACAGAAGCAACCTGAGAATTCCCAATGGCCACATTACCATTTCCAAAGTCCCACTTCCTATAAATTATCCCTGATCCAATAGACATATCTGTAAAGGTCACGGCCATTGGACCACACCCCATTACTTTATCCGCATCAAAATTTGCCGTAATTTGACCCTCAACTTCAGTAAACGACATCAATGCAATAAATATCCATAAGATTTTAAAACTTGATATATACCTACCTTCACTGTTTATACTATAACACATACTCATTATTTATAAAGGATTATCCAATAATATTTGTTCCATACCCAAGACTTGCCCCCCTAAAACACAAAGGGTCAAAGCCGTATGATGGCACTTATTACAAATTATATGGAGGGAATAGCTCCCATTTTAGATATTCGGTCAAATATTTTAAATGACATTTTAATTAAAATTGGAGACCTATTAGTTTAAAAACAGGAGGCGTTTTCAGTTCTCTTCTTGGATAAAAAAAAAGAGATCCTTGAGTGACTTTTCTAAAATTTTCGCGACCTATGTAACCCTAGATTCAATACCATTAACCATTAAGTCCAATTAATAATCATGTTAAAATTCTACTTATTTTAGTCCTAATTGCAAACAACAACCTAATACCAATGATGTTAAGTAATTTTTTTACAAAAACGGTAAGTTCTATTTTTGGAAGCACCCTTACCAAGGGTGATCCCATAAAGCCAACTAAACTAGAAGAGTATGCGATACTCAAGTCTTATCAAAACATTTACGAGCGTAATAAATTAAAAAGACCCTTAAGTAGTTTGATGAAAATAGAACACTCTTCAGCTATTCCTTTTGGAGCATCACCCAAAACGGTAAGTGAACAAATGACTTCCATCCCAAAAATGGCTTTGTTTAACACGCAAGGAGTGAATCGAAAAATTTTATTATTTGATGAAATCGTAAATAACCAAGCGGTTCAAATTGAGATGCATTTTCATAAAAACAAATTGTTCTTTTTCAAGTTAATGTTTCATGAGGCCTCCCCCAACTTGAGAATAAACATGATGAAATCCTTAATTTCAACCTATCAAGTTAAAGATGTCGATCTTACTTTATATAGTATTTTCGACAACTTCAATAATTGTATTCAAATTAGAGATTTGGCAACTTTTGAAGTACATTTTACAGCTATGGACTCCCCCTTCTTTAATACCTTAGTAAAAGCCATCACAAAATCAGACAACCAACTTATTGCAGATTACCATTTGACTTCAGCACCCGTGATTAATTCCATCTAACTCATTTCACCATGTACTAGTGAATGTTTTTTTTGGGGAAGATATTTCCTGTAGGATAGAAATCGTTCGGTCAACTCCATTTAAAATTAGTTCTCAACATCCAGTTTTTAATTAAACACTCAATACTATTAAGAATAAAGGATTCCCATGGAATCGTTTCTAAACCAACCTACATTTGCAGTCCGATGATTTCGGATACGTAAACAACTAGAAATAATTTCATTCTTACTACAGTGGCACAATCATTTTCATTTCACAAACTTTCCAGTTTCCTACCTTCTTTTTTAAAGGCTAACCAGGGTAATACGGAAGACTTTTATTCTTTTGGATCGGTAGAAAAATACAACCAGTTAAATGGATATCATACCATTTATGATTCCTATAATTCAAGAACGGAAATTACCACCACTAATCCCATCAATTATTCGGACCGTATTACTTTTGGATCTACTTATAGAAGTGTCAGAAAGGCGTTACCAAAATGTACATTTCGAGTATCCAATAAATCGAAGGGATTAGACCGTAAAATAGCAGTTTTTAAACGTAGAATTGCAGGACAGAATGTAAAAATAGAGATGCATTTTTTTCAAGACAAATTGTTTTTTTTCAATTACACTTTTTCTTATGCCAATGCTGTGGATAGAGAAAGACTTACGCAAATGCTGATTGAGAAATATCAAGTAAATACCACGGACCTATTGAATAATACCATTTTTGATTCGAATAAGAACTGCATCTTAGTTACCGAAGGAACCGAATTTTGTATTAATTATATTCAAACTGAAAATTCATTTTTCGAGCAATTAAATACGGTTCGTTTCAGCAAATACCGAGACCTATCCGATCAAAATGATGTGACATTGGATCACTTATTTGCTAGCTTATAATTTCAACTATCAAGGAAATAAATTTCGCCAGAAGGAGGAGAACCTCAAGTTCTCTTCCTTTCCCAGTCCAAAACGAATTCGTTGAATTCCTTTTGATTTGATTAAGCTTCCAAACAATCGGTCCCAAATGGCTAATACAGAACCAAAATTCCTATCAAAATGTTGAGGGTCATCGCTGTGATGAATTTGATGTTGGACTGGGCTAATCAGATAATTTTCAAGCCAGGATGGGTACTTTAGCTTAACATGCGAATGCCGTAAATTTGCTCCTAAAGTCAGGAATAGAAACCCGAGAACATTTACACCAAATATGGTGTAAATACTAAACTTACCGTTTGATAAAAAATCAAATATTCCAGTAACCACGCCAAATACAACTAAGCCCTTTAGGTTGTTTGCCACCAGTTCTATAGGATGAATCCGATATTGAGTAATTGGATTCAATACCCTTGCCGAATGATGGACTTTATGAAAACGCCATAAAAATGGCACTTTGTGAAATAACCAATGTACCCAATAGCTACTGAAATCTTTCACTACAAATAAGGTAACTGTATAAAGCGTAACGATCCAAAACTCACTGATTTCAAATTCCAGATATCCCAAATGATCTAATAGAAATTCTTTGGTATAAAAGGACACATAGAGGCCTACAACTAACAAAGGGGCAATTGCAAACACCTTAAAAACACCGTTAAATACTAAAAAACAATAATCTATTGATGGGGAAGTCCCCATCCAGACTTTTGCGTTAAAAACGTACTTTAGAAAAGTACCTTGGACTCTCGTGGACCGGAAAACATAATAGGATAATAGGAAGGAAGTAATAAGAAATGCGAAAAAGATCCGTTTATTCGGATCCATAAAATAGCCAAACGAAAGCTGAATCCCTTCCCCTACCTTTTCATATACTTCCGTCAGTGTCATTTTATTTTCACCCCTAAAGTAACAAAAAACGACCTAGGTTCAGCGGGAATTATGCCTGGCCCAGGATATCCCGATGCTCTACGAGTGAAATAAGATGAATTCGTAAGATTATTACAATTTGCCTCCACAAATAGAACTTTAAAGGAATATTTTGCCGAAAAATCCATCACGTGATAAGCGGAAATAATGCCACTTACCGCATTGGGATCAAATTCAGAATTCGATGCATCCGTGTACTGCTCACCTGTATAGGAATATTGCACACTAAGCTTTAGTTTTTTTCGCACCCATGTCACTCCCGACTTTGCTGTTAAACTAGGCACCAATTCCACCTTTTTACCCTCGTATGCAGCTTCTTGAGAATTGGTGTATTTCCCATCAATAAACGCTACGTTTACAAAGGTCTTTAAGCTACTGGAAGGATCAATTTTCTTATTTAATCGAAACCAGTCTACCTCTATCACACATTCCAAACCTACGGTAGATGAGGCAGAAACATTGGTTCGGTATCGATAGGTTTTAAACAGGGTTGTATCCACTTTTTGAACAAACCCTATCCGATTGTTATAGCGTAAATAAAAGACGCTTACATCATACACCAAGAAGGTCTTGTACTTCCCCCTATATCCCAAATCAAAATTATACCCCGTTTCATCTTGTAAGTTAGGATCCACTTTAAAATTAGGGTTGTTAATTCTAAGGTCGTTGAAATTAATGGCTTTGTAATTTTGGGATAGATTTCCGTAAATCTCCATCCCTTCTTTAGGACGGTAAGAAGCACCAATGGCAAATAAAACAAATGAACGTGGTTTTGACATTTGATCATACACCAAACTATCCGATAAAATATTACCAGCTAAATCTCGAGTAGTTTGACGATAATATCCATTAGATTTGGTTTGAATATTTTCAAATCGTAACCCGGGTTGTAAACGCAATTTATCCGTAACTTGAAATATGTTTTCCGCAAAAACTGCGATGTTGGTACTCGGAAAAGTAAAATCACTTCCTTGTAAACTATCCGGTGTTAAGTAGTTAAAATTGGCATCATATCCATCATCCGTATCTCCTTGTTGTTTATGCGTATCGCCCCGATAAAATCGAGAACCCAAAACAAAGGTATTTGTTCGCCCCTTAATATCATACCGCTTCAATACTTTGGTTTCATTACCTACATTCAAATAATTATCTTTCAATAGATCTCTATTCCCTAATGGATCTACCCGGGTAATGTTCCCCAAAAAACCAGACGCATTTCTGGTCGCCATCAAACCAAAGAATTTGGAACTTAATTGGAGGTCTTTAGAAAAAGAATAATCAATGGTTAAACTCGGTAAATTCCAATCTACATTAAACCAATTCCGTTCACGAATAGATTGTCTTGGATTGTTTTCAAACATCGCATCTGTAAGTCCCCCAGGTTGATGAGCTAAATACGTGAAGTAGGAAAAGTCGAAAGTAAACTGCAGTTTTTCAGAGTGGTTATATTTCAAATACCCATAAAAATTCTTGGCTGTAAAGTCCGAATTTGGACGCCATCCATCCCCTCTTTTATAGATAAAAAACGCGTAATACTCCACCTTTTTGTACTTACCTCCAATGGCATTGAAGGTATTAAAGAAACCAAAAGAACCGAATGTTTGACGACTTTCAATTTGCACGAGTTTATTCGATTCGGGAGTTTTCATTTTATAATTAATCATCCCCCCAAACTGAGTCCCGTATTGCAATGCCCCAGCCCCCCGAACTACTTCAATTCTTTTCAACCCTTCGGTAGGAGGTACATAATAGGCATCTGGGTAACCCAGGGCATCGGCACTAATATCATACCCATTTTGACGCATATTAAAATTGGTAGATCGCTCAGGACTTAATCCTCTTCCTCCAATTTCGGTATTCAAACCCGCTCCATTACTTTCAAAAATATTCAAGCCGGGCACTTTACTATATACCTGTCTGCTATTATTGGTACTCAAATTGGCAGGAAGCTGAGCCACTTCAATTCGTTCAGATTTCTTACCCGAAAATATATACATATCCTCTATCGATCGCATTTGTAATTGCTGCAATTCTTCCGGGTTCTTCCGATCGGTAATTTCAACCTCCGTTAAATTCAGGACTTGCTCTGCTACAAAAATGGTATCCTGGTCAAACGGTGCCAAAACAAACGTAGCCGAAACAAATCCTTCGGCTTGGATTATAAAAGAAACGGAAGGTAATTTAAGCGGGCTAACTTTAATAACCCCCTTTGAATTTGTTCGATATTCCTTCTGTAATTCACTACTAAAAGCGGCCAAACCCGCAATAGGCTCCTTACTACCCTCCGAAAGGAAAGTAACCATCCACGCTTGTTGCCCTTTCCCTAAAAAAGAAAAAAGTAACATCGCCACTATTAGTATTAATTTATTCATGAATATGGAAAGAGTTTAATCCCCGTCAGAATCTTGGTAGGTAATTAACACAGATAATGCCGAAGGCACTTCTACTTTTAATGAGACAATTAATTTCTGCATCTCATCATACACCGCTTTAACTGCATTCTTATTGGACACCACATCTTCCGATAGTGGTCCATTTAAGAGATTAAGTTTTTCGGTGATCAAGTCTAACTGTGTATTAATTTTTTGCGTGATATTTTCAGCATCTTCGTAATTTAAATAATCATCCACACCCATTCCATTGATTTCCGTGGTAGAAATTCCGTTAAAACATTTCTTATATTCCAATACACTTTCTTGGACCAATTCCAGCGACTTATGGCTATAGTGGGCTTCCACTTTTTCTGGATTAGGTATACCCAAGCTTCTTATTCCTAAGGGAATTCCGACCTTACCATCTCTAATAAAGCGTTCAAAATCTAACACCATTGCATTCAGTATTAAACTCACCGAACTCCCTACTGCGGTACCATTGGCATTAATAAACACTTCGCTGTAACCACCAGAAACCCATTGATTATTGACTTGATTAACCACTGTAGCAATTTGTTCTACTAATGCAGTCAAATAATTTTTACGACTAACCACTTCTGCATCGATGGTAAATAAATCGATTATTTCTTGATCCGTTTTATTACTTCCAAAAATCAAATAGCCCATGGCTGGAAATCCTTTTGCTGCAATATTTCCTGCAGCGTATAAATTAAAATTCCCATTAGTAATATTCTGATCAATAATAGATTCTGAAGCGGGATACGTACTCAATATGGAACGTAAACTATAGGTATTGGCCGGACCAAACTCAAATGATGTACACGCCTGGTATGCGAATTCCGCCTCGAATAGCGACCCTCGTAACACATGTAAATTAGCGATAGTGGGCGAAGCAACAAATGCCACCGAATTGGTTTTTAAAATCGCCACTTTAGTCGATAACACTTCATATTTTGGTAGGATTAAGTTGGATGAATAATTGGTTAACAACTCCGTGGTATTAAAACCTAAAGCGTTGTTATCTTCCTCTTTCTCCTCTTTACAGCTAGTCACAGAAAGAACCAATAAACAGCTCAATCCTACTCCGAAAATCTTCCCTCTCATATCCAAAATTTTACGACTTCTTAAAACCAAAATGGTCAGACAAGGAATTCACCTCATCTGACCCTTTTCAAATTATATATTTAATTCTATAAGGTATCTTTTACCGAATCCAATCCGTAAACCATACTTAACTTATCCTTTGCTAAGTTCAAAGTTGCAACAGATACATTTAAGAAGCTAGGCACCATAAAACCACCCATATCCTCACTAAAATAATCTTCAACCTGTGTTAAATCTGCATCTGAAATTAACTTATCACTATTATAGTGAAGGGATGCAATAAATGCGTAAGCTTCAGATAGCTCATGATTTCTTTTTGCATCGTCCCCAAAATTAGAGATACTTCCATTGATGTAATGAATGGCTGTGGTTACCATAATCAATTCGTATTCTTTTCTCAATTGGGTAGCAGCAGCATCGCGATCCGCAGGATTTTTATTGGAGATGGCAAAACGACCTTTAATAAACTGATACATTACATTTCCTACGGTTTCTAAACCAGCCTCAGACCCTTTTTTCGCATATTTTGCGTGGTATCTTAAAGTTTGATCTGCATAATTCCCTTCTGTTAAATCAACAGTTCCGCCAAAATAACCGAAAGCCTCATCCCAGTGATGTTCCATATCGGTACCTTTACCTTCTGTAACTGTTGTATTATCTACAGCACCACCAATTTTACCCTCACGAGTATAGTTTTCACTTATTTGAAAATAGAATACCGCTCCCATTAATCCCTTTTCTACGATTTGAGCATATTCAACTCCATTCTCGTCAAAGTAATACGATTTTGTACCCGATGTTGCAATCCCTGCAGATCCAGGCATCCAAGTCCCCATTCCCGCTGCACTTAAAGAGGCCAAACGAGTCATGTAATATTCAAAAGTGGTTTCAGACATCGCACCCGTTCCTGAATAACATTTATTTTTCAATTCTTTAGTCGCAGCATTTAAAGCGCCATCCGCAAAAGGATTATTTGTATTGGCAAACATATTTAACATCACGGTTCCATCCGCGGCAACTCCTGTTGCTGGTTTTTTCATTTCAGTGGTTAATTCGGCCAACATATCCAAACGGGTCGTTTGACCAGAATATGACACATTTGCGAAGCTATATGCACTCGGCTGTGTGGGTGTGGTATCGTCCGGAGTTGGATCGTCTTTTTTACATGAAGAGGCGAATAATACAGCGCCCATAAGTAATAGTGAAAGTCTTTTCATTCTTATTTAGATTGATTTTAAATAACAATGCAAATCTAAGTTTACCCTAGGTTTTCAAAATACCCAAAAGTGGGTAATTTTAAAATTCTATTAGCAATAGAGGGAATTTAAAAATCCTTATACAAGAGGTACTTTTTACGGATCACCAAGTATTTTTCAATTTCGGGAGTCCATCCATTTTGAATACGAAGAACACTAAACTCCAATTCAATTTGGTTTTGCAAATTGGCAGTCCCAGCTAATCGGCCATAAAAATGATTTTTCAAAAAAAACTCATTTTGGTTACCCGTATTTTCATACGCCCACAACACATACCCAATTTGGATTCCGGGTTCATTGTAAAATGAATCAATTGGAAATTCTCGTAAATCTCTTCCAAAACATTTCTTCCCTTTGTATTTTGGATACTTCGCACCTGGTTTAGAAACAGGCGTATACGAAAATGGCGCATTCTGAATGGTCGGTGAGCCAAAAGTTTGAAAAGGGAAATCAGTCCCCCTTCCCGCATTCACGTTAGTTCCTTCAAACAAACCTAAAGTAGGATACCAATAAACGGAAGTCATATTTGGCAAATTAGGGGATGGCTTAACCGGTAATTGATACAGATCTTTATGTGTCCATCCGGTTAATAAAACCACTTGTAAATTACATTTTAACCCGTCCCCAAGCCAGCCTTCATTGTTGACCATTTGCGCAAATTCGCCTACAGTTAACCCATGCACAATAGGCACCGGATGCATTCCTACAAACGACTTTTGGTTCATTTGCAATACCGGACCGGCCACATAAAAACCGTTAGGATTTGGTCTATCCAATACCATAAAGTCCACCCCATTTTCTGCACAGGCTTGCATCACATAATGCATGGTAGAAATGTAAGTATAGAATCGAACTCCTACATCCTGAATATCAAAAACCACGATATCAATTCCTGCCAAATCTTCTATAGTCGGCTTTTTATTTTTCCCATATAAGCTCTTTAAAGGAATCCCCGTTTTTTGATCAATGGCATCTTTTACACGTTCACCCGCATCGGCAGTCCCTCTAAAACCATGTTCGGGGGCAAAAACCTTTTTAATGAGGATATCTTTTGAAATTAGAAAATCTACCAGGTGCTCCCCAAAAACTTCACTCGTAGGGTTCACCACCAAGGCTACGTTTTTTCCTTTTAGTTTATCTATATACAAACTGGCCCTTTCGGCACCTACCAATACCTGATCGGCCGATTTAATCAATGCGGAATCAAAGTGGTTTTGTGACCAACCTATCTTAGGTAAAATACACACCAGAAAAAAAAGAAGAATTTTATTCAAGAGATCAATTTTCAAAATGCAAAGTAAATGGTTTTACCTTGCTTCTACTGCATGATATGTACCAATTTTCATCATTCCTTTGTGCATGAAATAATTCAAAGGGTTTCGGGTTGAATACTTTAATATTGCGTGAGTAAATTACATCATTTGAATTTCGAACTTTTTACAGCTTTAAAACTTATTCGCGGGAAATCTTCCAAGAAAAGTGGACAGAATAACATTCGTCCCATCATTAACATTGCCCTAGCAGGAATTGCTATTTCCGTATCGGTTATGATTCTTTCGGTTTCTATTGTTACCGGATTTCAAAAAGAGATTAGACAAAAAATTATTGGCTTTGGTGGTCATATTCAAATTTCAAACTTTCAGAGCACAGATGGGTTTGAGGTTATTCCTATTTCAACTGATCAAGAGTTCTATCCTGAATTGGATACGCTTGATAAAGTGAATAATATACAGATGTATGCCAATAAAGCGGGAATATTAAAAACAAAAAAAGAAATATTAGGCATCGTACTCAAGGGAATTGGAAACGATTTTGATTGGACATTTTTCAAGCAGTTCATGGTCGCAGGAGATACCCTAACCTTCCAAAAAGATCAGAAGTCGAATCATGTTATTCTATCTCAAAAAATTGCATCTAAAATGAACTTGGCCGTGGGCGATCATTTTATTGTGTATTTCATAAAGAATCAAAAACCACGACCTCGAAAATTTACCATTACAGGGATATATAAAACTAGTTTAGAAGGATTTGATGACCTATTCGTTATTGGCGATATTCGTCATATTCAGAGGCTAAATGGTTGGACCGAAGAACAGGTAGGTGGATTTGAGGTCAATTTAAAACACTATGAAGATTTGGATGAAATTGACGATTTCATTTATAACAACATTCCATTTGAATACAAAACAACCACTATTGTCCAAAAAAATCAAAACCTTTTTGGATGGTTAGATTTACAAGACATCAATGTCACTATTATTATTGGCTTAATGATTTTTGTTTCGGGTATTAACATGGCCTCTGCCTTATTAATTATGATATTAGATAGAACCCGAATGATTGGAATTTTAAAAACCATGGGGGCTACCAATGCGAGTATTCGAAAAATATTTTTATACATAGCGATCTACCTGATGACCGTTGGTTTGTTTTGGGGAAATCTAATTGGGTTAAGTATTGCATTGACTCAGAAATATTTCAAGATCTTCACATTGGATCCAGCCACCTATTACATCTCTCATATTCCGATTAATATTGAGCTTACTAATTTGATTGGGTTAAATATTTTCACCTTGGTGTTATGCATCATTATGTTAATTGGTCCCACCTACATTGTTACTCGAATTAATACGGTTGAAGCCATTAAATTAGATTAATTTGACATAAAAATTACCTTATTTTGAGTCCTCAGCTAGAAAAAATACCTTCTATTTGCAGTTCAAATTTCAAAATCAAAACATGAACAATGTGACCATATTTAAATACCTCGCTATTCTAGAAGGGATAAGCTATATCGTTCTTTTAGGTATTTGCATGCCGCTAAAATACATTTGGGACTTTCCTGAACCCACACGTCCGGTAGGAATGGCACATGGGGTATTATTTGTGGTTTATTGCATTTGGTTATTAATTGTAGGTTTACAATTAAAATGGAGTTTCAAAACTTTAGTGATTGGATTTGTAGCTTCTCTGTTACCATTCACTACTTTTATGTTTGAAATGAAATACCTACCAAAAACAAACAAATAATATTTATCCATTTTTAAGAATACAATGACACCAGATAAAAAAGTATACGACAATATTTTAGGCACGATTGGAAATACTCCAATGGTCCGTTTGAACAAAATTGCCCAAGACATTCCTGGAACCATTTTAGGGAAATTAGAGTATTTCAACCCAGGTAACTCGGTGAAAGATCGAATGGGCTTAAAAATGGTAGAGGACGCAGAAGCCAACGGGACTTTAAAGCCAGGCGGAACCATCATTGAGTGTACATCGGGAAATACCGGAATGGGAATTGCTTTAGCAGCAATTATCAAAGGTTACAAATGTATTTTCACCACCAACGACAAACAGAGTAAAGAAAAAGTAGATGTTCTACGTGCTCTTGGGGCGGAAGTAATTGTTTGCCCTACGGCAGTAGCTCCGGATCATCCAGACTCCTATTACTCGGTTGCAGAACGTAAAAACAAAGAGATTGAAAACTCCGTATGGCTGAACCAATACGACAACCTTTCCAACCGTCAGGCGCATTACGAATCGACCGGGCCCGAAATTTGGGCACAAACCGAAGGTAAGATCACTCATTTTGTAGTGGGTGTAGGAACGGGAGGAACTATTTCTGGAGTTGGTAAATACCTAAAGGAACAAAATCCAGATGTTAAAATTTGGGGGGTTGACTCCTACGGTTCGGTATTCAAAAAATATTTGGAAACGGGAGAGTTTGATGAAAACGAAATCCATTCGTATTTAACCGAAGGGATAGGGGAAGATATTTTACCGAAAAACGTTGATTTCGGCCTTATTGATCATTTTGAAAAGGTAACGGATAAAGATGCAGCACTAATAGCCCGTGAATTAGCGGTGAAAGAAGGATTGTTTTTAGGATACTCTGCAGGTTCTGCATTTGGAGCGGTGAGACAGCTTAAGGATGAATTAACCGAAGATGATATTGTGGTCATATTATTCCACGATCATGGTTCACGATACGTAGGAAAGGTCTATAACGACCAATGGATGAAAGATCAAAACTTTATTTAAAAAAAAAGGCGAAGAGAAATCTTCGCCTTTTTTTTGTCTTTAATTTCAGTTATTCGAAACTGCCATCTTTCGCCATAAAGTGGGTCGTATTTAAAGCTAACCGTTCTGAGTTATAGGTGGAGTATTCCCCGGAAAAAGCGACTCTTTTTTCAATGGTCTCTTCAAATCGCCCCATCGCATCTAAGGTTAATTCGCAAGCTTCTCTAACCCCATGATTACCGCCATCATTATGAGTCAGGAAATCATAATATCCCTTATCTCTACAGTAATCAATAAATAAAGGGTTTGCTTTACGGTAAATCAAAACGCGATGTGCGACTTCTTTAGCTAAAGAAAGGTCCAGAATATCATCGTAAACAAACATCACCTCATCTGGATCCACATCATGTTTATCTTTAATGAATGCAAGTATTTCCACTTTATTTTTAGCACTCGAAAAAGTAGCATCTAAATGTTCTCTTTGAGCCCAATATTTGGCAGTCACATTGTTTTCGCCAGAAATAATAGCTGTAATTGGCATTTCACCATTCTGTAACCAGAACCCAAAACGCAACATATTCACCCCCATAGAATCCGCTTCACTAAACGTGCTGCTTTTGTGTTCATTTTTATGACCGGCATGAAAAACACCATCCCAATCAAATAAAAGGACTTTAATTTTCGCTAATTTCTCTTTCATAACATTTTTAAATTACTCGTACCATTAAAAATCTTCTCCCGGTTCTTTGGGATTCAGGTCCTATTGACTCTTACCAGCAGAACTATCTGACACCAAGAAGTAAAAAACCATTAAACCTCCAATTAGCGGAATTATCCCATATAAAAGCGCCCATCCACTTCTTCCTTTATCGTGCAACCATCTAACAGAAACGGCCAAGACTGGAATGAAAATAAACAAGCCATAAATCCCTACAAAACACCTGCCCTTAACCCAGAGAGTGGCACCTCTTATTCTCGATCAGAGAAGTCATTACAATGCTACAGGGTATTAAATAATTTAGGCAAGAACCATCCAATACTCTTTTCGCCTAACGTGACCTTCCCTATCGGAATAATTATTTATACCCCGTTATGTACCCATTCTTCGTTATACTTATTCGTACAACTGTGCTTCCAATTCATCCGAATCCGGATTTTTTGGATTCGGTCCATATTTATTGGTTTCTTCATCGCTATCTTTTACCATAAGGAATAAAAACAACAAAGAGGTTACCATAATCACCCCCATATAAGGAGCAAACCCTACTGCTAATTGCTCATAATCCAAATTTGAAATATCAAAGGATGTAACATCAATAACACTAAATATTCCTGCAAATACAGCGAGTACAATTATTAGAAAAAACCCTACATAAAACCACCCGCTTTTCCCGGTATCATGTAACCTTCGTACGGTAACGGCCAATCCAGGAATGAGCACCGCTAAAGAATATATATTCCCTAAAATGGTTAATTCTGTAAAATACCCAATACCTGTCAGGCTATAGGAGAAAATAAGATTGAATAATACAAACATCCAGTATTCCTTTCTACTGGCTCTACCTTTAAAATTTGCGTAGTTGTCACGAACTACTGTTAAATACCATTTCATAATTGTTTATTATTTAAGTTAAAATTGGGATTATCGTTTCATAAACACCTGTGGATTGGCTTCTTTCAATCTTAGATCGGTTAGTTTTTTATCAATTTGCGTTACCAAGTTTTCATAAGAACCTGCCATATCTGCCTTTCCTTTTTTGGAATAGAAACTAACTTGAATTAGATAATAGTCGCGTAAATCAACCAATGCGCTCACGGCATAATATCGAATAAACCAAGCCAAATCGCTTTCTGCTTCCTTTTCAAAAATTTCGATTCCCTGTTTTTGGATTTCAATATCATCGATTAGGAATAAATAATCCTCGTAATAATCAATGAATGCCATAATTTCATAGCCTTTAGATTTTGGATATAAACGGGCGAAGAAATCTGAATTAGATCTATTCCCATACACAGAATACACTTCAGCCACAGCAAACAAAACGTCTGTATTCTCTTCGTTTTGAAATGCATTGGCATATTCCAAGCCTTTGGTTGAATCTGAAATAGAAATCCCTTTAATCAAATCGCTTATTACCAAGTAAGAGCTATCTGCATCGATCTGGCTTTCAAAAACACCTACAATTTCATCGGCCCATGAATATTTGTCATACAAAGCGATAGCGGCTTCTGAACGCACCACCGAGGCGGGGTCATTTTTCAAGGTAGCTATCAACACTGCCTTTAATTTCAAATCTTCAATTTCATCAAACTTAGGATACATGGAGACCGCCAACCACCGAATCGCATCATGGTCATCCATCATGGCATCCATGATTGTTTTTTTTGCTAACTCCATCTGTTCTACTTCCTTATTAGCAAACAATACGGCTTCCTGTTTATCCTTATACAAAGGCGCATTGGCATACATAAATGCCATCTCTTGCATAGTATGATTCTCCCTTTTGGTACACACCAAAATTTTCCGAGAATCAAAATTCACCAAATCAGGTTTTACATCCGATTTAAAACTAAATGTTTGGGATACACTATCCACCATTACCGAATAGGTACGTTTCCTACCTCCAGCGTAAATATCAATATCAACCGGTAATTTAAACAAGGAATACGCCTTTACATCTTGTAATTGGCGTACCTGAATATGTTGGATTGAAGAAGCCGAATCATAGACATAGTTAATCTCCAAATCAGGATGACCCTTCCCCATAAACCACTGATTAAAGAACCAATTTAAATCTTCACCGGTTACTTTCTCAAAAGCCAATCGCAACTGATGAATTTCAACCGAAGAATATTCATTGTCATGCAAGTAATTTTTAAGAGCGGTAAAGAAAGCCTCATCACCTACATAATTTCTAAGCATATGTAAAATTCGCCCACCCTTTGCATACGAATGGCTATCAAACATATCATCGGGTTTATGGTAATGAAATCGAATCACATTGTTAACCGAACCGCTATTAGCTTCCCGTAAATACGATCGTAAATCCACATCCAAACCTTCATCTGCTTTCATTTTCCCGTATTTATGTTCAAACCATAAATACTCACCATAAGTGGCAAACGATTCATTCAAAGGTAAATTGGACCAGGACTCGCAGGTCACCACATCACCAAACCAATGATGAAACAGTTCATGTGCTACAATATCTTCATTCTTACCATCAATCATTTCGCGATGTGTTTGCTGCACAAAGTCCCCAAAGATCACCGCTCCAACATTCTCCATGGCTCCCGATACATACTCATGTGCAATCACCTGAGAATACTTACTCCATGGGTATTGGTACCCTAATAACTCAGAGTAAAAGGAAATCATTTCGGTCGTATTTTCAAAAATTTCACGGGCATAAGGTTCGTAGTCTTTATCTACGTAATAATTAACCTGCATGCCCTTCAAGCTATCTTTAACCACCGCATACTCACTAACAGACATCATAAATAAATACGGAGAAATGGGTTTATTCTGCACCCAAGTATCCGTTCTTGTTCCGTTCCCATCTGCGACTGAACTTACCAAATCACCATTAGACAATGTGGTAAACTTTTCATTCACAGTCATGGATATTTGATGCGTACATCGTTCGTTTGGCGAATCAATGGTAGGGAACCAAACCGAATTGGCCTCTGTTTCTCCCTGGGTCCATAATTGTTGCGGAACATTTGGATCTTCATTTAATGGATTAATAAAATACAACCCTTTATCCTCCGAAACAGCCTGACCTTTTGAGGTATTCCGTTCTTCCGGTTTAGCGATATAATCAATAAATATTTTTAGGGTTTCAGACTTTGCATAATTACGATCCAATTGAATGGATAAAATGTCATGGGCGTAGGTATAGGTAAGTGCCTTTTTCTCCGTTCCTGAAATCAAGCTAACTTCCTTTATTTCCTGCCCCTTTGCATCCAAAATAATGACATCCGTAGTATAAAAATACGGTTTAAGTGTCAGGGTAGCTTGCCCCAGTAAATACTGACGGGTCCAATCAAAACTTACTTTCAAATCGGTATGTAAAATATCAATTTCACGGGTTCGTGAGGCCCTATATTCAGATTTTCCGAATATTTCAACCGCAGCTAGATTCACCCCTTTTTCTAAATAAACCGAACTTTTCTTGGCAGGATTACAACTCGAAATGAGTAACGAAAGAGCAACAAAACGGACCAAAACCTTTTTCATATACGTGTTTTTTTTATAGCGCTAAATCTATGATTTAGGGATTTGATTGCAAGATAGAAAAGTAAACCTTTTACGAAAGGAAAAGGAAAACCGAATACATGAAAATAATTACCATACAAAACGCCAGATAGCCTTCTCATTCAGGGCAGTATTATTACTTTTGGAATTCTAAAAATTACCTTATGTATAATATTACAATCAACCAAAACAACTACGATGTGATTCCTGAAAACGGGGATCAACACAAAGGAACCGTTAATGGAAAAGCGTATGAAATGAACATGGCACAAAAAGATGCCACTTCATGGACGGTTACCAAAAACGGAGTTGAAAACCGGGTAGAGATTGCCAATTTAGATACGGATAACAAATTAGCTATTGTGAGAATCAATGGCCGTAAATATTCTTTGAAACTAAAAGACCAGTTTGACCAATTACTTAAGGATTTAGGCATGGAAAACATGGCGATTAAGAAAATCAGTGAAATTAAATCACCCATGCCTGGTTTAGTATTGGACATCTTGGTAAGCCCCGGAGATGAAATCAAAAAGGGGGATCCGGTATTAGTGCTAGAGGCCATGAAGATGGAAAATATCATCAAGACCCAAACGGATGCCATTGTAAAAAGTGTACACATTGAACCCGGTGTAGCGGTAGAAAAAGGCCAAGTTTTAGTAAAGTTTGAATAAACATTCAAACCAGTTCCATTTTACGTGATATACAAAAAATGACTAATTAAGAGTACCCCATTTGAGTTGAATTGGGGGCGGTTTTTTTTTGAATATCAAAAACCATTTCCAAATGAAGCCTTTTTCCAAACTTCCTGTTTCGGGTTTAAACAGAGTAATTCTTGGACTAATTATCAAATCATTGTTCTAATCACTTTTACTTGAGGTACTTTCTGTTCCCAAACCTCTCCAAATGAGATTTCCATTGGTTATGAATCCAATTTTATCCAAGCAACAAACCAACTTGGTAACCCACTAAACGCCAACGCTACCCAAATTGGAACTTGGGAAAAATTTCAATTAATTAATAAAGGAGAAAATCAATTTCAGATTCATACCTTTCATAACAACCATATTGTATGGGACACCAACTCCCGTTCTACCTACACCTCATTGGAACATTTAAAGGGGAACAATCTATTTACCTTTATTCCATTCGACTCTACGCAAACCACCCCGATATACACGGGTACAGGACTCCCTCTCATCCTGGCAAATGATCTAATAACCATTGGCACCCAGGAACAGTCAGCCACCGTATTTGAAGTCAGGAAAATCCCTAATCCAGACTCCTACTTTTCATCCACCCAATTAGTTTTCTTAATCCTTGGAATCATTTTTTCCTTCAGTTCTATCCTATTATTTCAATTCCAATTCCCAAAAGGGAAATACGCACAACCGTTAATCCTTCTAATTATTGGAACCTTGCTTCTTCGAGTATTTGCTATTTTACTGGACGATCATTTAAATACTTGGGATGAACAGTTTCATGCCCTTGTGGCCAAAAACATTTGGAGCCATCCCTTACAGCCCACATTAATAGATCACCCCATATTACATTACGATTACAAAAGTTGGATTGGCAATCATATTTGGCTCCATAAACAGCCCTTATTTTTATGGGAAATCGGCCTCTATCTAAAGGTCTTTGGAACAAACCTCATTGGCCTAAGAGCGCATTCAGTGGTTATTTCTGGAGTCTTGGCTTTTCTTATTTTTAGGATGGGAAGTAAACTGATTTCGGTAAAAATCGGATTTTATGCGGCATTTCTTTTTGCCTGTGCCAATTTCGCTCTCGAACTAGCATCCGGTTATTTTCACACGGATCATAACGACATTTCATTTTTGTTTTACGTGACCTTGAGTTTATGGGCATGGATTGAATATTCCTATGAACAAAACAAAAACAGGAAACTCGTATTTCTATTCCTTATCGGGAGTTTTGCAGGAGCCGCGGCCCTCACCAAATGGTTAATGGGCTTTTTGGTTTACCTAGGTTGGTTTATCCAAATCGTATCAAAAAAAGGAGATCACAAATCAAAATTACCAGAGTTTGGTAAACTACATATTACTTTTTCATTCACTTTACTGCTCTTTCTCCCATGGCAAATTTATTCTCGGATGAAGTACCCTATGGAGAGCACATGGGAACTCGCACTCAATCAAAGACACTTTTTTGAGGTTATTGAAAATCACAGTGGCACGTGGATGTTTCACTTGGAACCAACACTTTTACTCTACAAACTACCTTCCCTTCTATTCCTTTTTATTCTTCCCATATTATGGAAATTCATACATTCTAGAGAAAATCGAAATTCTATTATTGGACTTCTTGTTTTTGTCTACGTATTTTTCTCCATAGCTCAGACCAAAATGCCCGGCTTCACCTTCTTTCTAGCTCCATTTGTATTCATTGGGTTAGCCCAGATTATTGATTTATTTTTCAACCCATTAATAATAAACAAGAACGTTTATAAAAACCCTAAAACACCCTACATATATCGCTCTTTAATCTTTGGATTACTCTTTTTCTATTTCCTAGATATTGAAAAATTCCAATTCATCCATAGTTCATGGAATAAACAAAATGATCAAGAATGGATCGCTAAACAAGAACACCATTTAATGATCCGAACTCTTAATGCTCGCAGCCCCAATATTGAAAATTACGTTCTTTTCAATTTAAAAGAATACGGACATATTCGTTCCCTATTTCATTCAAGTGCCGTGTCTGCTTATGGTCAAGTCCCGAGTCCAGAAGAAATTGGAATCGTATTTGAAAAAGGATTTGAAGTAGCCGTTTTCGATGATGGAAACCTACCTGTGTACATTCATGAAAATGATAGAATACTCAAATTTAATGTCAAACCAAAAATGGAACGATCCATTTTCATTGATGGGTAACCGTTACTTATTCTTCTCAAAAACTTCCACTTTAAAATCATCAAATAATATACTTCTATGTCCTCGATACCATAACATGGCTCTAAATTGATCGTTGTGGTTTCGCACTTCAGGTGACAGGTAATCAAAGCTTAGTTTATTCCATTCTCCTGACTTTAGTTCCAACCCATTTGACTCTACTGTTTTATAGTTATAAGCATAGCCTTTATGCGAAAAATGAACCACCAAACTAAAATCATCCGTATCCATACTATCGGGTAAGAATACACTTCCGGTAACTCTAAACCACGCATGGTTTTGATGGGTAATATCCTTAAATTCGGCTTCAATTACAGGCGAATAAATATGATCCGCATCTAACTTAAAAGAGCAACAATCCGTTTTCCCTGGACGTCCATTTTCATGAATGAAATCAAAGCTATTTAAAACCTTCCCGGTATACTCTGTTTCATTAGTAAATGCATCCGTACCCGAATAGTTTCTATCAATCAACAACAGTTTCTGGTCTTCTGGTGTAGCGGACCATTTACCGAATGTAGCGAAATAATAGCTACGGGTCATACGATCGGCATGCAACACACCCTTATCAAATTGAACCGTTTGAAAAACATTTAACCCCACTATAAAAACCAAAACCCCAATTATGCCCCATTTCACTTCTCGCTTCTGTTCGAGTAAACCCACTAAAAAGTAACCTATTGCAATCGCCATAACAGGATAAGATGAAACCATGGCTCGTTGACTAAAAGACTGGGCATACCACCAATTAGACCAACTAGAAACCAAATACAGATTCCCTACAAAAAATATCGTTAAGGAGTAAAAAATGGAGCGGTTTCGTTGATACATTTGATAAAACCCAGCAATGGCAAAAATCATGATAGGCGTATATATGAGCCATCCTTTGCGAAAACTAAATAGAAACTTATAGGTAAATGGACTCCACAACTCCAAACCTTCTCCGGCATTCCCTCCGTAGCTATTAAACAAAAATTTACCGGTATATACTTTCCAATAGATCAATTGCAACATACCTATCGAAAAAATGATTACCCCTACCAGAAGCACCTGTTTTTTCCGCTTCCAAAGGGTATTCCATTTATGTAAAAGCGAATCCTTGGTAGAAATACCCCACATCAAAGGAATGGCTAAAACAACCATTTCTGTAGGTCTACTCAAGGCCATCAGCCCAATTACGAAAGCCAACGAAATGGCATATTTCAATTTAAATGAATCGTGCCATTTAATGGTGAGCCAAAGTACTAAGGCATATCCCGTAAATAAGTAATTCTGAGACATGGCATTTTGACCATACATACCTATATGCACCATGTAATTTGTACCTATAACAATTAGTATCAGACAAATGGAAGCCACTTTCCAATGAAACAAGCGATCCAATACCTTGGCCAAAAACCAAAGCCCTATGATTGAATATAATATACTACCTACAAACAATGCATATTGAAATGGGAGGGAGAATCCATCAACAGGAAATCCTAATAAATTAGCCCCCAACCAACCCATCAAGAAAAAGGGTAGATAAAGAATAGCCATCCCCATGGAGTACTTCATGACGTAATTTCCCTCGGGCATTTTCATTCCTTGATAAAAGGTGGCTGAACTTTGGTATTTATCCATTAATTCCAGAATCACACTCTCATTTAACATGCCTAAATCATGGTAAATAAATGTGGTGGGTAAGTATAGATAATAACCATAGACATCCCATGAAATTATATTTCCGGGGGCAAAACAGAAATTTAACACGAGTACAAATAGGGTTAAAATAAATAAGGTAATACGTGTATTTAGATGCATTTGGATAATTAATTATGGTGCCAAGTTAATGCAATTCCGATTTTATGCGGCACAAAAAAAGCCGTTAATGTAAAATACATTAACGGCTTTCCATATCATTGAAGATGGATTATTTAATCAAATCTTGTACATCTAAAAGACCCACTACTTTACCTTGAGAAACAACCACTAAAGAATCTACTTTAGTATCTGCAAATACTTTTTGTGCTTTGTATAGTAATTCTTCCGCATCAATCGTTTTTGGAGCGCTTAAACCTAAATCGCTCATTTTTTTATTCACGGCTTCCGATCCATTTGCTTCCATTAATCTACGTAAGTCACCATCGGTAAAAATACCAGCCGCAGCTCCGTTACCATCAAGTACAGTAACCGCACCATAACCTCCTGTGGTCATTTTAACTAAACAGTCGGTTACCGAAGCATCCATAGTTACACTTGGGTTTTTTGCCCCTACCACGTCCTTAACTTTAGCAGTCATGATATGTGTATCTTGTGTAAATTGATCCGTACCGATTGAAGTAAAGTGATTTTGCGTTAATTGCTTAATCAATTTCCAAGGAACAGTTACGGTATGCGCACCTGCGTTAATTGCATTTCGAACGTGCTCAATATTTCTTACCGAAGAAAACATGATTTTAGTATCGTATCCATAATACTCTACGGCATTCACACACTGTTCCACTAAAGCAACGGCATCGTTACCTTGATCTTGTAAACGACCCACTAACGGACAAACGTAAGTTGCCCCTGCTTCCATAGCCATATACGCTTGTTGTAAAGTATACACCAAGTGAATATTGACCATAAAACCTTCGTCCGTCAATTTTTTACACGCTTTTACCCCTTCCAAAGACATTGGAATTTTGTAAACCGTTTTATTCCGATCCAAACCTAAAGCCTCTTGACGGTATGCTTCCGCAATTACTTCTTCGGCCGTTTCGCCTAAAGCTTCAATTTGAAGAACATCCACAATATTTGAAAGCTCTACAATTGTTCCATCAATATCCGTAATTCCATGACGGTGCATGAAAGTTGGAGTTGTGGTTAAACCAGTTAAAAAGCCAATTTCCATAGCTTCTTTAATCTCTGCTAAATCGGCTGAATCTAAATATAATTCCATTTTGTTACGTTTTCAATTTTATTACTTACACATTATTACTTGCGGTATTTCACCTCAAGTTCGTGCATTTCGATTAGGGGTTTCAAATATTCTTTTAATTGCGTCATATCCATTTGAGATGCCGCATCACATAAAGCTTCGCTTGGACAAGGATGGACTTCTACAAATATTCCATCTACTCCTGCGGCAACACCTGCTCTACCCAATACATCAAGGTATTGTCGTGCACCACCAGAAGGATCTGAACTTGGAATCCCATACTTACGGATAGAATGAGTTACATCAAAAATAGTAGGATAACCTGTTTCTCTCATCAGATGAAAAGCACGAGGATCAACCACCAAGTCGTTGTAACCAAAAGCATAACCACGCTCGGTCAATAAAATATTTTTATTCCCCGTAGACTCCACCTTAGCTACTGGTTTTGACATGTTTTCAGGGGCCAAAAATTGGGCGTGTTTCAAGTTAATTACTTTCCCTGTTTTAGCGGCAGCTACCGCAAGGGTAGTTTGCATAACTAAATAAGCAGGAATTTGCAATACGTCCACTACTTCAGCGGCCGCCTCCACTTGATCAGGGTAATGAATATCCGTTAATAACGGGAATCCAAAATCTTCTTTCACTCGTTGAAGAATTTTCAATCCTTCATCAATACCAGGGCCCATGTAATAATCTACCGAGCTACGGTTATCTTTTTGGAAAGACGATTTGTAAATCAAAGGGATATCTAGATCTTCGCTTACTCTCTTTAAAGTCTCCGCAGTATCCATCATTATTTTTTCTGACTCGATCACGCAAGGACCAGAAATCAAAAACAATTTGTCGGCTCCGCATTCCACATCACCTACCATTACCTTTTTAACACTCATTCAAAAAAATTTTGGCAAAAGTATAATTTTAAAGGTAGAAATACCCGATTGCTTACTATTGAATAACACCTTGTTACTATGTTTCTTATAATAGAGGCCAAAAAACGCTCTTCTTATTCCATAATAATTCAAAATCCTTAATTTGCGTCCGAAAAAATTTAGAACACGTGAAAGACCTTCAAATTCACAAATATTGGGGAGAAATCCTTTTAGTGCTTTCAGTCCTTATAGGTCTAATCACTTACCAAAACTACGGAGCTTCGTGGGATGAACCCCAACAAAGGGCTACCGGAATAGTCAACTACGATTACATATTCACAGAAAGTACGCAGTTACATTCTTGGGTAGATAGAGATTATGGAGTTGCTTTTGAACTCCCGCTAATTATTATTGAAAAAACCTTCCATCCACAATCGGACCGGGAAATTTATCAAATGCGGCATCTGATATCCCATTTGCTATTTCTAATTAGTGCGTACTTCTTTTACCGACTTATTTTTTTCTTACACAAAAAAGCCTTGTGGGCTGTCATTGGGTTCTTGCTTTATACAACTCACCCGGTCATATATGGACATTCTTTTTTTAATAGTAAGGATCTACCCTTTCTTTCTATATTCACCATCACCCTATATTTCCTAGCTAAATCATTTAATGACAAAAGACTTCTCAACTTCCTAGTCCTGGGTATCTTCATGGGTATTTTAGTTAATATCCGGTTAATGGGAATTATGGTACCCGTCCTAGTTGTTTTTTTCATGGTAATTGATGGCATAATAGCGCACAAAATTCTTCGGCATTTAAGTCTTACCCTTTGCATGAGCGTCATGATGATTCTCGTACTCTATTTAACCTGGCCAAATTTATGGGCAGATCCCATTGTGAATTTTAAACAAGCCCTTGAAAACATGTCTCAGTTTCGGTTTAACCGCGAAATGATGTTTATGGGATCTCTTGTTAAACCTACCGAAATTCCGTGGACTTACATTCCTACTTGGATGGGGATTACCACCCCTATCCCCTACCTCATTTTAGGGTTAACTGGTGGGGTTTTGTTATTAAAAGAACTGATCACATCACCTTCGATATTGTTAAATAGTAGAAACAGAAATAATTTATTTGCAGGAGCCTTCTTTTTATTTCCTATTCTCGCCATCATTTATTTACATTCTGTTTTATACGATGGCTGGCGTCAAATGTATTTTGTATATCCCCCATTCATTATTTTAGCCATTTATGGATTAAACAAACTCAAAGCATTTCCCTTTTGGAATAAAATAAGTTTAACGATCATTAGCATAGGTATTCTTTACACCCTGGGTTTCCATATTCAAAACCGATATCTCCAACATACTTATTTCAATGCCATTATTTCCAGTCAAGATCCTGATTTTGCACGGAAAAACTTTGAGGTTGATTATTGGGGGGTGAGTTATAAACAGGGTTTAGAATATATACTAATGAACGACACGGCATACAGTATAAAAATTTCTGTAGCCAATTTCCCGGGTTACTTGAACGAAAGTATGCTTTCAACGGAACAAGACGACAGAATTGTTATAGGAGACCTTAACGAGGCGGATTACTTTCTAACCGAATATAGATTTCATCCGCACGAATATGACCGTTTAGATTCACTAAAGTTTCATGCGTTAAGAACCTCCAACAATACTACTCTCCAAATATTCAAACTTAAATAATGCAAGAAAAATTGGATATTGGCATTGTAATCCCTTGCTATAATGAAGAACAGAATTTTCTTCATACCCGATACCGTTCCTTTTTAGAAACTAATTCCAATACTGTTATTTGTTTTGTTAATGATGGCTCTACCGACCATACTTTAAACATTTTAACAAACTTAGGGAAAGAGTTTGCCAACCATGTAGTAATACTAAATCTCAAAACTAACTCCGGAAAAGCGGAAGCCGTACGTCAAGGTATCCATCACCTAAACAATCTCCATTCCCTAAATAAGATTGGATTTATAGATGCCGACTTAGCCGTTAGTTTAGAAGAATCTATTCAAATTGCAGCGTTAATTCAAGACCCTATTGTAATGGCATTTGGCTCTCGAATATCTAAAGTGGGTTCCCATATTGATCGTCAATTTCACCGATTTATCATTGGCCGATTTATAGCCACTATAATTAGCAACATTTTAGACTTAAAGGTTTATGATACGCAATGTGGATGCAAATTTTTCAGCTTAGAGGAATCCAAAGAGCTATTTAAGAAACCCTTTATCACCAAGTGGCTGTTTGATGTGGAACTATTTTTTAGAATGCAAAAAAGCTATGGCAAACAAGACTACCAATACAAAATGTACGAAGCTCCTTTGAAGCGCTGGGTAGACCGGGGAGATTCAAAAGTAAAATTTTCATACGGCTTTAAAGTTTTCTTTGACCTCCTTTCTATTCGAAATGCATACAAAAAGTAATTTTGGATACGAACATGGAGATAAAACACTATTTTGCAAGCCCTAAAATAATTTTTTATGGCTTCAATGAGTTTCTCTTTTTTATCCATTCTTCAAGGCTTTGGAGGACTAGTATTTCTAGTGGCTTTACTATGGGTTTTCAGTTCAGACCGAAAAGCAATCAACTGGCCTCTAGTTGTTAAAGGACTTATTCTTCAATTAATATTTGCAGTCGCTATACTTAAAGTCGCCTTCATTGAAAAAGGCTTTGAATTTGTGAGTCGCATTTTTGTAAAAGTAATTTCCTTCACAAACTTCGGTAGTGAATTCTTGTTTGGGATGTTTGGAACCGGAAAAATAGCCCCTGCCCTTGGAAATTTTGCATTTGTGGTGCTTCCTACCATCATTTTCTTCTCTGCATTAACTAGCTTATTGTATTACTTAGGTATATTACAAAAGGTGGTTTATGGAATGGCCTGGGTAATGAGAAGAGTCTTGAAATTATCTGGAGCAGAATCTTTAGCAGCCGCAGGTAATATCTTTTTGGGGCAAACAGAAGCCCCACTTTTGATTAAACCCTATTTAAACCAAATGACAAAATCAGAAATGATGTCATTAATGACCGGAGGAATGGCTACCATTGCTGGTGGTGTTCTCGCTGCCTACATCGGGTTCCTTGGAGGCGATAGTCCAGAACAACAAATGCTTTTTGCAAAACATTTATTAGCAGCCTCTATCATGTCGGCTCCTGCAGCATTAGTTGCGGCAAAAATCCTAGTCCCTGAGACCGAAAAATTTGATAACACCATGCACGTGAACAAAGAGAAACTTGGAACAAATGCATTAGAAGCTATTTCCAACGGAACTACGGATGGATTAAAATTAGCTGTTAATGTTGCCGCCATGCTCCTTGTGTTTACCGCATTAATATATATGTTCAATTACTTCTTATTTAAAACGGGAGATATCACCTCTCTAAACACATGGATTGCGGCACATACGACATATGATGGCTTAAGCTTTCAATTTATTTTAGGTTACTTATTCGCACCTATATCATGGATCATAGGAGTTCCCTATTCCGACATTGTAACGGTTGGGCAACTACTCGGAGAAAAAACGGTTTTAAACGAGTTTTACGCCTATGCTACCATGGGATCTATGAAAAATAATGGCGTTTTCCATTCGGAAAAATCGATGATCATGGCCACTTACATCCTGTGTGGATTTTCGAATGTGGCTTCCATTGGAATTCAAATTGGCGGTATTGGCGCCTTAGTACCCGAACGTAAAGGTTTATTATCAAAACTGGGAGTAAAAGCACTCATTGGAGGTACAGTAGCCTCGTTATTCACCGCAGCTATAGTCGGGATGTTTTTCAACTAAATTATGAAATACTGGAATTTATTTTTGATTTCATGTATAGGTGTTAGCTCCTGTTCTAACCCGGTACAACAAGTTCAACCTAACAAAATAATTGTGACCCTAACCGAAGGGGGATTACACAAAACCGATAACGAACATCATTACGAAATTGATATTAAATACCCGGTTATTGACGCCAATGTGGACCCACAAATCCTAGTCGCCATCAACAATGTTATCCCAGAAAGGTTCAACCAATTCATTAACAGAAAGGAATTTACGGAAGCCCACCTCCATCTCCCAGAAGACTTTTATTCGGCAGAGAATGAGTGGAAAGGCTTATTGACAAACACGTATAAGGTCAACCAAGCTGATTCCATTATATTTCTTACATTTTCGGTTTACCACTATTTTGTAGGCGCAGCACACGGGTCTACTTACCAACATTCCATTATATTTGATTTATCAAATGGGGAAGAAATCCACTACTCCCAGTTTATTAAAACGGATACAGCATCCTTACAAAAACTACGCAAGCTGTTCAATTCCAACTTACCAGATAGTATATGCTGGGGGATTCAGAATGATTCTAGCATGATTCAAAACATGGAAAATATAGTTTTCATTTCTGACTCGGTCCTATTTTATATAGACGATTATTCCATCTGCCCGAACGCTTTTGGGATACCTGACATCCGATTCTCGAACGAACAGGCAGCACCTATCCTTAAAGCCCCCCTATTCAAGTCCTTTAGAGAGATTCAAGCCGCAGTGAATGAAGGCGAAATTGCGACACATTAACCCCCTGTTTTCGACTTGTATAGACTTATAATATTTTTTCAACAACCCTTGATTTTAAGCCCAGTTAACCCCACTTTTGGCACAAATATTATTACATGAAACAGTATTTAGATTTGTTACAACATGTGCTTGATAATGGCACCCAAAAAGGGGATCGTACCGGTACAGGAACTATTAGCACCTTTGGTTATCAAACCCGCTTTGATTTAAGCAAAGGATTCCCGATGGTGACGACCAAAAAGCTCCATTACAAATCCATTGTTCATGAACTATTATGGTTTCTTCAGGGGGATACAAATATCAAATACCTGAAAGAAAATGGCGTAAGGATTTGGGACGATTGGGCAGATGAAAACGGAGACCTAGGTCCTGTTTATGGCTACCAATGGCGTTCATGGCCTACTCCAAATGGAGGGAGTATAGACCAAATTAGTCATGTTATCGAATCTATAAAAAACAATCCAAACTCCAGACGCCATATGGTTACGGCATGGAACCCGGCATTTGTGGATGACATGGCTTTACCTCCGTGTCATACGATGTTTCAATTTTATGTGGCAGATGGTAAATTAAGCTGCCAGTTATACCAACGAAGTGCAGATTCCTTTTTAGGGGTCCCATTTAATATTGCTTCTTATGCGCTATTAACCATGATGATGGCTCAAGTTACGGGATTGGAACCTGGAGAGTTCATCCATACCTTTGGTGATTTACATATTTACAATAACCATTTGGAACAAGTAGACTTACAATTATCGAGAGCTCCCAAAAACCTACCTATAATAAAAATGAATTCAGAAATTACAAACATATTTGACTTTAAGTTTGAAGATTTTGAATTGATTGATTACGAATCTCATCCACTCATTAAAGGAAAAGTTGCTGTTTAATTATGAAAGACCACACCATTTCGCTGATTGTAGCCATTGCTAAAAACCATGTTATTGGTAAGGACAATGATTTAATTTGGTTTTTACCAAAGGATTTAAAATACTTTAAGGATACGACTGCGGGCCATCACGTTATTATGGGTCGTAAAAATTACTTCTCAATTCCAGATAAATTCCGTCCATTACCCGGAAGAACCAACATTGTAGTTACTCGCCAGAAAGACATTATTCAAGATGAAAGTGTGGTGGTGGTTTCCTCGGTGGAAGAAGGGATTAAATACGCTATAGAAGCGGGTGATACCGAACCATTTATTATTGGTGGTGGGCAAATTTACACCTATTCTTTAGCAAATAATTTGATTGACCGGATGTACATCACTCATGTGCATAAAGAATATGAAGGAGATACATTCTTTCCGCATTTCGAGGATACAAAATGGAAAAAGGTTTCTTCAGAACTTATAGAATCTGACCACCGACACGAAACCAGTTTTTCATATGACGTGTACGAAAAAACGAAATAAATAGAGGTAATTTATCCCACTATTTCCTTCCGTTTTATTTCCTCAACAAATTCCCTAAATTTGTGAGGAATTGTATTTCTATTAATTAGTAACTACACCTGAATAAAACTACACTATGAAAGGATTTCTTTCCTGTGCCTTATTGGCATCACTGATTTTTACCTCTGCTTGTCGTAATTCCGATCGAGACTTAGACACGTCCACGGGTTCTTCCGAAAGTGCTTGGACTGCGATGAATCACTTCCACAATATTATGCGTGAAGTACATCGAGTAGCTCAGGTTGATTCTGTTTTAAATGCGGTACCCACTACTGATGCCTTAATTCCAACTATTTGTATGGATTCCATTATTAGAATAAACGACTTAGGACCATTTCCAATTGACTTGACCATATTTTACAGTACAGACCACACCTGTGCAGACCAACGAAATAGAGGCGGTCAAATCCACGCCAATTTTTCTGGGGTATACCCTAGCATGGGGACTATTAT
>CAJXZP010000014.1 GCA_913062955.1 uncultured Flavobacteriales bacterium | reverse complement strand
AGTAAATTAAGTACTATCAACATCGTTAAAAACAAGCTGATTGGGCGAGTTTTTGCGGTAATAAAAAGCAAAAAACCTTATGTAGTTTTAGGTAAACACGCAGCATAAACCGCTAGAAAACACACCTACGGTTCACCCTAAAAGTTATTCTGAAATTATTCAGCCCTAATTGCTGAAAATAATTTTGGAAATAACTTTTCCTAAAATTAGAGATGATTTCAACTCTTGTTATTAGGATTTCTTTGATTGAATATATCAAAAAAATAAAATTTGAGTTTTCCTTGTTTTTAGCTTAGAATACAACCTGCTCCTATTCTTTATTTATCATTTGGTAACCTGCTTCTGGGATTTGGATTACGGTATGAGATGTGATTATTCATCCACATCAAGTTAAACTTGACGGTGGCTCCCTATCCATACCTATGTCTCCGGATTCCTTCAAAATTCTTTGTATCACTATAACTCCATGTTTAATGGAAGGTTGGATTCCATATTTCATTTAAATAAACGACAGCAATTTGGACAAATAATTAACCAAATATGGTTTCCTAATATTTTTCTTTTTGATGGGGTGAATAAAACCATAATTCTCGATACATTTGTGGGATGCTTTTTGCCGTAGTAGATATTGAAACCACAGGAGGAAATGCCAATTTGGGTAAGATGACAGAGATTGCTATTGTCATTACCGATGGCGAATCAATTATTGAGGAATATGATTCCCTGGTTGATCCTGGAATGCACATTCCTCCTTTTATTACCAATTTGACGGGTATTACCAATCAAATGGTGGAAGATGCGCCTCCTTTTCATCACATCGCATCCAAAGTAGCCGACCTACTGAAAGACAAAGTTTTTGTCGCACACAACGTAAACTTTGATTATTCTTTTATTAAAAAAGAATTGGAAGAAGCCGGTTTTCAAGCGCCTACCAAAAAGATGTGTACCGTTCGATACAGTCGTAAAATGGTGCCCGGACATAAATCCTATTCCTTAGGAAATATCTGCTTACATTTTGGCATTAAAAACATGGACGCTCACCGGGCTATGAGTGATACCAAAGCAACGGTACAGTTGTTACACGAATTGTTTCGATTAGATCATAAGGAGTTTTGGAAGACCTATTTAACCAACGACAAAGAAGTGAATCTTCCGTCTGGATTGGATTTAGAAACCTTTACGAATTTACCGGAAGAGCCGGGTGTTTATTATTTGAAAAACGATAAAGGGGAAATTCTATACATTGGAAAAGCCGTTAAAATCCGTAGCCGGGTTGCGCAGCATTTTTCGGGTAAGAAAACCTCTGAGAAATCGACCGGGTTTCATAAAGAAGTCTGTCACGTAGAATATTTCTTGACGGGCTCGGAGATTTTAGCGTTGTTGCATGAAGATTCAGAAATCAGAAAACATTGGCCTCCCTATAACAAAAGTCAGAAAAACCCACCTACTAAATACAATTTGAGCTATTACAAAGATCAAAACGATAATTGGCGAGTAGGAATCATCAAGGGGAAGTTTATCGGTAAATCGCTGCTAACCGCTTATAGTTTAATGAGTGCACGAGAGAACTTATTTGAAATTGTAAAGCAAAACGATTTAAGTCCGAGTTTATGTCAAATTACGGTTCCCGTAAATGCCCATATTACCGATGAATTGCACAATTCCAATTTTGAAACTCTGATTGGAAATCATCAAGAAAACCCCCTCAATTTTGTGATCTGGGAAGCCGGTAGAAAACCCAATGAGGAGTCCTTTATCTTGATTAAAGAAGGTCAATTTCACGGTTTTGGGTTTATCCGCACCGGACAAAAAACTACGGATTACGCCATTCTAAAAGAAAAATTAGAACCTGCTAACCCTTCTGGAATTACCGCTAAATATGTAAGTAACTACATCTTGACCCAAGAGAATGTTTCTTTATCTATTATGGAGTATAACGATTCACAGTTGTTGTTTTAGGCCTTTCTAATTAGGGATTAAGATACAGCTCCTCCATCACTCTAAAGGCGTTCATTTTGGTAAGAAAATACAATTTGGTATCCTATTGTTGGAAATAATTGGATAGCTATTTATTCCGAATCATTCACCAAAAACGTTTTCCCCCGTACCCAACAAAGTCCTGTGGGTTCAAGTAAACAGTCTCCCCTTAAAAACGGGGAGAAACCATGTGCTTTTTCTCCCTATTTCTTTCCTATCAAAAATATAACGTCCTTTTTAATATTTAAAAAAGAAGAAATTATACGATGGCTAAAAGTCAATTTTTCTAGCTTAAAAATACAAATTTAAAATCCCCCTCCCTTTATCAAATACATTGGAATTTTCAGTCCCTGTTATACCGTTGGCTCCAAATAGAATTGAAAAGGTCTTGCCGAAGGCCCCATACCTCCTCCCGTCATAATAATATTTGCTTTGGTAATCCCTAACAAAGATATTTCAGTGTTAATGTCACTAAGTATCGCAGAATTCATAACCATTCCCTCTTCCACCTGAGAAACCACTCCAATCCAAATCGTTGGCTTAAATGAAAAAATTGCTTTCTGTCCTGGAACAACTCCTGTTTTAGAAATTAATATTTTTCCGTCTTTATAAATATTGGCGTTAACAGCTCCCTTTATTAGTGAGTTACTAATTTCCACTTCGGAAATACTTGAAGCGTAGTCATTACCCAATTGTAAGGCTTCCCCAGAAGCTGTTTCAGAAACCACCCATTTTTGACCAAATCTACCTAACTGTAACCCGGCTTGATTACCATAGGCATCTTCCGCTCCAACACTGAATTCATGAGGATAATCAAATTTATGACTCCACCCTCTTCCGCAGTTCTTAATTACCCTCCAAGCAATGGCAACTTCATCAAAACTGGTCGTTACATTCTTTTGAAAAATAACAACATTTGAATTATTCATATCATTGGATTGGTTAATGAAAGTCAATTCAATATTACCAGATCCATATTGAATTCCATTTAACGCTACTTCCGGAGCTGAAACCTCTTTAACCTTACTCGTTTTCTCTTTCTTATCCATAAACTTAATCGTTTGTTTTCAAGCAAATTTATAGGCCCTATTAGTAAAGAGTCAACAGTATAAACACCCCTAATTTTAGTACAAGTAGAATTACCCGTTTCGACCAGGGGCATTCTGGCAATTTCAAAACATTCCGCTATTTCTTATCCCATGGAAAAATGTAAAACAGCCATACCCCGTTGTTTATTTAAACATCCGTTTATAGATCTACATCAATGGTGATAATAAGAAATAAATCACACTCCCTCTCCTATAGAAGAATAACGGCTATCCAAAACTTAGAGATTATTATCGAAAACAACTAAGCTTAGTTCTTCCGTTTTAGTCCTTTTGGTGCGTTTAAAATTGATTCAAACCGCTATTAAATGCTGTTGGGTTATACAACCCGATTATACCTACACCTACCTATTAATTTCCAACATCATAGCGACCAAAGCATGAAAGCCGCCATGGCTACCATCAGTAAATCTTCTATAATAGTTACGGTGGTCATCGGCAAATTGAATACATCACCCAGACATGCACATTTAATTTTCTTTTTGTTTAATACGCTCTGGATGACTCCCAAGCTACTAAAACCCATAACCACTAAAGTGGCGGTATAAGTGAATGCGGGTTCGAAATGGGTCAGATAAGCGATCCCTAGTGCCAATTCAATAAATGGATATACGTAACCATAATTCCTTACTTTTTTGGCCAGTACATCATACATCGAATAGCTATCAACAAAGGACCCAAGGTCTAAAAATTTAAAGAAGGAAAAGGTAATAAAGAAGCCCGCCATAAAATAGCGCATCCATTTCATTACATCCAAATGCGGACTGTCTGCAGAAGCAATACCGGAAACCAAGGTGATAAAGAGAAAGATGATCAGTAAGGGTTTAAAGGTTTCCAGTTTACTTTTCTCCTCTTCTTCAAATTCTGTTACCTCTTGGGGTTGTATAACAAGGTCTTTTTCGATGATCGAATATTTGCCACCGGTACCGAAGAGATTTTGAAGTTCTTTCGTGGGCACATGTTTGCGCATGTTAACAGCTACCTCACTTTGTTCGAGGTCTACCGTTACCGATGTCACATTTTCATGCTGTTCTAATTGCGCTTTAACTTTGCCCGCACAGCTGGAGCAAGTCATTCCTATAATTGAATATGTAGGTGTCATGATTTCAAATTAATGTTGATGTCTGATGCCTTTACCGATTAAAAAATAATTGACGGGGTAGGCAGCTATAAATCCCCCGATCATGGCTAGCAGCATACCAGCCCAAAAAAACCAACTGGTTAAACCGGCAGCCATAACACCTGGGGTGTATATTTCAATGACCACTTCAGTGGTTTCCATAACCAAAATGCTTAAGCCCTCCGCCAATAAGACGGTTTTCAAGGCTCTTTTAAAATCAAATTTCGCTTTTAACAGCGGTCTGATCCCCAGAATCAAGCCAACTACAAACCCCAGCATTACTGCCAGAATCAAGGTTTCCCTATTACGCATTCCGAAAGAGGTACCGATGATAATTCCAAGGACTTCTCCAATTCCACATCCTAACAAACAGTGTAATGTTGCACGAAAGGCTAATTTGTTTTGTGAAGGTTCATCTTCCTGATGGGAGTGAGGAGAAGAATGGCTATGATGTTGCATTTTCATTTATTTGGTTATTAGATTAATAACTCTACAAATGTGCGTACCTTCTTTCAGGTGGATGTTACGGAATTATTGAAATAAGGTGTAAGATTTTGGGTACTCGCCTACCCATGGCTAGTCCTAAACTTTGTCTATTTGATTTCGGCTAGTCTCTGCCATGTCCCGAAATTGAGAAGGTCGGAGCCCAGTAACTTGTTTAAACTGATTGGAAAGGTATTGAGAACTGCTGTAATTCAATTCAAAGGCAATCTCCCTTAAAGTCATCTCTCCGTATTTAAGCAACTCTTTTACTTTTTCTATTTTTTGCAGAATGATAAACTTTTCAATGGTTCGTCCCTCCAGGGTAGAAAACAGGGTACTGATATGCGAATAGTCCTTTCCAATTTCTTTCTCCAATATATAGGAGAAGTTTTCTTTCGGAGCATTGCCCCCTTTATGGTAATGAATGTGGTTAATAATAATGCCTTTGATGGTATTTATTAGCTGACTGTTACTGTCGTCCAGAAGCTCAAACCCTTCCTTACTTAGATGAAGTTTGATTTCATTTTTATTAATCCCGAGCGTTTCAATCAACTCCACTTCACCCAGTACGATGCTTTTAATTCGGTATCCAAGATTTTGCAACTCCGCCTTAACCACTTTAATGCAGCGATCGCATACCATATTTTTTATGTGCAGTTTGTTTGAATTCATCATTATTCCTTACTGCAAATTAACGTCATCTTTAACCAAATGGGTTAAAATGGCACCCATTTACTTGTAGGAAAATTTGAAGCACTTTATTATCCACCATGATACGGATAGTTACAAGCCGAAAACCTTGACTTTGGCAATTTATTGGCTTGAGTACGAATGGATACTTTCTTGGCCTAAAGGCTCCATATTTTAGCCGACAACCTTCAGTAAAGGCGCCAAACCTTCCAAAATTCAGCCTTACGTCAAGCCCTTTTTTTAAATAAATTACAGTTTTTCAATTTTCAAATAATGCACTTGTAAGTCGTTTAATTTTAAAGCTACGAAATACATCCCAGTGGGTAAATTAGGGTCTGCTTTCCAAACAGCCTTGTACTTCTCCGGCTCTAGGTTTTGTTCATTCAGTACCGCTATTAACGATCCTTGCATATCAAATATTTGAATGCTGACTTTGTAAGCTTGAAATATCCCATAGTTTATTTCCACCTCATCGGTAAAAGGATTGGGCGATACAGAGTAAATAATTCCCTTGTCCAGATGAATATCTGCTATTCCAATAACGCCATCTCCATCCACTGCGATATCCCAAGTACCTTCGTATTTTCCTTGTCCATTAAGGGTAATTGGAATAATTCGATTGGAGGCATCAAATGTGCCAGAAGTAATCGAAGCAGCCGCATCCGCAGCAATATCCGTGTCCCCTTGAAAATAGAGTTGGGTCACCATCGTTGGAAATGCAGGTGGTGTTATTTTAAAATGAATATGACTGGGACGGTATTTAGCCCCATTCAAATATTTTCCGGGAAGAATGGTTTCAAACGAATAAAACCCTTGCGAATTGGATTGGGTAATTCCACGTAGATTAAACCCCGAATTGTCGTACCCACCTGCATCATTTGCCTGCCACACATCAATAACAGTATTCGGAATTACCTGGGTACAATCTAGCGTTTGCACCATACCACTAATGATTAATCTCGTGCCAGCTTCGGTAGACGATGCCAGTTGATTATTATTCATTGTGGGTGCATTGGCGGTGTAGAAAGGCCCTTGGCCATAATAATCGAGCGTTGTTGGGTTACAAGAATCAGGACTTGGAGACAGCCCCATACTGGCAACCTTACCTATACTGGCCGCCTTCCCAATGGTGGGTAACAAACCTAGCGATAAACTAGCTAGTGCCGTATTTTGCAAAAATTGTCTCCGTGATTTTTTTTCTTTTTCTTCCAACATGATCTTTTATTATTAAAACTAACTCTCCACTCCCGGCTACTCATTAAGGCGGAACTACTAATTAAACGTTCTGCACCGTAGCTGCACTAAAGTACGTATTTGGGCTGGCTTTATTGCCTTACGCGTCCTTTATTTTAATCCAAGGAGACTTCAAATCATTTGATCTGTAAGTAATCCTGTTAATGGAGGTATACCCTAGAAAAATAGAAGTACAGAGCGCCAAGCCAAGAACCAAAAAGCATGGCTAATCACCTCATTAATAGCTTGAACATAATCCACTTCACCCATTACGTTTTAAGTTTGAAACGTAGGTGAATACCAGGTATTCACCTATGTTCATTGGCATCCCATTTTTCCGATTCAGGGCCAATAATAAAATTTGCGCTATCCCCATAATACAAAATTCGACTTCCTACTTTATTCAGTTCTGGTAAGATGTGCTTCCTATATAATTGGAACGCTTCCTTACACGTGATTTCTATTTGAGGATCTATAACTTCTACATTCGAGTAATCAGTCAGGGCCTTAATACGTCACAAGTGTTGGTGTAGGGCGTTTATCCCGAATAGCCAACGCCAATGGATTGATCCTGTTTAATATTTTATTTTAAAAGCCAGATTAGCTTCATTCAATTCATAGAAATTTAAGAGCTCTTTTTTTAAAACACTATCCTTTTTCATTTTTTCAAACAGAAGCCGTTTCACATCTTCCAGGTATTGATCCAATGAGGTTATGTCATTTCTAAATTGCAAGCTAGCCTCCTTTTTTTCGGAAATGAATGATTCCCAAATTTGAGAATTTTCAGTATCAAAATCCGTAAAAATTCCTTCGTAACAAAATGCCTCTAACAAGGTGTAATCCGTATCCCAATTTGCTTCTTTTATGCCATTTAATCCAACGCAAACATGTGCTTGGACATTGGTATCGGGCATGACTTTATCGCAATAGAAAAATTTAGAAGCTACTTCCATGAGTTCTTCCACGTTGAAAGTTCTATCCCTTACATCAGTTGGATTCTCTATGGGAGCAATGGTTTGTTCAAAGTATTGGATCAGTTTCTCATCCTGAACAAATTTGTTGAGGTAAAGTCGTTTAAGTTTTGTGGTGTCTGGATATAAACTCCAAATTTCTCTTCTCTGTTCTGAGTTTTCGGGCTGATGGATTTCAGGCACATTGATCAGCAAATATTCAAACCTTCTCTTATAGTTCATCAATTCACTGTCAGGCTTAAGCATGGGCATCGCAGATGCTTTCCTTTCGCCTTCGTGTGAATACAAATTAATTTTCAGGGTTACATGTTTTCCAATAATAGAAGTATCCGCCTGAAATGAAAGGCCACCCATCCAGATTAAGCAAAGAAGAAATTTTGTCATATAGTATGTATTAATTCCCACGGAAAAGGTATGGTACGTGTGCCATTTTCACCCCATTTAACGCCCCTTTTAACGCCCTTTTTTTTGGGTCACCGGCAAATGTAGAGGCAAAATAAAAAGAGTGCATACCCTCCGACATGAATTTTAATAATTTTAGCAAAACCCCTTAAACAATTGAAAACAAGTCTAAGGGTATTGAAGTCCATTTCCCCCGTTTTATGACCGTAGTAAATCATAAAAAAACACTGAAAGAACCAGCCTACTGAAAACCAACCCATTTAAATCTTGGTCAAAAAAGACCTAAATGATTCTATTAATTCACCCCATTATGCCTGACACTAAATGACAGTCACCTGTTTTTATCTCCTTCATGTTAGCGCATTCGGGGAAAAAAAAGAATTGTAGTCACTGCTGGATTAAAGTTCTTTTATTCGTGATTTTAATTGAATCGTTTTACTCCATCTGCCACTACCGTTTTTAGATTCCAATAATTTGAATGTAGTTTAAGTGTGGCAAGTGTAGCGCCAATAATTACAAAGTAAAGCAACAAATATTTTCCTTGAAATATATTTTCCGTAAATAAATCGGTCATTGACAAAACGAGTAGGACTACCGAGACAAAATACACGAGTGTACATAAAATCATTTGTGGACGGGAAGGGTTTTTAACCCAATTATTCTTTTTAGTTTTCATTTTGATAGAATTTAAAATTCTGTGAGATTGTTTAATTCGAACCTGAAAAAAGCGTACCATCTATGGTATACAATGATTTTTAGGCTGTTTTTTTTTACTATTTATTTATTCCATTTTTTTAGATCAATAGGTGCCACGGGACATAAAATTCATTGATCACCCCCTATTTTCATACACTTGGTAAAACACAGAAGTATACCACTAAAGTATTTTTGTACCCATGATTAAAGGTCTGATTATAAAATATTTTTGTCTAACCCATAACCATCATAAGTCAATTTACCATTTTTGAAAACGACATAATAACCATAACCCAAACTTAAATTCTTAGTCTCTAAACTCAGGTCATTAATAAAATTTAAATATCTTTTTTTTTGATCAAAAAAACCACCATTGTTGGGGTAATCCTTCGGTTCTATTAAAAATATTTGTTCGTTAATTTCGTAGAGATCAGCCAATTTATTTATTTTATTTTCAGCCCTCAGACTGTATTCACTGTCGTTAATGATATAAAGGTTGTACCCCTTTTCTTTAATTAAATCAATATTTGATTTAAGTGCAGGCATGAATTGCGGATGTCCTGGACAGCCATAAGAAACCATAGTCACCACAAAATTAGAATCTGCTAATAATTGTTGTGAATTAACAGTCGGAATAGATGATTTGAAGCTTAAGTCATCCCTACCCATGGTACTATTTTTCAGGTAAAAAAGAGACCCGAAAATTAAGTTCGTACTAATAAATGCTCCTAGGAATAAGTTTTTGTTCATTTTTCAAAAAGGTTGGTAAATAACTAAGTATAAAAAAAATACCCAAACCGCAATAGCGGATAGGATTCCCCCCAATATGGACAGTCCATTGAATACCATTTCTTTTGCTTCACTCATTTTTTTATTAAATTTTATCTAATTTATCGTATCACTGTTGGAATTGCCTTTTTAAAGATTGTTGGCCAACGTTTACTTTCGATTTTCTTTTCCGTTAATTGAAACTTCTTTTTAAACGGCCTCATCCTACCCGTTACAATCCATTATATTGAAATTGGTTAAAAGAGTATCCAAGAAACTATCTCTAGCTATTTGTGGTCTCTAAGTCAGAAATTAGTTTCTAAAAGTCTTCAAAATCAAGTTATTTAAAGGTTACCCAAAACTAGGTATTATCAAACGGACACGGGACATACTACCCCCTGATTACTACCTGTTTTTGTCAGCTAGGTAAAAACCGCAAAGCCCCGACTTAAGTAGTATCATGTATGGATCTTTTTATACACGCTACCTAGCCCCTATACGACAAAGTGGATGGTATGGGTGAATCAAATCTTGGTCGCTTCACCTTTACCTTTCCATCCGCATTAAAACCCATGCTAAATCTAAGGTTAAAAATAGTTTTAATTTTTAACCTTAGAATGAATGTTCTTTAACAATACGTAAGAATGCTGTCCTACAGTTTTAGATGGATGGCCTTTTCCAGCCATCTAAGCGGTGAGTTATCCCTTTAAAGCTTAATAAATTTTATTGTACGTGGTTTATCGCCAATGATTTCAATAAAATAGGTTCCTTTTGATAAAGTTGAGATATTGACCGGACCGAGGGTGATCCCAAACGATGCGACTTCTCCAGTAACAGCGTAAATTTTATATGAAGAACCCGTATTTGAACCCCTAAAATCAATATAATTTGTAGCTGGATTAGGATAAACGGATGTATTGTTTTCCATGACCTCATTTTCGCTGATACTCGTAGGCCATCCCATAACAGTAATGGAACCCGTCATACCATTTAATACATGAGGGGTACACTCGTATTCATACAATCCTGCTATCTGTGGAATATATTGAAAAAAAGTATCTGCAGGGGCTTGCCATATTTGGTCAAAAGCGACCGCTCCCGTTGGAATGTTGGTAGACGTTATGGTATGCACCATCGAAGGGACATCTAAGGGTAACCATTGTACAGTATCGCCAAGTTGAATGGTAATGTCTCTATCTAGAAATTGAAAATATCCATTCCAGACTTTCACAATGTGAATAGTCGCATTGGAGTAAAATGAGGTGAAAATAATACTCAAAATAACAATTGCTTTTTTCATAATAGATTTTTTGATGTTTAGTACGGTTTACGGTGATATTCCTTAAAGAGTTGGGCTATTTCATTTGGCTATTCCTACAAAATTTACGGATACTATCCCCCCTGTTTAACTTGAAGGGGTTCCTACTTTTCACGAATGACATATTTTATTTTTTGATAATATCACTTACCATGGTGTTTAAAAAAAATGCTTCGGTTTAATCCATAGCCATTTCGCTATCGAAAATACGAATAATTTTAAATATCCCCTCAATAAAAAAAGCCCGCCATTCAGAATGAATGGCGGGCTATACCGGATTCGTTTTTATTTTTTAATCACCTTCACAGTGGTTTTTTCGTGGTTATTTAGGAGTTGTACGACATATACGCCTTTAGGTAACATACCTATCGGAAGGTGTATGACTTCGTTTTGGGAAAAATGAACGAGTACTTCTTTACCGGTTAAATCAAACACCTTCACCGAGGTGGCTAACCTATGGAGATTCCTAATCCGTATTTGCTCCGAAACAGGGTTTTGTATTAATTGGTACCTGTTTCCCTTATGGCTTTGTTTTATCCCACTAGCAGTGTTATCCGAGAAGAAAAACAGCGTAGAGTCATTATCTCGCCAATGTCCCATATCTTTCATAATAGACTGTTTACCCACCACTTTATGATTATTTCGGGCATATTCTTCCGGTAAATACATAGAGGAAGTTTGGGTTACAAAATCGTTTTGGTAATTCACGGTATAGTTATGTTCCCAAGCCATATTTATCCAAGAGGAAACACTGAGGTATTGAATATTATTAACCGCATAGGTTGAAACCGATTGGTAGGTATTCTCCCAAGCTCCAAGATTCCAATGTTGGTATTGGAAAGATGTTTCTCTCCCATTTAGATCATAGGTTATCAGATAATGGTAATAATTTTCCCATTGGAAAAATTGATACACATAGGATTTTAGCTCGACTAACTCCTGTTGACTATTGTACATAAATTCCATTTTGGACGAAGAAACATACACCCCTCCAGAGTAATGAAAGCTCACTTTTTCCAGTATATTTCCATCCACATCCACTTGGTAGGTGGTATAACCAGAAGGCTCCCATTGCGTCCCCGTCCAATTGTAGGTGCTATCATGACTTGAAAAACCATTGGCATCGTAAAAATAGAGGGTTTGGATAGATTCTTCAAAATGATTCCCGTTCCAACCATGAATGAGGTACCGACTTATTTTTCCATCGGTTTGAAACTCTATGACCTCTAAGCTGGCATGATCCAACTCCAGGGTATGAGATTGTAGTGTTCCGTTTCGGTGGTAAGTGTAACGAATGGTTTGATTTTCCGACCAAAAATTTACCGAAGGGTCGAAAGTTTTAATCTTTACGGAATCCAATTGTTCCACCCCAGATCGTTGAAGTAAATGCGTACTGGGTAGCCCCATTTGAGTTATAAATTGTACGTTTTGAGAAGTAAATGGTTGTTTGTTCAGTCCTTGAGCGAAGCTTTGACTGGTCAAAATAATAGTGGCAAAAAGTAATATTGCTTTCATAGCGTATAGTTTGAAAAATGAATAAAATAATTATTCTCTATAGCAGTGTACATTTCAAAAAACGTATAAAAATCGTTTTGGGTTGGCTTGATAATGAAAGATTTATGTTTTTAGATTTTTATTTAGATAAAAAACCGGGCCCCTAAATCCGAATTTCACATCCACAAAACCAACGAATTTAAGGAAGCTACGGGGCTCCTATTTAATTTCGGTACAGGGTATGTAAAATGGTTTGATCTCGGAAATCGTAAATGGAATCCCGATAGGTAATATGAACGTATTCAAATAGGTTTCCGCCACATTCGGAACTGGCTTCTATCACTTTAAAATCAAACCGAATACTATCCATCACCGAAGGCCTTAATCTCAATAAATAGGTTTTGCTGATCGGAATATTGAATGCGTCCGTTTCTTCGATACAATCAAAAATACGCAGCCCAAAAGTTTTACGATAGGTATTGGTTCCAAACGCCACCGGTTGGTATTGGGTATCTAAGATCTCAAAGGTATCTAGAGAAAAATGATCCATTAACAAATTTATACCCAGACTATCTCTGATTTCAAAATCCAATTGCAAATCACAAACCGTACTCGGTTCCACAAAATCGCACCGTTTCTTACAGGAAGAAAAACCCAGTAAAAGGAAACACATAAAAAAAAAGATTCGGTTTTTCATTCTAACTTCAGACGTAAATAATTGAATTTGGTGCACTGGGGAATTTGAAAAGTTACAGCTCATTTAAGGCCCAAATGAAGGCTTTTTCTTTCGTTGCTCTAAAAACAGTACGGTACTGACCCAAAAGCAAAGGTTTTTCATATGGTATTTATTCAAGTGTAGTCGCTTTTAAAAATAAGAGCCTATTTTGAATCTCACAAAATTTATTTGGGGTTTATTTGAAGAGCTAGTGTTGTGTAAGAGATTTTCGTTCTTATTGCTTCAAAGAATAAAGTTTATTTCGCACCTTAAATGCCAGTTGATTTATTACTTTCAAATCGGGCATTTCAGGCAAACTAGAATCCAAAAACGCTGTTTCCATTTCTAAGCGTTTTTCATCTGCTAACTTTACTAAATCCTCGTATTCGAATTTACCCGATTTTATATCGAGTAAAAATTCCCGATTTGGACGTTTTACATTCACCTGCTTTTCATTTCCAATTTCGATAGCCATTTCCAAAAGTCTAAAAACATGTAACATATTTTTAGCATCGTACCTTTTTCCATGACTCTGGGTATTTTCATACCTAGATTCATTTCGTTTACCTACCCAATCCCAATATTCACGGTATTCTTTACAATAGGAAGAATAACCGTTTCTATTAAAATATAATAACGCCTCCTGCGGACTTCCTTTAGACACAGAACTAAGCCTAATTTCATTAGATACTGCCCCCTTAACAATTCCTTTGTACCCCTCTATTTCCGAATAATACAAACCAAAGACCTCTCCCATATGAGGGACCTTAACCAAGCCACAACACTCTTGCTTCCACCCCTTTATCTCTAAAAATTTCACCAATGGAATGGCTCCTTGTTCATAATTAACAAAGCAAAATGAAAGGACACTTTTTCGTTCCTTTGCTACGGGGTTAACAATTTTCTTTTTCAAACCCTTTGCCTTTTTAATTTGAGAATAGGCAAATTTCCCAAAGGTATCTCCGCACTTTTTAGATAAAATTAATTCAGAATTAATCTCTGATAAAAACGGATGTTTAAAAATAATAAACTCTTTGGGAGTATTTAATAATTCAAGAATATTCGGATTATTGACGGCCAACAGTTCCATAAATCGGCCAAACTCATAAAACATGATATCATTGGATTCGTTGTTAACTTGAGCGGTATAATTCAAACCGTAGTATTCTTCCTTAGGCAACAAAAACACACCCTTAATATCGGTATCTGACGAGGGGGTATCTAATCCATATGCTCGGCTACCGCTAATGCATTCCAAAATGATTAATCCCCTACTTCTTAAATCCTCTATGGTCATTTCGCTAATATGGTTTTCTGGAAGAATTTATTCAAATCAGCCATTTGGGCTTTCCCACCAGCAAGCTTAGACTTCTCCTTAGTGGCACGCTCCATACATGTTTCCATAAATTGGAATATTTCCTTTTCCCCTTGATGTACATAGGTTTCACTAATGGTAGCCTTTAATTTAATCAGTATTTCAATACGATCGGTGATGGTTTTGGGAAACGTTAACCCGTTCAACATTTTATCAAATTCAATTGGAGGCAACTCTTCTTTTTCCAAAATCCAAATACATGCCACGGAGCAGCGCAAAGCATAGAAAAACTTTTTTAGTTTGTAATCTTTCATAGGCGAAATTTCAGCATAAATTTTCGTTGCCATGCTCAAGTAATGATGTATTGTTCCTATTCTAGAATAGGTTTCATTGGCTATTTCTTTCACCTCCGCTACAAATTCCTCATCCATTGAATAAATGTAGGGAGACTGAATTCTTTCCAGTAATGGCGGATTCGATTTCCAAAGTAAGCGCAAACTTTTACGGATATCCCAGCCACTTATATCCACCTCATTGTTATCCAAAAACAATTCAATGGAATCCTTTTCTTCGGTTAAACTCAAATACCAATGGGTATCATGCTTATAAATTACCCGAACATCATAATCACTATCTGGAGAAGGAAAACCCCAAGCTCTAGAGCCCGTTTCGCAGGCCAAAAGAATTTTTATTCCTCGTTCCTTTTCTAAATCCAATAAATACTTTTTGATTTTATTTTCCATTACTTCTTGTTATTTTTTTTGGACTATCCAATAATTGTTAGGCTGCTGACCGTATTTTTTAATCACGTTACTATTCATCAAAACCGGTGATTACATTCTCCTCTTGACTCATCTAATCACCCTTTTTAAATCGCTACACCTATAACTAATTACCATACTTATCGAAAAGGTATGGACCCGTTTCAAGGGTGAAAATTTCCAATTTCTTTATAGCATACCAAAAACTTCAAGTCCCTTGTCTTTCTACCCTGTTCATACTATAAATACACGTTTTCTGTTCGTAGGGTATCCATCAGAAAATTGGACTGGAGCCAGATTCTACCTTCCCCCATTATTCCTTGATTATAGGGTAAGGAATTCAGTATGACTTATTCATCCAGTTCAAAAAGGGGGATTATTTCCTTACGTTTTAGGTCTTTAATGGCACCTATACCCCGAAATAAATAGAACATAATTATGGCTTTAAAAAACAAGCCATTAATGGGGCTACTCCCTGTTTCCATACTTTGTATCAAAATAGCTAGGATATCAATCGCTAGAATTAATACCATAGCCCAAACGGCCCAACCCATTTTATTAAAGGCTCCAATGGCCAATAAAAAGAAGAGGGCACCCGAAATAACATGCTCCCAACCCAGTCCCATTTTCATTAAAAAAGGGACCTCAAAAACTTCTGCAGCTACCCCACCCACCATGGCAAATCCACCTAAAGTTAGTCCCATATTAACGACATGTTTTAATCGAATATTCGGATCGGTTGCTGAACCCGGAACGACCTCTCCATTAATCAGTAATTCTAGTTCAGGCAAAAACTTCCCGATTAACCGAATGGATAGTTTTTTGTTTTCACCCAAGTCAAATTCACGTCCTTCTTTTAATTCTTTCCGATTTTCCAAGCGTCCAACTTCTGTATCATTAAAATATATTTGAACGTTTTTCCAAGCCATTCCCCAGGTAATCAGAATAACATTCTTTTCATCTTGCGTTAAATAATATATTTTTTTAGGCATAATTGGATGTCCATAAGAATTAGACGTCTAAAATAGGTATTTTATTATTTCGAAAAAAAAAAATGGAGGGATCAACAAAAACCATCATCCAAACTAGGAATCCCAAAACAACCAACAAAAGGAATGGCAACCACCAGGAAACGCCAAAACCATAGGAGGTTAAGGCTAAATTAGCACCTCCCTTAATAGGAAAACTATTACCTATAACTAACTCGGGGTTTAAACCTTCAAAATCTGATTTAGAGATTTCAATTTGCGTACTGGATTCTGTTAAAAACACATCATTGATTCGGATATTCCAATTCGCACCGTTTTGTTGTATACAAATATACTGAGCGGGTTCAATTTTAATAGCACTTAGAAACTCCCCTTCTAAGATCATAAAAGAACGCGGTCCATCGTGTATGTTTTGTATTTTAAATAAAGGCATCTTGTGAAAACCAATTCCTGATGAGATTAGGTTTCAAATATAAATGTTCGGGCCTGTTTTAAGCTACCAAATCCGAATACTGTGGATTGCGAATAAAAAAGAAGAATTCTAAATCGCCCGTTCTATCATCGCATAGGTAATTCTACTTAAGTTTGGGATTAGGTGATTTTAACCTATCGAATCCAGTTATTAGAGTACATGTTTGTGAATCAATATATACCAATACATAGATCCATCCAGTAATACCTTTTTGGTTTCTATCCTAAAAAAACATAGTATGAAAAAAATTAAACATTTGGTGCTCCTATTCTGTGCGCTATCGTTATTCGCTTGTGATGACGAATCCCGTAGGAACAATTCAGAAGATTCGGCTAAAGTGGACGACACGGAAGCGTATGCGGCCCTGGAAAACTGTGATGCACCTGCCTCATGGTTTGCTGGAAATCCTAGAAACACCCCCCCACCAAATGAGGGACCCACCAGTCCATTTGCCAATAACGATTCGGTTACCAATTGTGATTTTCATCAATGGTCTTGGCAAAAATTTTTATGGTTAACCAACGAAGTAAATGGCAAGCCTTTATTTATGGATCAATTAATTCAGGTGACTTCTTCGGGTGGTATTTTACCGCAAAATTCAGGAATCATTTTAGTGGATACCGCACAAGCCAGTAATCCTACAGATATTTTGCGTACCCCAGGAATAAATGGAAAAGTGGCCACTACCGTGTATTACACCATTTTCATAGATTCTTCGATGTTACAATCCATGCAAACCAACGGCCCTATAGCGATTAGTAATCCTAGCCAACTGGCCGATTCTACCTATCCTGTAGGAGCATTAGAGGTAAAAACCGCTTGGATTGATGCCAATGCATTAGCGGATACTTCGACCTATTTTATTACCGATGGAACTATTGCTGGAGTTCCAGCACGTGTGGCTTTATTAGGAATACATGTGGTAGGGATCGTTGAAAACCATCCGGAGTTTGTATGGGCTACCTTTGAACATGACTCTTTAGCCCCAATGTATGATTGGTCTTTAGCTACGGATAGCACCGATGCTTCCGTCACTTCCACGACAGATTATCCATTTTTCAATAAAAACAGTATCGCCACCATTCAAAACATCATTACCCCAAATCAGATATTCACCGATGTGTATTCTGTATATCCATATGGTACACCGGTGGTGAAAGAAATGGAAGGACAATTCAACGTACTTAAGTATATGGAAACGAGTCAGCCTGGTTTTGAAAACTTTCATAATATTAAAACCATCAATGAAAGTGTGAAAGGTCAACTAACGGGAATCTGGAATAACTATTTCTACAATGGTTCTTTATGGATTAATACGGAAAAATATGTAGGAGTTACCGCTCAAGCACAATTTTTAGATTCCATAGGCTTAAACCTATCTGGTTCTGACACCAACGATTTAACTAGAGGTTCGGTGGCGGCCTATAACATTACCATGGAAACCTATGTACAAGTAGGTTTTGGACAAGACAGTATTCATAGTGTTAATTCAAGCAATCTAGCCAATTGTTTTTCGTGTCACAACGCGGATGATAAATCAAATCTCTCTCCATTAAACTTAAGCCAAGTATTTACAGCCTATGTAGATTCCTTAAATGGCTTAAGCAAAGTAGAAATTAAACAGGCTCATGTAGATGAAATTAAAAGACAGTTTTATATACGTAGTCTGGAAAATTCCAAATAAATACAGGAGCCACACCTTATTAGCGTGACTTTAATCAAGTTATATCTAACAAAAAATGCCTGAATTCATTTGAATTCGGGCATTTTTATACGCTTCGGTTTTGTTTTTTGATTTCAATGAAAACGTAACTATACCGCTCCGTGTAATCCTTCTAATACCGAAGGTTAAAAGCCTCTTCTTGTATATTCAATACTTCTAAAGCTTCCATAGTTATTTCTTTTCGCAACTTGGGGAATACCTCCAAGTTGGTATCTTCTGTGGGTTCAATATTAATGGCAAAAATGTAGGTATGTTCTTTAGCTTCCATAAAGCCCACAAACCATCCATTTTGTTTCCCACTACGAACGGATAGTCCTGTTTTTCCACTTAGTTTGAAATTTTCGGTTTGTTCCATGACCATCATTTTCCTTAGGATTCTTTCCGTTCTATCTGAGATTTTCAGCTGAGATTGATAGAAACGTTTTAAAAAATGGATTTGTTCAAACTGATTGATTTTTGATTCCCCTTCCAACCAAAATATATCAATGGTACTCGAATCAAATTTCATGTCCGTGTATTCCAATTTCTGAAGGTAACTACTCATTCTTTTCACTCCGATTTTTCTAGCTACATTCTGGTAACAAGGCACACAGGAGTAATGAAAGGCATTTTCAAACGTCAAATCCTGTTCCCATATTTTATAATCTGTTGGTTCTCCATTCCATGGAAACATGGTACTCTCATTTGAAACTACAGCTGTTTCGAGTGCAATTATGGAATTAGGAATTTTAAACGTGGATGCGGGTAAACGTCCTACACTAGCCCAATTATAATCATTTGAATAATACAAACCCTGTGGAATATCATAGATTAATATGGAGCCTTGAACATTTTTAGAATCTATAATTTCCTGAAATTCAGATACCACCAATTCATTTATTTCATCCTTACGTTCCACTGAACACGAAAACAATGCCCCAGTAATCCCTATGTACAATAAACCCTTTCCTATCGTATTCATTATTTGAAAATTAGTTTCGCCTCCTACCGTTAATCCCTTTAAATTTACCCCCTACTTTCCCAGCAGAACGAGTTTGCAAATTCAACAGTCCCATCCGCCCAATAGGTAAGATCAAACATCGCATTTATAGTGGAAGATAGGTCGCTCATTTTTGTACAAACCGGACCATTTACCCAAAATGAAATTGCGTGAATTCACCCCCCAGTATTACTCACAGTTTGTTAGAGGGGAGTACTACTGCCTGCAATTAATTTCCACTTCTCGTTAACTGATTTCCATACTCGAATAAAACGGTACTTACCATCCAGAACATACTCAAAATATGTTCCCGTCATTTCGATGGTTACGGTAACAACAGCGTTATCTCCAACAATATGAATGCGTTGATCGGTAGCGGAAATCTCCTTTATTTTCATATTTCCCGAACTATAGGTATCTAAGTCCATGGCTTTCGTAAGGGTTTGTCCGGTGGGAATAATAAAAAGTAAATCGGCATGAATTAGTTCATCTAGCTTAGGAATATCTCCGTTTTTCATGGCATTTAATAACGTCACTTCCACTTTAATGATGGCTTCTTTATCCATAAATTCAGTTTTTTGCATCGGTACTTTTCATTTTTACATATCCCAATATGAATAATTTACGGCTATTGGTTTTTCGAAATATTTAAAAAGAACAGAATGGTATCGAGGTTCATTTTAGAAGTCGTCCAATGCCCCACCTCTGGATAGGTTTGAAATACTGCCGAGATATTATTTTGGACATAAATACCTTGACATTTCACATATCTATCTTGGACGTTATCGCCTAAAGCGCTATTAATTATTTGTCGTTCTTCCAACGAATATGCATCCTCAAATTGCACCGCATCATTAGCATCTAAGGCACCCATATAAATGTGTTGCGGGATTTTAGCGTAGGTTTTTTGATCGAATTGATTTCCGAATAATAATTTGAAATCATGGACTCCTAATGGGTAATTCAATTTCTGATTCTCATATTTCTTCAATGGCAACATTAATTCGCCATTAAAACCTCCCATAGCTGCGGCCTCTACTATCTCTGGGTGAATAAACAAGAAACGATTAGTAAAAGTAGCAGATGCCGAGAACCCATTCATGAAAATTTTATCCCGCACCAAGATATCCCGTAACGCCAATTGCTTTTTGGCATCCCTAATCATCGCTAGTAATTGCAGGTCGAGTCTTTTTAATTCCATAGACGGCTCCAAAACCACATCCCGATCTAAGGCATGGGCATACATCAACGGTTTGGAGGCTGGACGCGAAAAAATGGGTACTAATAATGGAATATTCAACTCGGTGGCTATGTTATTCCCTATAGAACTTACGGAAGCCAAATGGATGGCATATTGCTCATGTACCGAAATAGAATCGGATAGTTTCCCTGTATTATTGGGTTCAACCAGAAGGTTCGTTAATTCATTTTTGGAGACGCCACTTGGAATAAAAAGAATATAGGAATTATGGAACCCTTGAGCGGGATGACTCGGAATAATAATCAACTCATTTTGTGGGTTCTTTTCGTTATTTGATTCTTGTGCAAGCGATAAAAAAGGCACGAGTGTAAACAAAACGTAAATAAATATCCTCATTTAAAATGGTTTAGGTCTTTTTGAATTATAGGGAGGTAAAAGTGCAACACCCCCTAACTGAATTCAGGAACAAAACTAGCCAAAATGGCCGTGTTTAGTGCATTTACCCATGATTAGAAGAATATCAAAATGTTAAATTATGTTACTCCGTTCTTTCTGGATATCGTAAAAAAGGAGGTATCTCCTTGAATCAAAACAAGCGATACCTCCTACCTAATTACCTATGGATTTTGGTCCTCTTTAATACCAAAACCACTTTCCTCTTTCCCATTTAATACATTCGTATGCTATAGGAATTGAAATCATTATGAAACTTTCGTATATTAATTGGGATACCATTCCTCCACTACTGTTTTTATTTCTTGTTTTGCATTTCCAAGAATTGAATCCAATTGATCTCGATTTTGATCGACTCCGTAAGCAGAGATTTGCTGAGAAGCCATCCCCATAAAATCAAAATTCTGTTTCAAGGTAGATGAGGCGTATTCTTTCACTTCTAGGGATTGGGTATAATCAAAACCACTCACCATAATGGACACTACCTTCTTATCGGTACACAGTCCTTTAAAACCCGTTTCTGGATTAAAATAGAAAGTTTTATCACTCACCACTACCGCATCGATCCATGCTTTAACAGCGGCTGGTATGGAAAAATTATAAATTGGACAAGCCAAAACAATATGATCATTTTCTAAAACTTGGTCAATTAGTTTATGATGATTGGCAAGAACGGTTAATTCTAAGTCTGAAAAATCTCTTTTTCCCTGATTCCAATCCATCACTAAATTTAAATTTTCGGCCACTAATAAATCCGGTGGTGTTTTTGCCAAATCAAGGTAGGTCATTTCCGTTTTACTCTTCGCCAGTTTTACAAATTCATCCCTCAAAATCTGGGTGTAAGATCCGTTTCTAGGCGTATAATTTATCACTAATGTTTTGGTCATATTTTCTATTTTTCACAAAAGTACAGGCAGGCCATTAATAATTTTCATTATTTTTGTTAGCACACTTATAACATATGTTATGATTAACTTAGAATGGCTCCGTACTTTCCGTTCCATATATGAATGTAATAACATTACCGAAGCTTCAAAAAAGCTTCATATGACACAACCTGGGGTCAGCAAGCACCTATCGGCACTAGAAGGTCATATTGGAAAAAAACTGTTTGAAAGGACCACCCGAAAGTTGGCTCCAACGGATTATGGGACTTTTTTATACCACCAAATAAATTCCCCTTTAGAGGCCTTACAAAAAGTAGAATACTATTCCAGTCAGCGAACAAAAAAGCCTCGTTTGAGTATTTCAATTGGATGTACCACCGATTTTTTTCAGAAAGAACTCCTACCCAAAATTTATGCTTTCGATATGTATATCGTTACGCAATTTGGCACCGAAAAAGAATTGATAGAAGCCCTAGAATTGGAGACGGTTCAATTACTGGTGGGTACAAAAAAACAGACGAATTACGACCATCAATATACTTTTATGGACTCGGAAGAATTGACCTTAATCTGTACGGATACGATAGAGATCCCAGAAAATATGGAAACGGATGCCCCCCCATTTATTAAATGGTTACAGAAGCAACCTTGGTTTAGCTATGATAACGATCAAGAGGATATAGAAAATTATTGGGACGCTAAATTTAATACTTCGCCCAAAATAATACCACGCTACATTTTACCATCCTACAAAGATATCGTACATGCCATTCAAGCGAATACGGGTTTCGGTATCGTACCCTCCTATTTTTGTACCGAAGAAGGGAATCAAAACTTGGTAAGATCTTCTCTTCAGACTTCCCATAAACTAGAGCAGAAACGGTATTACGCATTCAAACAAAAAAACAAAAATCTGAAAGAGATCCAAGTCTTTATGGAGAAAATGGATCTCTAAAACTGGGAATAATCCACCCTATGACACTTCCAATTATAGAGATCCATTTCGTAATTTACTTATTAAGTACGGGAGTTTTTGGAGCGTTTTAGCCTATCCTTCGATAACTACATTCCATGGCCTAACGGACCATTTTATTATGACCCCGTTTTTTACATAGGTATCATTTACCGCAAAATCCTCCGCTACTTTAGGACTCTCTCCTTTAAAAATAAGCATTCCTCCATTTGATGGTTCCAATAACCCACCCGCCATAACAAGTGTTCCCTTATCGTAGGCTTCTTGAATTTGTAATTTATGTTCCGGTTGATAGGGCTCCTTTTTGATATTGAAGTCCGCTGCTGCTGTATAGGTAAGAATGTAATATATGTTCATTTTTCGGTGCCTTAAATTAACCCTTAGAGGTGGCTACAAATTTAATTTCAAATCTAAAAATACCTCTTGGGAATAACTCTTTTTAACAAGAACTACACTCCTATAATGCAAGCCACTTAATTTCAATTCCTTGCCAACCTTAAATTCTGAGATGTGCATTCTCAACTTATTTCACACGGTGCATCGGAAACAAATGTTTCTGAATCCGTCCATTTTTTAGGCCTGATATGACAGCGACTAAAGAGTCTTGGCTTTTTTTGAAATAGGAAATGGTTTGAGGAAAATCGTGTTTCAGGTTTTCAAATACCAACTCGGTATCAGAAATGGATTGGAGAGAAAAACGGACGGGTAAATTATCGTTTTGGTTTTTAACGGTGGGTATATAAAAAACCGAATCCTGTTCTTGAATGAGTTGCAAGGTTTCCAAGATAAAGGGAACCTCCTCTATGAGGAGGTAGCTTTTCCCAATAAACTCCTTATCGCTATACTTCGACCATGTTTCAAACATATTCCCGGATTCCGTTTTGCTTTCCCATGTTCCAATAAGCCATTCGGCATTTTTCAAATGCATGCTTCGATGAACGTTCTCATTAGGCTTTAGATTACATCCATAAACAAACGTTAGGGCCTTTAATAGGACTACTGTTCTCATATATTTTTTATTGAATGGAGTGAATCGCCATTTTGTTTCCTTCGGTATCCATAAATATCCCGAAATAACCCATCTCCGGGCTTATTTGGGTTTTAGGAACCAACACTTTCCTTTGGTTAGTTTCTATTCTATTTAATACATTTTGCAAATCTTTTCCCCCATTTAGGTACATTAATACCCCATTGGTGGATGGGGAGTATCCTTCCCCTTGAACAATAGAACCCGACACATTTTTGTCATCACTAGCGAAGAATCCCATTTTTGTTCCAAACATTTCCTTTTCATTAATTTCAAGCTTTAAAACATTACGGTAAAAGGATACCGCTCTATCAAAATTTGTGGCTGGGATTTCAAACCAATTGAGTAAATTTTCCATTCTTTTATTTTACATTAGGTCGGCAAAGATGAAATCGAAAGAACACCCTAAATTGTAAAAATGCGACACTATTGCATTCCGTAAAAAAGAGAGCTCAATTGTAGGTGAGGTCCATAAAACTCCTTGGGAGTTTGTCCCGTGAATTCTTTAAAATCTTTGATGAAATGGGCTTGATCGTAATAATCTCCTTCGTAGGCCAGTGCTGTAAAACTGGTAAATTCTTTACGTATAACCATTTTTAAAACGGCTTGTAATCGAATTATTTTGGAGAGTTGTTTGGGACTTAATCCGATCGCTTTCGAAAATTTTCGCTCCAATTGTCTGCGACTCACCTCCAACCTTTTAGTCAATTCAATAATGGGTAATTGTCCATGGGCCGTTAAAATAGTTTCGGTCGTAGATTTAACAATACGATCAATGGTGGTCACATGTGTTAATTGTGTGCGTAAAAACGATTCAACATGCTGTATTCTTTCGGCTATAGATTGTTTTTTTAAAACGAACTGTTCGAGTTCCAAGCCTCGTTCACCAAATAGTATTTCTAAGGAAACAGGGGTATTTTCCATTTCTTTAATGGAAAGAGTCGCAAAAGAGGAAAACCCCTCTGGGTGAAAACGGATGGAAAAAATACCGGTTTTTCCAGTGGGTTCAATAACGAGTGGTTGCGTGAGCTGGCCGATAACAAAACACCTCGGTTGAATAAAACTTTCGGTGTTCTCCCTATACTGTTTATATAGATCCCCATAGTGAAAAACCATTTCCATACACCCATCTGGTACAATGGTTTGTTTATTGAGATCCCGCTCTTGCTCACTTTCCAAGGTCCAATAGTGCTTCACCCAAGCATCTAGTTTTTGGCTGGGTTTAAATGTTCGGTATTTCATAGGTTTGCCGTGATTCTGCTGGTTTTATTTTGAGGATACTCCTTTCTAAAATACGGAACTTAGATATAAATGAATGATTCACAAACGATACTATATAGTCAGGAAGGCAAAGCCATTTGTGTACAAATGGCCTTATTCATCCAACATATCTTGAATCTTAGGTAAGATTCGAGATAGCTCATCAGCATCGATTTCCGAAAATGTGGCTTTTAACTGCTTACTTAATGCCAATAATGGGACCTCAATTTCTTTCAATAATTCCGTTCCCTTTGAGCTTATGGATATATCTAAACGACTTCTGTTATTTTCACTAACCTGTGTATGAATAAAGCCTTTCAACTTTAGTTTTTCCACTAATCGGGTGGTATTACTCGTTTGGTTGATAAGTCTTAATTGGATTTCTCGTAGACTAAAGAAAGGGACTGAATTATCCGATAGAATTTTCAAAATCTCAAATTGTTGATGTGAAACGCCAAATGGTTTTAGGAGTTGTTCCATTCGTTTTGAATACCTAACCCCAGTATACATCAGGTTTAATACCGCTTTTACATGTGGGTCTTCTATTTCTTTTATATACAATTCACTCCATTTCATTTTCCAAATTTAAAAATAAGCATTGAGTATTCAACTCTTTTTCTATATTTGCAGCATTGAACAGTCAACACTTGAACGTTAAACACTACGAATGCATTCAACAATTACACTGCTACTACTTCTCATGGGCACTCCATTTTCCCAAGCGCAGTCTATGAACCAGAAGCCCCATACCGCAGAATTTGCAAGCTATCAGCCTCCCATCCTCGTGGAGGTAATGGGAGGGAATAATAATACGGGGTACCAAATGGTGGTTAATAAGAAATTTTCGCCAACTAGCAAGTTTCGTTTTTTTAATCTGATCAGCTACGAGATGGATTATGACGAACAGACTCCTGCTTCCTATATCGTTCAAACCATTGCCTCTTATGAGGTAACCCAAGCCTTCTACCTAGGCTTAGGCACTAACTTAAAAGCATTTGGAGGGCTAAAACCCTTGGTCTCCATTTCCTATTCGTATATGCATAAAAACGTGGTCATCTTTATTCAACCTTCTCAAGAAATCGATTCGGAAGGAGATTTCGAGGTTTTCGCCTTTATTGAGGTCCATCCAGTCAATCAAAAGAAAATTCAATTCTACGGGCGATTGCAAGTATTGACGACTTGGAACAGGGCCCATTCTTATAGTTACCAGGCCTGGCGGATAGGGTTACAATTCCAGGACTTTCGATTTGGACCTGCCTTTACTGCCAATTACTTAGGCGAAACTCCAACCACCCAAACAGATTTAGGTGCATTTATTAATTTTTTAATCAAAAGATAATGCTCATTACTGAAAAAACATTTAAGATTCTATTTGGCATAAGTATCAGTTTAGTGATGTCCATGCTCATGTCATTTTTTATGATTCTTAAAAACGTAGGATTTATAGACGGCTTTTTTATCATTTGGCTAAAGTCGTGGGCCATTGGACTGGTGGTAGGCACCCTTGCTGCGGCAGTGGCAGTTCCCATTATTCAGAAAACACTCGCTCACTTTTTTACTATTTCTAACTAGTTTTGTGATTTTCATGTAGGCAAATGATTAGGGCTATGACTATGACTAAGACTATGACTATGACTATGACTATGACTAAGACTATGACTATGACTATGACTATGACTAAGGCAAACGACTGACAGCTTATAGCTACCAGCGAAGGCTAAAGTGAAAGGCTAACCGCTGACAATAAAAGTGAAGACTATGACTATCACTAAAACTATGACTAAGGCAAACAGCTGATAGCTGACCGCCTTCAGCCTTTTTATTGAAACGATATTATTTGCAATCAGGAGCCCAGATAAAGCTTTAACGACAGGTATTCAGTGGCCCCTTTTCAAGGGATCATTCCAACTAAATGAACATACCTAAGGCAATCAATCCCGCCAAAACAAGGAGGATTATTAATAAGAATTTTGCATTTACATTAAATACCGAGGTTTTGAGTTGACGTTGGGTTTCTTGAAATGATAAAATGGTTTGAACGGAGCTCATCAATGTTTCTAAAAACTGCGGTTCATCTTTGGGAATGTAATCATTGGCCCCTTGTTTAATAAGGGTGCTCATCACCTCCTTTTCGGATTGCCCGGTTAGGGCAATAACTGGCACATTAGATTGGGATCGTAAAGCATGTAGGAATTGCAAACCATTTTTATATTTCAAATCCGGTATTTCGAATTGATAGTCCAATATCACCAAATCAGGAGTGACAGAATTCCAATCATCTAAAACATTATCTGCATGTTCAAAGGAGACCACTTCGCATGCCAGGGTATTCTGCAATTGTTGATTTATTAAAGCCCGTAACATTGCATTGTCATCTATTACATAAATTAAAGGATTTTTGGCCATGCTTATAGTTTTTCAAGTAAGCGGTTGTTTCCCAAAAGTAGTTTTAAATGCGCTCGTAAACGTTTTAATTTCATATACACTTCCATAAAAACAAATAGACCAAGGAAAGCGACAACTCCTCCTAACAAAATCGTTATTAGCGTATTTAATAATAATTCGCCTCCAAAATACGATACCATCATCACAAACCCCAATAGCAACACATGTAAGGTGACAATCAAAAAAGTGGCATGCGTATGGTTGGAAGTCGCCTTTATTACCAAATGGTGCAAATGATTTTTATCGGCTTCCATCGGACTTTTTCTATCCATTACCCGTGTAGCAAATAATCGAATGGTATCAAAAATGGGAATAAACATGGGTACCAGGGCCACCGAAATGCTAAGTTCATTATAGGTATTGGTTTGAAATGTTTGAATCACAAACACGCCCATCAATAATCCTATAAATAAAGAGCCACTATCGCCCATGAATATTTTTGCCTTTGGAATATTGAAGCGTAGGAATCCAAGAACTCCTCCACACAAAGCAAAGGCTAATAAAGCAAAATTGCTTTGACCGTTCAGGTAAAAAATCACCCCAAACAACGCACTATTAATGATGGCCATGATACCCGCCAACCCATTAATTCCATCCATTAAATTAAAGGCATTGGTGACCCCCACAATAAACAAAACAGTGAGTGTAAAACTCACCAATCCAGGTATTTCATAGACCCCTAAAATACCATGTAAGTTCTCGATCCGCAATCCTGAAAAGTAGATTAATAGTGCACAAGCTACTTGCACCAATAATTTGGTTTTGGCTTTGATTTCGGTTAGATCATCAATCAATCCAGTTGCAAAAAGCAGCAAGACACCGAAACAAGTGGCAGCCATAGGGAGTGTCATATCGAGAAACGGAATGAGCACTGCCATCCCCAACAAAATCCCTACCCCACCCAATGAAGGGGTAGGTAATTTGTGTGAAGAACGGTGATTCCGTTGTGTTAATTTACCCGATCGGTGTGCCCATTTAATAATATACGGGATACTGATAAGTGCGATCATAAATGAGATCACGACTACTGCCATGCTTGTGTATGTGAGATTCATGATTCTTTTTTTTGTAAGTGTTGCATCGAATATAATTGTACTAAACCATTGGGAGTGGGATGCGGCTCGTGCACTAATGTGATTTTCGGGAACACCCGTGGTTTTACGATTTTATAATCTAATGTGTAAATGAGGTTTTTATACTTGTTGGCAATCACACTCCAAGTATATCTTCTTTTAGCAATCGCGAGCATACGTTTACCGTTATTGCGTAACTCCAAATATTTTAATTGAAGCACTCGGTTGGCCAAATCTTCTTCATCCACAAAATAGAATGCTCGATTTTCGGTGGTCGCTCGGTTATAACTTATATCAAAAGCCAAAACAGGTAAACCCAAGGTCATGGCTTCTACCAAAGATGGGTTTGTTCCGCCTGCGCTATGGCCATGCACGTAAACCTGGCATCCTTGGCGTATGGCATCCAACTCATCTTGATCATAAATAGGATCTAATAGATGCAAATTGCGAAAAGTGCGGTACCATTTTTTTAAATTTTCACCATATACACTGTTATTCCAATTTCCGATTACCACCAATACTTTCGTGGTTTTAGCAAAGGCATTTAGAATCACATGAACGTTATTCTCCGGTTCTATTCGGGCTACTTTAAAGGCATAGGGCGCGTACATAAAATCATACTTAGCCAAATAAATAGGGTTTGCTGATTTCCGTACCGCATGATCCCCTCCGTATTCTATCAGATGACTTACCGATTCGTATTCGGTATAGGTATAATTTTTTATGGCTTGGTTATCCGTAATTTCAGCATGTGAATACTTTACGGCAATACGTTCGGATAACTTTAAAAACCATTTGGTCAAACGATTCCATTTGTTTCTTCGCCATTCCATTCCATCAATATTCACAATAATTTTCTTGTTTGTAAACCATTTTACCAAGGGTAGAATCAACGCACCCGAAACCCCTAATATCACTAAAGTATCGGCATAAAAAAGCGCGTGAAAAACAGAAATGATATCGTAAATAACACTTTGAAATCCGTTCGCTTTGAATGGTAAATAAACTAAACGAGCGCCATGAAAAGAGGAAATTCGTTCTTCTTTGCTATATGCTTTGGCACTACAATACACCGTAAATTCAAATTCGTCCTTTAACTGTTTTGTTAAATGATGAGCCAGCGTTTCAAACCCTCCGTATCTGGAAGGAATCCCTACTGTTCCTATTATGGCTACTTTTTTCATAGTTTATTGTATTGAGATTACCCTGTTGTATCGAAAAACCAGACCGAAACCTTATCTAACTAACTACCAATCACTTACGCGATTTGATGAATCATATCCCTTCCAGTTTCGGCAAGAATTTTCCAGTTTTGGGAATTATATCAATTGATTCGTCAAATTAAAACGCACCCAATTCCGACTAAAGTTTTTAATGGTAAATAACTGTTCGTATCGATTTTTCGCATTCTTTCCCCAGAAAGGTAATTTCGATTTTTGATCAATTACATGGGTCAATACCTTTGCAAATTGTTGGCTATTATGAGGGGCAATTAAAAACCCAGTTTCATTGTTGACTACCGCTTCTTTGGCTCCCCCATTATTGGTGGAAATAACGGTTTTTGATGCCGACATGGCTTCCAAAACTGTGGTAGGAAAGGGATCTTTCATAATGGAAGGAATCAAACACACATCGGCTTGACTCATGGCTGTTGCGATACTGGGAGAGAAGCCTTTGATGTGTACATTTTTTTCTAATCCAGCCGCCTCAATTTTATCGTATAAATCGGTCAGCATTTGTTCCTGCCCAGGAACCGCTCCTCCCATTAAAATAAATTGCGAATTTGCCAATTTTGCTATGGGGATACGGGCTAGAGCTTCAATTAAAAACCAGTGTCCTTTTTCCGGTTTTATACGACCAAACAAGTAAAAATTCAATCCTCTTTTCGATCCATTTTGAACCACCTCCACCGGATCAATTCCGTTGTGAATTACTTCTATTTTATTATCGAAATTTGGCACATATCGTTTCATTCCAACCAATACCGCATTAGATACACATACTATCTTATTGGCAAATTTATAACTTAACCAAGCCGTTACTTTTCCTATCATTTTAGGATGATCAATAATTTCATGGACATGTACATACCGTTTAATTCCAAGACCGGCCAATAAGGGTAACAAGAAACTAACCGACAGAGTATTTACATAGGCCGAGGTGAAATGGAATTTTTTGTTTTCGCTACGCATAAAGAATAAGAATTGCATCCAGTTTTTTAAAAAAACCAGGATCCCAATAGGGTTGAAAATCTTACGATAAATCACAGGCATATCCGGTTGGATGATGACCTCCATATTGGCTACTCGAGATTTCAAAACATCCACCAACGGTCCTTCTCTGAATAAATACACTCGTTTGTTTACCTCCTTAGGAATAGCGTTCAAGGCATTTACTAGAATTCGATCTGCTCCGTATAATTCCGCACTTGGGTGAAATACGGCAATGGTCTTTGGTTCTTGCAATACTTCCTGAATAATACTACGGATAGCTTTCCCTTTTTGGCTCCATGTAAAGACCTCATAAAAGCGATTTAAAGCTTTCTTACCTAACTCAAAAGTCCAAGCGGGGTCTTTGTATAATTTATGTAATTGGCGAGCAAAGCCATTCACACTTTCATTGTAAGTAGTATATGCTATTTTAACTCCCGCATCACCCACGAGTTCACCGGGCCCCACATTATCGAAGCAAATAACAGGTAACCCATATCCCATAGCTTCGGGCACTACCATACCAGCACCTTCATGAGAGGGAAAAATAAAGGCGGTGGCATTGCTATAAATCTGTTCCATTTCTGCTTTGGCTACCCATGGAATAATATCCACGGCATCTGTTATTCGCTGCTCAACAATAAGCTTGTTCAACCCCACTAATCCCTCTCCTTTACCCACTAAGGTAAGTTTCACATTGGCTCGATCCGTCTTGGGAAGGGACTTATAAAAACGAGCGAATGCCAATATGGCAATATCAAAACCCTTCATGGCGGTAAACCTCCCAACGGAAAGAATGTTAAATTTAGTTTCTTCCTTTATCCAAGGCATAACTGGATCGTTACCCACGGCAGGGATAACTACTATTTTTGAAGATGGGATACGCATGACTTTTTGAACCGATGAATTAATTCCGATGATTTTTATGGCTTTTCTTTTTGCGATGTAAAAAAACGGATCCAAATTCCGCATGGCCCATTTTACAGAATTATACAAGACATCTGTTAATTGAACTTTTAAGGAATGGTTCAATAAATAAGCCGAAGGTGTTTTGGGATGATGCCCGATAGGGCCCCAAATGACAGGTTTACCTAATACCCACAAAAAATGAGGTACGCTATCGCTATGAAAATTCAATGCATAACTCAAGTCAAATTTGACCTTGGTTTTACGGATGAAAAACGGTAAAAACATTTGCCAGAAATAGAAATACAACACATATCCCCGCTCGCCCAAATTCTTTTTTAACCGCATCGCCCATTCTGGTAAATCGTGGTATTTAAAGGTCATATTTTTATATACTGGATCCGAATTTTCAGACAGGTATCTTTCAATTTCCGGACGGTTATTTTTACGGGTAACGATTACCGTTTGGTATTCTTTGGCTAACTCTTTAGAAATATTCCATCCGGTTCCATCTTCGGACCCTTTAAATGGATTTACTGCGTAAGCTGAAATAAGTATAGTCTTTTTCATAATTAATGCTGTTTTTTGGTTAGGCTACTTTTTGATACGAAAGCAACACTTGATTCAAGGTATCCTCTAAGTTTTTATTTTCAATACTGGTATACACACTCGATTCATATTCCGTACTCATTTGAGAAAACAAGTTTTGATACAGACTGGATATTCGGACAATTTCCTCTTCTACCATTTCTTTTTTACGGTTCAAAATGGTCGGTGCATCGGCATATAAAAAGAAGTTTAGGTCTGGCTTGAATACAAATCGGTACAAGGACTTAATGAAACCTCTATTTAACAGGATATTGGATCGTTTGGAATCATTAATGAAATCAAAATAATACCGATCATACAGCACTACTTTACCACGTAAGGTATATTTGAAATACACATATATTTGGCCAAATATGTAATCGCTGAAGTAATAGGCAAAACGCGCTAAACTGGATAACATATTTTTATTATTTCCCTTTCTAGGTAAGGTCACGGAAGCAATTTTTTCGGCTTCTTTTTTCCCATGTTTAAGGGCACTTAGGATGGGAAAAATACCTGGCCGATGACGTAATAGAACCACTTCTTTACGGTACTTATCTTCTAGTTTTCTTTTTACCTTCCCAATAAGGGTTGTTTTACCGGCACCATCTACCCCACTAAAGGTAATAACCAATCCTTGTCGGTTTACCAAATCGTACACCGTATCGCTGAAATACTGGAATACATTTTTGACTAAACAAACTCCAGAATTCAAACTAAACGAAGCCAGTTTATGTAATAATTGATTTTGAATATCCGGATGAAACGCCATTAATTGGTCTTCCGAATACTGCAATAATTCATATTTAATTTGAATATGTGAAGGGATTTCATTCACCTCATCCGCTTGAAGCTCGGTATAATACTTTTGATATTTTTCAGGAACAGAAGCTCCGTTTAATTGGTAAAACAAATAGACATATTCAAAATCCAATACCGGATCTGGAACCCTATACCCATATATATTTGGGTGCGATGAGTTTAAAACCGTTTTAGGATCCATAAATTGAACATGTTTTCTTTTAAAAGAATGAATGAAATCGACTACTAAAAACCCTTGATCCTTAAAGTAAATATCCACTGTACTCATAAATGACTTGGTATAGACTTTCACTTTCTCCACATAGGAGTGATTTTCACAAAAACCGACCAATTGATTGACCGCCTGTGCATCCACTAGAATATCTAAATCGGAGTTTATGGGAAGCTGCGTAATTTCAGGCTCCAATAACTTTAAGTATACATGTGAAAATTTCCCCATTTCTGCATTTAAATCGGTAATAAAAACCGGACGATGCGCCTCTCCATTTTTAAACATGCAGCTGTCTGTGAGTGCATCTGTTAAGGCTTCCAACAACCATTTATTTTGTGGATTCAATACCGGTTGATTTTGAAATTCGATAAAGTATTTTGTAGCAGATTTCAAAACATATAATTGGATGTACAAGGCAAGGTCTATATCGTAAACTAATAATAGGCTTTCCATTTTGGGATGTTTACAGGCTTTTAAAATAGTCGCCTTTATTTCCTTAAAAGAGTGTCGGTGGATCAAAACACCTGTTTGAAAATGAAAGTGGAATAAATCAAATAATAATGGCATTTCATTCTCTGCCATTTCCCAATCGTATACTTGCAATTTCTTTGGGGTCACATACATATTCCAAGGGGTAAAATCGCCATGCGATATACCGGTGTAGATCCCTCGGTTGTTACTCAAGTCTGATTTAAGTTGATGCGCTAATCCGATCGCATTCGAGAAGGTTTCATTTTTTTTCAACTGGGATAAGTTATCCTCCACCTGGAGCCAAAAAGCAGAATCTTGGAGACGCGAAAACTGTTTCGTTTTCAGGGTCATTTCTTGAATAGCCGAATAGTGCAACTCTGTAAAAACTACCGAACGTTTGGCCTGGGCAAGTTCAATTCCTTTTGTAATGAGTACATCTCCAAAACGGCTAGAAACCGTTGGAGGAACACGGATGAACTGGAAGGAGCGGTCCTGCAACATTTGCAAGAACCGCTTTTCATTGGCTACCGAACGAATGCTTTCCTTGGTTAAAGGAATTTTAAAAAAATGGGTAGATTCATTTTGAGAATTGACTTCTACCAACACGGTTCGATTATCTCCTTCCGACCCTAGAAAAAGGGAGTGATCTGTGTGTGGAACCTCTTGTATTAATTGTGTTAACTTTAATTCTTTTTTTGAATGGATTCGTATACATCCGGAACGAATCCAGTTTTGTAATCCTAAAGCAAAACCAACTTGAATAACAAAAGCCTTCAATTTCGCAATTCGAGTACCCGCATTGTAAAATTTTAAAAAAGTGGCTTTTCTATTTTTATCCGTATACAACCAGCGCATTTTCCCATTGGGATTGTTTAGGTAGTTTATATTGAATTGGTAGGGACCAAAATCCGATACCGATTTTGAAAAATCTAGCACTAAATCGTATTCAGACATGGGTTCTCCAGAATAGACTTCTATTATACTGGGTAGAAATACCAATACCTTAAAGTCACTTGTTTTTTTTGTTTGAAACTTCCAGGGGGCATCTAGTTGAATATTTTCGTTTGGATCCCACACATCCAATTGATAAACCGAAGGAGCGTATAACTTCAGCAGTAGGTACAGGTCACTGATATAGATCGAATTGTTCATGATTGTTATGGTTTTAAACGTATTCTTTCAAAACTGTACCACCTTCACTACACACGCTCAACTCCCTGAAGACTAATACGTTAAAGCTCGCAGCGAATTGGTTAGCAATCCTTTTTTTCTCTTTTTGAATGCGCTATTCTCATTTTGGGAACCTTATTCTTTGATTAATCGGCCTGGAAAATATTGCCCATTTGTATTGTACACCTTCACGATATAACAACCAGGTGTCCAGGTTTCAATGTTTAACACTGCCCGTTGTACTTCGCCTCCAAAATTCCAAGTACGGACTAGATTACCGACCATATCGTATATTTCCAGTTTTTCTATTTCTTGATAATTGGTATAGCGATCTTTTGACAGCTCTAACAATACCGTAGTTTGGTTTTGTACGGGATTGGGCTGAATAAGGACTTTATTTTCAACAGATGCTCCGCTAAATTTTATGGTATTTCGAGTCGTATTGGTCATCAAAGGGTCTTCATAATCGAAAACAATCTCGACTTGATTTTTAATCACCGAACCGCTTAGTATTCCATTTTCAGGGTATATTGAGAACTCAATAAATCCATTACTTTCATATTGAGATTCACTGCTATCGGGTAAACAGATATTTTTAAAAATAAACTCGAGATGATTACCGGTTTGTTTCCATTCATACGCATGACTAGCTACCACTTTTTGAATCGAGCTCACATCCAAATTGGAAGGTATTTCATTCCTTACTCGGATGTTCTGGGCAAAATAATTTCCTACATTTTGAAACCTGATTTTGTAACGTAGTACCTGCGTTTTATCTATAAATCCATCCGTTCCATCTCCTAATGGGAATACCAGTAAATCATTAGGATCAACGGCTCCTACCACAGAATTGGTTTCCGTAAATGTATTATCAGAAGCATCACAATCATCTCCGAAATCGGTAATACTTGCGGAAACCGTTAACTCATCATCTATATTGGATAATACACTAACGGAATCAATAATTTTCAAATCATAAGTCGTCACCGCTTTCATAGAATCAATAAGCCAAGTATAGGTGGTTGTATTTCCATTTTGCACTTCAGACGTCCACGGAATAGTGGCGCTTAAGGGAATAATGGCATCATCAAAAGTGATGCTTAACTCCACGTTCACGGCATCATACGCACCCGTATTAGCATAAAGAACCACATATTCATTTTGAAAACCTTTCCGTAGGGCGGTGGTTCCAATCATTACCGACAAGTTGGGATCTGGACAAGAACTTGTATTTCCAAAGTTATTTCCACAATACACCTGCCCATTAGAGACGGTTATACTATGTCCATTTACTGCACAGTTGGTGGTCCATCCCGAAGGTAGTGTTTGAGTTATGGTATAGGAACCAGCTTCCAAAAACACCTCGTATTCCCCATTTTCATCCGTAGTAACACCACGGTCTCCAGGTTGAATGGTTATTTGGGTTCCAGGGATTCCTTTTTCATTGGCATCTTGGGAACAATTGGAATTTTCATCATGGTAAACGACCCCACATACTTGCATTCCATCCCCTTCCGTCAAATCGGTACATGAATTAATAGATTGATTGGTTAATACTTGACGGTAACCCGAAGGCCATTGAATGATCACCGAATCTACCGTAGAAGCATCGGCTAATCCGAAGAGCGCTTTCAACGAATTTTGACTTCCTGCTCCTCCCCCTGTTTGTGCCGAAATTTCTTTTAGTTGCCATGTAGGTTGCCCATTAATTGTAGCCTTCACCCTAACCCGTGCACCGATGGCGCTTTTGTTAGAGTTAACCCCAATCAACTTTAAACAAAACCAACTGTTACAACTCGCTCGACTATTTTCAAAGAACACATTGCTTTCATTGGAATGATTTCCTACCAAAAGGTCTAAATCTCCATCGTTATCAAAATCACTCCACCCTTGGGAGTACGAATTTCCTAAATCAGCACTTAGTGGATTTTCCGGTTTTAAAAAATTCCCATTTCCATCATTGATGTACATGGCATTGGCATCCGATTGATCATTACATACATATAAATCAAGGTCGCCATCGTTATCAAAATCTACCCAGTTACTACTACTAGAGTGTCCTCCATCTGAGACTAATAGGCCAGAGGTAACTTCGGTAAATGTGCCATCCCCATCATTTAGAAAGAAAAAATTATTCTGTCCACTGGTGTTGGTAACAAACAAGTCTAAATCCCCATCATTATCCATATCCCCCCAACTACAACCCACTGAATTTGCGTTATCTACCGGAATTCCTATGCTGGTCATTTTTTCAAATTCACCCGCTCCGTTATTACGAAATAGAGAGTTACTCAGGCCCGAAGTTGCCGGAACAAATACATCCATATCCCCATCATTGTCGTAATCAGCCCAGGTAGCACCAATAGACCTGGTGGCTTCTTGTACCAATGCTGAGTTGGTAATGACCGTAAAGGTTTCATCTCCATTATTTTTGTACAATACATTAAATTTGGTGGTCATATAATCGGTTACAAACAGATCTAAATAACCATCATTATCGTAATCTACCCAACTCGCACCATGACAATAACCACCGTAATTGGCTATATCTCCAGTAGTAATTCGAGTAAAATTTCCACTTCCCGTATTTTTATATAGGGCATTTAATGCCCCTGTATTATTGGCAACAAAAAGATCTAGGAAACCATCGTTATTGTAATCACCCCAAGTACCCGCAATGGAACTACCTCCATCCGTTACAATAACACCAGAGGTCTCTTTTGTGAAACTACCGTCCCCATTATTATGATACAAATAGCTACCTTGATTTTCAGCGTATTCGGCTACATATACATCTTCAAATCCATCGTTATCATAGTCACCCCAAGCGATTCCCCAAGAGTCGGAAACATCGCTAGATAATCCTGCAATGGTATTGACATTAAATTGCACGGATGGATCATAGGCCAAATTTATTTGGGGTAAATCATTTCCACAAATCTCTTTACTTTTAATGGCTAATTGCACGTAATGACCCGATTCAAAGCTATTATCCAGTTGCATTTGAAATTTCAATTGGAATCTATTTTTGGTCACATCCATGACCCCCACCAACGCATTTTCCAATAAGTCCGCATCCAGATCCATGATGTTATAGGTAGAAATCCCTCCTGCAAATTGGGGATCAGAAACACTCGTAAAAGACCCTGAAGTTGGGAATTTAAGTTGACCCGAACCACTAATAAAAGACATGGAATTTCCGATGGCATCAATTTCTACCACAATACTATCTACATGGGCAAAACGAACACTCGCCACCTCAATGGTCACCTCAATAATATCACTACAATCATCTCCAATGGTAGTTCCAGTAATGGTCACTTGTGGCTCTGCATTTTTGGGTTCCACCTCTAACCCGAACGTGGTATACGTACAATAAAAATGAGCGAAATCGCTTGGGTATCCCGAACATTCATACCCAGAATAAACCACCAACTGATCCGGTGCACACCCGGAGTATTTAGCAATAATACTTAGAGATTTAGTACTATTCGTACTTACCGTTCCTAATTCGAAATAATCACTTGTTAAACTTAAGGTATCCCCAGATGCATCATCAATTACATACAGTAACTCGACATCCCCCGATGGAGATTTGAAATGGACCCATGAGTTGGCTGCACTGGAATAAGAGGTCGTATTTTTCACTTGTAAATTCCAGTTAACCGTTCTTCCCAATCCATCTACAATAGGATTGGAAGAAGCTAAAGTCAAAGTCGTAGGTCTATATCGAATCCGATCAGGTGATTCGGTTAAAAAGGAAGTTACGCCTCCACCAATAATATCATTCTTAGCAAATTGGAATTCCCAATTAATATCTTCATAGGAATTAATGGGCACATCACAAGTAGGTGCTAATTCTAAGTAAACGGTACCGCTAAATCCATCATCGCTATAATTTAGGGTTCCTCCAAATTCTATGTAATGTTGCTCTAAATTAAAATACATATTTCCACCACTATTGTGATAAGGGGAGATGGACCAGATGGTTTCGGTAGCAGAGGAATTGGTGGTTTTAGTCCGTTTTTGTCTAAAATAGACATTCACCACCTCATAGTCTGTTGGATAACTAACTCTAACCTCCTTAATATGGGCCCAGTTTCTGTATTCGTAAGGAAAAAGATTTCCTCCATCATAATTATCACAACAATCTCCAATACTGAACCAAAAATTTTGTTGGATCACCCGAGAACATGTTTTCACGGTATAATTACTGGTCCAACTATTATCAAAATAATAACCGATCAACGTAAATCGGCCATCGTAATCATCACAGCCCCATTTATCGGTACTTAGTTGTGCGGCATCTGCTCCCCAAGGGGCGCTAAATGCGCTTGAAAACAAATCGTTATTTATGGTGACTTCTTCAATACTGCCACCAATGTTACCGGTTACCTCATAATTAACGGTGAAGGTGATGGAATCACCATCGGTAAAGAAAAATTGGGTTCCAGATCCAGGGGTATCTGGTAATCCTAAACAATCATAATTAGGAAGCATGGTATATTGAAATTTACGTGCACTCCCACTTCCGTTCACTACGGTAGTTTGGAAATTGGTACAGGAATAATTTAAATCTGTTACATCATCATAAACGATAATTTCACCATTCAAGAAGGTTAAGTTCTGACCATAGTCAATATTTGCCTCCACAAAGAAGTTATAAAACTGACTCATATTAGATCCCGTTGAAACCAAAACTTTATAGGTGGTTTGAAGCGTATCTCCCACCATAACTCTTTTCACTTTTACCTTGGTCATATCTATAGTCCCAGAATTATCCGCCAATCCGTTAGTATTATTATCGGGGCTTCCAAAATTGGTACGAGTAGTCTCAAAGGATAAAAAGTGAAAACCTTCACAATTTAAAATGGGACAATGTAAATTGGTGGTGGTGGTTTTATTACATACCATATCTACTTTACACGAGCTACATGTAGTATCGGGCACGTAATTAATATCCAAGGTAATCGTTTTTAAACCCGAAGTGCTAGCGGAACAATTGCCGGTTAAATTCACGGTAATTTCCGATTTCTGAATATTAAAGGGTTCAGGCACAAGGAATATTCCCGTAATTTCCCGGGTATTCGAATTAAAAGTCACCGAACTCGGGGTCCAAGAACTGGGACTTGAGGTCCATGTAAAATCATTGGCTCCACCCGCCCAATCTAAACCTAGAGGTATTTCCATAATCACTTCATATTGTGCATTGGTTCCTAAGGGTAAATTATTATCGTGACTTGAAATAGTATATACAAAGGGGAGTGTTTCACCTGCATTAATATCAATGGGGGTTTCTGTAAATAGTGTCATATTCAATTCGGTAGATCCCTCCCCTGTCTTGGTACTGGAATAGTTGTTATTGCCACACATATCTTCGTAATCTACTTTGTACTTCCATCCCATTAAGTCCTCATTATTACATTCACTGACGCAACAATGAAATGAATTCCATTCAATATAAACGGTTTCTCCGGGAGCCAGATCAAAAGGTAAACTGATCACCACTCTCCCAATTGGGCTACTCCCCAAACAGCTATAGGCACCGTCATTTCGAGTACTATACGAAACAGGAGTAATGGATACCGGAGTTCCATTACTCCCTCTTTGGTAGGTCATACTATTTTCATCGATTGCTGAAAATAGATCTTGGTCGTAAGCTCCTCCAGAAGACTTATAGATATCGACAATTACGTTGGTAGCGTAACCTTGGCCATTATTGGTTAATTCAATTTGTTGCCCACTTTGTTCGGTACTAAAACAAGCGGATAAATCGTCCGTGGAACTAATTCCTAAACTGGGATTTTTAAGTTCAATGCTTACATGTGCATACGAATTACTGGATTCACGAGTTTCTGAATCACAACCCCAGGATGTATTAAGCGTAGACGTAACAGTATTTTCGCTACATCCGGAGGCTACTAAAGTTTGTACGAGGGTGATTTGTTCATCAGTATTGAAATAAGAATCATTATTACCGATGGCACTAAAATCGGATCCACTTAGTGTAATTTCGTTTTGAGCCCCATTTAATGTCCCGATATTAGTAAGGATTAAATCTACCCCTGCCAGGTTTCGAACATCCGATAAACTAAAACTACTTAATTTACCATTACCCGCATTAATGATGGTAATGGATCGGGTGACAGAATCACCGGTAACGGCCGTTTGAGATGTGGGACTAACGCTTAAAATACTGAGTGCAGCATACAACACATTGTAAGCATTTGAGGTATGATTTTCACTTCCCCCGGTATAGGTTAAATTAACTAAATTCCTAAAGACGTTACCCTGTTGTTGGTATACAATAGTCGGAATTCCAGCTTCTATTTCTATTTCAAACTTGATGGAATCGCCTGCGTTTAAATTATTAGCGGAGAAAACCGGGGCTCCCAAATCACTCGTATTGGATTGCGAAACGTTTGAGTTAGTAGATTCACTAACCGACCCGAGTACATATTTTATTCCCGTAGGCAGTGTTATTTGAATCAAGGGAGCGTTTAAACTACTCAATGAAACATTCTTAATCGTTACCTGAAAAACTTCAGCGTCATCACAAACGGTTATTTCTGGAATAACAATCGTGGAAATTTCTGGATTGGTTTGCGTTAGTCCCTGAAGAAAAAGGGGCACTAAGAACAAAATTATATATGTTACTTTCATGGTCTAGGCTTTATGCAATTTTGCATGTAGCCAACGCAATGCCAAAACCCACATCACAACACAACTAACTAACCCTTAATTACATAAGTAATTTTTAGTAAAAATTCAATCCCTAAACATTCCCAATTTCGGAAAGTTTTTTTTGTTTTTGGAAGTTTTGAATCTGGATGAGACGGTCTGGAGGTTGGACATTTTAATTTCAGCACATATCCATCAAGGGAGGACAACCTTAAGTAGAAATTAGTTTTTTATTATTGGGTATCGTGATTGGTTTTGAAAACATTTGTTTAACGTAAAAACGCCTTTATTTTCGGGTAAAATTTCATAAACAATCGAAAAACAAAAGTGATTTAACCCTTAATTGGCAGTTTGATTTTTGCTATTTAAGCGCCATCGTTTTTGAAATAAGCGTAATTTGTAATCTTCACTTTTTGAACGGTTTGTTCTGACTTGAAATACAAACAATAAAATCAAGAATTGGTAGAATAATATTCCAAAATTAGTTTCCCCAAAAATCCCGAACTCCGTTAAGGAATTAATGAAAATTGGAATAAACATGGCCACGAAAAATTTACCATACCTACTTTTTTTTCTTTCCTTAAAATAATTACTAATGGTCATTACTAATTGCCAAAAAGCCACAAAGAAACCCACAAACCCAAGGTTCATTAACACTTGCATGAATGTATTGTGGGTCATTCTAGCTGCGTAGGTATTTAAACTCTCAAAATAATCGGTGTAATTAATACGCATAAACCCAAATCCAAAAAAGGGTTCACGAATAATCCCCTCCTTTAATAAAGCGGTCCAAAATGGAATTCTTCCAGTCATACTCAATACTTCTTCCACGCCCCCTCCATCTTTAAAAATCATAAATTTCAAAATGGCAGGAATCGCTAATGCCACGCCAACAAACATGCTAATTTTCAATTTTTTGTTTTCCGATTGTAAGATCAAAATCCCCATAATTAATAAAAAACCAATAGCGGAAGACCGAGAAGCCGTTAAACCCAGAACAATTAATGAAGCCAGTAACATGAGTACAGCCCCTACTTTTTTTGACGCTTTTTGCACATACAAATAAGTCATGGCGGCCCCAATGCTCGATAACATTCCTAATTCATTTGGGTTCATGTAATAGCCCCCTAAACGTTGTTCCGCCCCACCTCGCATTCCTCTAAAAAACAAATCCGGTTGTACGATGGAACCCAAAATAAAAATCATCATAATTGGAAAAACAGCCACGGTAAATACATGAATTAAACTTACGGTGTACACAGGAAAGTAGTAGTTAATCAAACTAATTACACGCATAAATAAAATCACGAAAACCAAGCTTTCAAATGTCATTAACCATTGTAAGATGGAATACTTGACATCGGAAGACCATCCAAAAGAGGCCAACCCTAAAAACAAATACCCGAGGTATAAACTAGTAGCTAAAACGTTTTCATATTTGAAGGTGGTTAAACAACCTAACTTTATAGTTTTTAAGTAGAGAAAAAGAATGGTCCCTGTCATACCCATTCTAGAAATCACTTTAAATATTTGATTAATGGTACGATCTTCTACAATACAAAAATATCCGGCTATTTTGATACTTAAAATAACAATCAGTACGGTAGAAATATTTCTTACCCAATATGGAATTTTTTCATTATACATACAATTGAGATACCCGAGAGGCAATAGATTTCCAATCAAATTCTTTGGCAACCATATTCATTGCCCCTAGTTTAAAGGATTGAATTCTTTTATTTAATCTTGATTGAGTGGCAAATTTTAAGGAAGCCTGAATGTTTTTCGGATCATTTTCAGCCAGCGCTAATCCTGCGTGGTACTTGAGTAAATAGGCGGCCATATTGGTTTCTTGACTAACAATACTGGGAACACCCAAAGCCGCAGCTTCGAGTACGACTCCGGGTAAACCTTCGTTGCGAGAAGTTAAAACCATAAAGTCAAATTTGCGTATTAACTCTCTTTTACGCTCTCCAAAAACACTTCCCCAAAATCGGACTTGATCAGCAATCCCTAATTTTATGGCTATTTTTTCAAGAACAACTCGTTCTTCCCCATCCCCAATGATCCACAACTCCACTTGATCGTTTTGGGTTTCTTGAACATATTGGGCAAACCCTTTGAATAATAAATCCAACCCTTTGGTTTTGATGTCTAAGCGACCACAAAAACCAAATACCGTAAAACGATCTAAATTTCGTTTTGGGGGTAATAAATGATCATCAAAACTTTGGCCGTTTGGGATCAACTCATAATTGGAAAAATCGAATAATTCTTTAGCCCCTTCAATTTCACTTTCTCCAATAAAATGCATGGATTTGGCATGACTTACAATAGCGCTATCAAAGAACCATACATATAACATTTTCTTCCAATAGCTCCGTTCCATGGCAACTGAATTGTAACTTCCATGAGAGGTAAACACATACGAAAAACCATAAATCCGGAGAAAGATGGTGATTAAAAAAAATTGCGGAATAAAGCCCCCATGAACATGAAAAACGGTTCCTGGAGCTACTGTTTTGATGGCCTTGATCATTCCTTTTGGCACTAGAAATTTGGTACTATTTAAGAACAATTTTGTATCATAAATTCTTTCCGAATAATCATTATCCGGATTTTTGGTAATTCCCCAAATAGTTACTTGATGACCAAGCTCTATTTGGTTTTTTGCCAAATTGTCTACCACTTTGTTCACCCCATTCATTTTGTGGGTATTCACTTTTCCTAAAACAACATGTACTATTTCCATAATCCAATAATTTTTGATTTTAACGAATAGGAATACACTCCTATATTTAATAGTTGTGTTCCCAATAACCCTATTATTACTCCGTACACTCCCCAATGAGAAATGATTGGCTTAGCTGCAAGCACACTAAATACAGAAGTGAAAATGTAGCTGATTAAAAAAATGCGATTCATTTCAAACGTCCTAATTACAAATCCTAAAATGGTATTTAAAAACACAAATACATAGATCAATGTAAATCCTAAAAACACATTTGAATAAGCTAAGTACTGAACTCCATAAAACCACTCGATAATTAAGTTTCTTCCAAATGCGATAGCAATCAAAACAGATACCGTTAATGCTCCTCCATAAATCAAGGTGGTTTTGAAGTAATTCATAGTTGGGCGCGAGCCGGAGCTGGATAATAATTGGGCGGCCTTTAAAGGAACAATGTTTTCTAGGGCGGAGAATAACACGTTTAAGATACCCACTACATTTTGGGCGATACGAATAACCCCAATGGCCAAAGGAGTTAATAATGCTCCTGCTGCAATAATGAAGAAGTTCCCCGATACCCATTGCAGTAATGCGGTACCCACTAAATATTTTGAAAACCCCCAGTTTTCTTTTACGGTTAAAACGATTGGGGCAACCTTCATTTCCAATGAATTTCTAAGAAAATTATACCCAGACGAAAGCCCGAACAATACGGCTATCGCTACATAGGCATTATGAATGTTCAGCCAATCGAAATAATATAAAGCCAACACTGCGATGGGCTGAAAACCATAAGCTAATACATCTGAAATCAAAGTTTGTACGGGTTGATTTCGAGTAATGTTTACCCTTCGGTAATAATCTTGTAACCCAAATAAAGCTGCGACAAGGGGTAAGCTCCATTCTGTTCCAATTACATACCATTCAGGTTTTAATAACATCACCACTTTCAAACCACCCATGGCCGAAAAAAAAGTAAGGACGGTGTATAGCAGTTGGATGCTGTGAACTGATTTTAAATATTGAGAAGGAAATTCCTGTTTTGGAAATAAAGTAAACAAGGGAGAAATGATAAATGCCAATTGGAGACTACTAAAGAATAACACGACCATCCACCCAAAAGCAAACAAACCAAAATCGTCTAATCCTAAAAAACGCGCAAGTAATAAGGTCACAAAAAAGTTAATACCACTCACCAAGGCTTGATCGGATAATACGATCAATTTAGCGGCATTATTTTTCATTTTATGTACGATTTTGTGTCTCATTTTTTGGATCTTAATTTTACTAAACCGACCAACTGAGCCTTCCACTGTTTCATAATTCCAATCACATTCACCTTTTGGTTTACATAATTACCCGAGTAGTTTATGTATTGATCTACATCCGTAAGTAACAAATGCACATTTTTCAATGTATATTCCTCCGCAAGAAGATTAATGTTTTGTACCCATTCAATTTGACTCACATTCGCTTTAAATACAAAAAAACTAATACCCGCATTTTTCATCATTACCACCGGTTCAATATGTTTGGCAATAGGAGCTGCATTTATGACCACAAAATCATATACGTCCTTGAGTTCCTCCAGTTTATTGGTCAACAAGGATGCGTTTCGTCCTAATTCCTTCTGGTCGTTTCGGGTGGTTATGACAGCACCACTCGTCAATTCATTGATTTTCAAGGATAACAAATTCAATTCTTGTTTCAAATCGGTTGGTACTTCCGAAGCATCGTGATTCACTATACAAGCAGAATACCCTTTGTCTAGTAATGCATTTAATATTTTGTGGGCTACTTCGGTTTTACCTTCATTTGCCTCGGTGGAAGTTACAGTGATCAATTGTTTGGCTTTTAAAAGCTCTTTTAGTATTAAAGACTGAATAATAGTTTGGTAATCTTTACTTGATTTATTGGCTTCTTTATGTATATACCCCGATAATGGTAAAAGTGAATTCTTTTCAATGTCTTCCCTATCCAACACTTTTGCTTCCGTTATTCTCAATAAAAACACGATCGTAATTCCGGTAATTAACCCTAAAAGCCCACACACAAAAGTGATCAATGTTTTATTGGGAGCAGAGGGTGCGCTGGGTACATAAGCTTGTTGAATTATTCGGTGAAAAGAGGTAGAAGAAGTGGATGCAATAAATGCCTCTATTCTTTTTTGAGATAAAAAATTAAATACCGATTCTTGCAGATTAAACTCTCTTTGTAAGATTTGTAACCTACGTTCTAGTATAGGAATATTGTCAAATTGGTGCGCAAAAATTTCTAAATCTGTTTCTAATTGCCCTCTTTTGATTTTAATGTTATTTCTATTGGACCGGATGGCTTCATTGATGTAAAATATAATTTCTTCAATCTTAGCATTCACCGCTTTCACCTCATCACTACCTTCCGTAAATCGGATGGTTAAATCATGCTTTTCATCTCTTAATATTTTCAATTTTTTAATGAGCTCTGTTAACAGCAAATCTCCGAAACCCACCTGAATGGCTGTCTCGGTAAAATAATTTCCACTATCTAAATACTGTTCCAATTCTAAGATGGCCTTTTCCTCCATCATGGTATTTACCAATTGTATCTGAAGATCTGCCACTTGTCTAATTCCAGTTTCCGTTTCCTGGCGCACATTCACCACACTATTTTTCAATTTATATTGTTCTAAAGCGAATTCCGCTTTTTCCAAATCTTCTCCTACCTCATCTAATTTTAAATCAATAAAATCAACGGTTTTGTTTGCTGCGTAGGTCTTCATTTGCACATAATCTTCAATATAAGCTTCACATAAGGCGTTATTAAAATCGGCTGCTTTTTGTGGCATTTCATCCTTAAAAACGACCCGTAGTATGGTCATTTCTTTATCTACAGCGGTTACTTGTAAATGCGCTCTCACATGATTGATCAACCCCTCTTCGGAGAAGAAGGTAAACCCATATTTTCCATTCAGGTGAAGTTGTTGCGTGGCGATGATGGAGTCATTGATTACCAACATAATTTTGTTGCCTTGCAGGTTCATCCACTCATTTAATTTGCCTTCTAAGGTCACCGGAGTTTTTAAATTATTATTGCTTAAATAGATGACACTATCTGCTATTAACACTTTAAAAGGCGCGTCAAATAACAACCTATTATTCATTTCGGATTTCAAGGAAATGGGACTATTGTTATATAAGGTAGTTGTTTTTATTTTCCCAATTCTTTTGATTTGGTTATTAAATTGAACTTTTTTCAAGGCTCTTTTTATTAATAAATGGGAGCCCAATATTTCCGCTTCGGTTTCAATTTTGTTCTCGGAAGTAAAAACATCAAAATCCTTGTATAATAGATCGTTTGACACGCCATATTTACGGGTATCTAATTTTATTTTAGCGATGGTTAAATATTGCGTAGGGGTATACTTGATAATTTGGTGAGCTATGACCAAAGACATAACAAAGATCAATCCGATTAACGGTAACCTTATTAAAATTGGTTTTATATAAATTAATAATCTTTGCACAGTTCTTAGTTTATGGAATTAATGAGATGAGCACGGCAATGGCAGTGATCGCACTCGCAAAAGCAATTAAGGTAGGCGCTCTTTTATCGACCATTTTACCACCTCTACTGGGTACACTTATTACATCCCCATTTTGAACAATAATTTGGTAATTATTGTTTTCCAATACGGTGAGGTCAATGATATAACTCTTGTTATTTCTTAATAAAAGTACATTTTTTTTGTCGGCATAAAACTCAAAACCTTGAGCGCTCGCAATAATTTCGGTTAAGGTATTGGTCTCTTTTTCGAGAATATATTTACCTGGAGTTCGAACTTCACCTAAAATGCTCACCTCTCTATTTTGAATCTTCACGACAATTATTGGGTCTACCAACATGGAACTATAGCGTTTCGAAAGCGTATCTGCTGCTTGAACAACGGTTAAACCTGCTAGAGTTACCTTTCCAATTCTGGGTAACATCGCATCGCCATTAACATCCACCATTACCCACTTTCCATATACCTCGTTTGAGTTATAAATTCCAAATACAGACCCAATACTCATATTTTGATGATTCCAAACACTTACGCTTAGTTTGTCATCAATACCTATTACATGTTGGTAAATCGTATCTACTCGCATCAATTCCTCCAAACTATCCGACCGATCGGTAGTAAAGATGTTTTGGTAAGAGCAGGAAGCCAAAGCCAAAACGTTTAACACTAGAAGTATGAATCTTGAAAATTTCATATTAATTTTAACTTAATAACCAGACCAGCAGGATAAGTAGTGCGATCCCAAATCCTATATATCTTAAATACCGTTGTATTCTTTCATTTCTTTTTTCAGCTAATTCAAATTGGATTTTTTTTATAAGATAATTCACTTTACCAAAAGCACGTTTATTTTTTTCTACATAATCGTATGCGCCAAACTTTAAAGATTGTACCGCTACACTCATGCTTTCTTGCGCTGATAATAAAATAAACTCTACCTTAGGATAGGCTGTTTTCACTTGTTTTAAAAGATCCAGGCCTTTGGTGGTCCCTAAATGATGGTCTAGGATCACAATTTGAGGATTTCGGTTCATGTTGTTTAAAAACAGTTCGCCTGAAGGGAAGATCTCTACATCTCCCAAGTTTGATTTTTCGATTTCGTTTTTCAATAAAACCCCATAAAACCGATTATCCTCCACTATGAATATTTTATTTGACATCATCCGGTTAGTTTAAATGGGGTTGAATAGTTACCGGATGTAAGTTACGATTGATTTGATTTACCAAATCACTGGATAACGGAGCCACTACTAAGCGTTTGTTACTTTCGACTTCCGAATCAACACTTGAAGTGGGATCAATCCAAAACACTTTAGAGTTACATTTAAGCTTTAATGCAGACTCCACACATAAAGTGATCGATTTGGTTGGATACCCACCTTCTATGATAATTATATCTGGCCAAACCGTTGTAAAATTATTTATTCCGTTGTGGTAATCTTTCCAATGGTATAAATCTACCTGGTTAAGATTTAGTACTTGTTTCCAAAATTCTTTGGTGTAACAATTAAAACTGATGATAAATACTTTCTTGATTTTCATAATTCAAAATTTAAAGTTCAAATCATGTAACACCTAGACCATGCCGATAGCTAAACGGCTAACAATTAGCGTATTAACATATGTCTAGTAATGGTATTTTTCCAAAACTGAAGATGTTTTCCTATTCTGGGAAATTACAAGTCTTGCAATTGTTGCAATACCGTGCGTAAATCAGAGATCAAGTGATCTGTTTTTTGAAGAAGCTGGGTATCTCCTTCATTCCAATTTTCTATGGTAAGGACATCGTGATAAATTCGATCAATACACACATATTTAACGGACGGTTTCAATTTATGAGCCGTTGACTTTATTTTCGGGATGTTTTTGGATAACACCGCTTCCTCCATAAGGATGATTTCCTTGGTTGTTTCTTCCATAAACAGATCCACCATTCGTTCAATAAAAATAGGATCTCCCATTTCTTTCAAACTACTTAAGTCGCATAAGTTTTCTAGATCCTTACTGGTTAAGTCCACCCATTTAGTTAAAATTATATTCAGATCAATTTGCTCGAAAGGTTTGGATAAGTAATCGTTCATCCCTGCTTTCAAACATTTTTCCTGATCTCCCTTAATGGCGTTTCCGGTAAGGGCAATTACGGGAAGATCCAAATGGAGTTTATTTCTTATAATCCGAGTAGCTTCCATCCCCCCCATGACGGGCATACGCATATCCATAAGCACCAAACTATAGGTGTTTACGCTTAATTTCTCAATAGCCTCCACCCCATTTTGTGCCACATCGACCACACAATTCCAATTCTCTAAAATGGTTTTAGCAATTAATACATTGACCGAATTGTCTTCCACCACTAAAATTTTCGATTTTTTGAAATTACTTTGGATATTGTGCCCATTAGATTCTATTTCAAGAGCACCCGTAGCTTCTAATTCCAGGGTAAAATAAAAGGTAGACCCATTATCAATTTTACTAGTCACCCCTAATTCCCCACCCATTAAGGCGACTATCTTTTGGCTGATGGCTAAGCCCAACCCTGTACCTCCATACATTCTTGCGGTAGACTGGTTGGCTTGGGTGAAATTTTCAAATAAATTATCTCTTTCGGATTCCGAAATACCGATTCCTTCATCTCTGATTTCAAATCGTACGGATTGCATATTCTCCACCCTTTTTACTTGAGTAACCGAAATATACACATTTCCATTGGTAGTAAACTTCACGGCATTACCGACCAAATTTATCAATACTTGTCCTAAACGCGTAGGATCTCCCATCAGATTTCCCGAAAGTTTACCCTCTATATCATAAATAACATGTACGCCATTTTCATCCGCTTTAGGTCCTAATAATTCTTTGGTTTTTACAATGAGTTCTTTTAAGTTAAAAGGAATAATTTCGAGCATTAACTTACCCGATTCAATTTTTGAAAAGTCGAGTAAATCATTAATAAGTACCAATAAGTTTTTAGAAGAGGAACGAATCGCAGACACATATTTTTCTTGTTTTACGTTGATCTTAGATTGTTCCAAGAGCTCTGCCATTCCAATAATAGCATTCATAGGGGTTCGAATTTCATGGCTCATATTGGCCATAAACAGTTCTTTTTCCTTGTATAATTTTTCCGTTTTTTGTTTCGACTTTCGGAGATGATATTCTGTTTGCTTACTTTTTGAAATATCTAAATGCAAACCTACGGTCCCTGCTACTTTCCCATGGACATCGTAAAACGGAGCGCCACTAATAACCACCCAGGCAATCGTCCCATCCTTTCTACGAATGGGAACCTCGTATACTCCAGATTCACCTTCTTCACGTAATTCATTCTGCAATTTCATCTCCTTCACGGCCTTACTTCCAACGAGGAGTTTATTGGGGGATTTACCGATTAATTCTTCCTCAGAATAACCTGTTAATTTGCAAAATTGAGGATATGCTTTTACAATTTTATCATTCACATCCACCTCCATTATCCCCAATTCCAAATTTTCGATAATCCCGCGATACTTCTCTTCACTTAACTTCAACGCATCTCTTATCAATTTTAATTTTGTCGTATCTCTAGCTAATACCACAAATTCGAAAGGTTCTCCGTTTTTAAAAGTCAGAGTTCCAATTTGATTTAACCACATTTCTCTTCCCTTCTTGGTGACCACCGGAAATTCAATACTCGTACTTTCAATTTGGTTATTTAATTGTTTGAAATAAAATTGGGTCACCCGTTCTAAATAATCGGATCTAATCAGTTTTGAAAAATTACTTCCAATTAATTCGATCTCTGAATAACCCAAAGCTAGAGTGGTTGCCGGGTTTGCATATTTAATATTTCCACGAACATCTAGTTTTACGATGATCTCTATGGCTCCTTCTACTATACTTGTAAATTCAATCTCCTTTTGAGCAATTTCCTCTGTGTGGATCACCATTTGAGCCTCCAGTTTTCGGTTCAGCTCTAACAGATTTGTATTACTCGAAAATAATTCCAAACTTTTAGTCTCCATGATAAACTCCGCTTGCTTTCTGGCCAGCTTTTCACGCCTAAGTGCTCGTTTTAGTATATCAATCTCGTCCAAATTTACGCCTCCGTTTTAATACTAATCATTACAATTTGCCCATTCTCAAATTCTTCTTCTTTTTTAATAATCGCATTTTCATTATAATATTGAGCCGCACCTTTAATCAATCCTACCGCAAAATCAGCCATTTTCCGAGTCGATTGATACATTAAATACATTTCATGATCTCCTTTCATTTCTGCTTGAAATGAAGGTAATTCAGCCTGTGGATTTAGCTTTAACACTTCCGGATGTATATAACTATCGATTGTTTTTAAGAAGGAAAACATATCGGGTTGTGCCATAAATTGGGGATAGGATGAACTTAAAGTCGTAAAGAAATACTCGCCAAACATTTCTAATAATTGTTGTACTGGAATACTTTCTAATTCCGAAAGTTTTTTCAACATAGCGAACATTTCTTTATGGCTATAGGTACCTACCGAAGTATACACCCCTTGCGACTCTAAATCACATTCTTCTATTATTCGGTCCACTATAGCCAAACCAAATTTGGTTTCTACTAACTCCAAAAACTCTGTAAATACGATTCCTTTCATCGGCTTTATATTTCGCTCTCTTTCAGCATTCGGTAAATGGTAGATTTCCCGATCTCCAATGCCTTGGCTGCCTCGACCACATTGTTGTTGTATTTATTCAAAAAATGACGGATAATCACTTCATTGTATTCTTTCAGGGATTTTTCTTCTAATGTTAAATTAGATAAGGGGTCGGAAGAAGGGAAATTAATATTTTCGGACGCTATGATATCTCCATCTGCTAAAACAACCCCTAGCTCTACCACCGCGCGTAACTCCCGGATATTTCCCGGATAGGCATACGATAATAGCTTTGCGTTTGCATTTTCAGACAAGGATTTAGCGCTCATCCCTGACTCTTTACAAAACTCGATGATGAAATGCTTCGCTAGCAACAAAACATCCTCTTTACGTTCTCGTAAAGCAGGTATTTCAATGGGTAGACCCAATAAACGGTAAAACAAATCTTGACGGAAGGTTCCTGCTTTCACCTCATCGGCCAAATCTTTATGAGTAGCCACGATAATGCGGCAATTTAGCTTTATGGTTTCATTACTTCCTACACGAACTACCTCACGTTCCTGTAAAACCCGAAGAAGCTTACTTTGCATACTAGGGTTCATTTCGGCAATTTCATCTAAGAATATAGTTCCTTTTCCAGCCTCTTCAAACTTTCCTTTTCTACGACTATGAGCTCCAGTAAAGGCCCCTTTTTCATGTCCAAACAATTCACTTTCAATCAATTCATTTGGAATAGCCGAAACATTGATCGCTACAAATGGTAACTTACTCCGATCGGAATGGTAATGGATTGCCTTGGCCACCACTTCTTTACCTGTTCCTGTTTCTCCTTTAATAGAGACCGTGATATTTGTTTTAACGGCCTTTTCAATGAGTCCGAATATTTTTTTCAACCCCGGACTATTACCCTTGATACTTTTTTCGAAATCATATTTTTTTTTCACCTCCTTACGTAAATGAACAATTTCTTCCTTTAAGCGTTGATTTTCCCGAATATGGATAATGGTTTTCCATAATCGGTCTTTGGTATCGTCATCCTTAACCAGGTAATCATAAGCCCCATGTTTTAATAACTCTACGGCCGTAGAGATATCCTCCTGCCCGGAAATAATAACCACTTCGGTATCGGGAGCGTCTTTTTTTAGTATCCCCAAGAGTTCGTCACCATTATAATCTGGCAACGAATAATCTAGTGTAATGACATCCGGTTTTTCGTACAAAGAAGCCAATAGTTTCTTTCCTGACTCGAAGGTTTTCACCACATAATCAGGATTTAGCTCTAAATGATACCGCAATATCTCGCTATACCATTTGTCGTCTTCAGCAATGAATATTTTAAATCCTTTCAAATTAATTAAATCATTAGGTTTGATCCAGTTAAACTCTGGTCTTCCAAATTAGGGAAAATTCTCAAAATAAAATAGTTTTTGATTTAATTAGTTTTGAAAGGGTTCGGATTTAGGGGTTCATGGTCCGTCATTTACTTGTTGATTCCAACGAAAAACAACGTCAATATCTTCCTTCTATGTCCCTTTCAAAAAACCATCGGTTTCCTGAAAGGGACGAGCGGAACCCTCATTGTTTTTTAGGAGAAGCTAACCCTATTCGTTCATTCAGGATGTATCGTATTATTTGTCATTCATTTTCACGACAAAATCAAAACGTAGCTTAGGTATTTGATGGAGATATTTCACTCATAAACACAGAATATTGAGATAGGGCTACACCGTTTCTTTGGGATGGGTTCTAAATATGTAACCAAAAGTTAAAGCGAACAAACCGTATAAAACGGTTAAGCCCATAACTATTTCTGGATGCACCTCAATGTGCGAAATGGCTTTAGCCAACGCTAACACTCCCGCTCCAAAATGCAAGAAATTACCTAGAGCCAATGGCTTATTAAATATCCCTCCTATCCGTACTTCTTTGGACATCCAGTTTAAAATCGCAAACCCCATTAAGGTGGCTCCTAGTAGTTGCAGAAAAACCGCGGATAATTGGCCACTTGGCATATTAAAAAATTGCACTATTTCATGGGGTAAAAAAGAAAGACATATTCCTAATACGCCCATAAAAATGGCACTTGCGGTGAGTATTGTTTTGGTATTCATGTGTATTTATTTTAGAAATCAGGCCGAAATTAGGGGAATTGATTTAATCCCGTAAACCGTTTTCCATAGGCGGTGAAATAATCCTTTAAAGTAGGTCCTTTTTATATTCTAAATTACACGTTTATTTTCTTATCGAGGTTCTGAAAATAGCGGTTAATTATCGTACTAATACCGTGATCTATTAAATTCCCGACAAACAATAATCCAATAATCTCCACCACAGGAAATTTCTAAGATGACCTTAAGGGAACGAAAAGTACACCTGTAGTTTATTGGCAAACAATAAATGACGATCCCTAGTTTAGGCATCCCTTTTTGGTATTATTCCCCTTATTCCATAGGCACGATAAGTACGGGTATTTTTGATTTTTTAATAATTTGTGAGGACACACTTCCAACAAACGCATTGTAAAGAAACCCACGTTCATGATGCCCCGCAATAATCAAGTCAACATGTAACTTTTTGGACTCTAAAATTATCATTTCAATCGTTGCTCCTTGAATAAGTAGCGCGTCCGCCTGAATTCCTTTACCCTGAAGTTGCTGTGCATATTCTTGAAGTAATTTATGTTCTTTTCTTAGCTCTTTTGCTCTAAAGTCTCGGATATATTGTGGCCCTACATCGTATCCTACAAAATCAGGATCTGGTGCAGCGATATGCATTAACCAAATTTTTGAATCCAACGATTCGGCTAGTTCAAATGCTATATCCAGCAGTAGAAATACGTTTTCTTCAAAATCGATAGTGACTAATATATTTTTCATAAGCATTTGCGTTGATAACCTACCACACTATTGTAGCTGTTTGTAAGGGAAAAGCAGCACTAATTACTGCGATGACACTAAGTTAATTAATTCATGTATAATAGATTACGAATCTTATACTTTATCGAAGTACGGTTACGGAGCTTCCCTGTTCGGAGCGCAATAATCATTTGATATAGACCGAATCCCTACCCCATTAAACAAGAGGTTGTTCAGGATTCTCCTTTTTGAGACAGACTTTCAAAAATAGGGTTATGGATTTTTCACTTTCTTTACTTGCTGGTTGTAGGTATCTGCAATGTAAAGGGTGTTGTCTGGAGTCATATAGACACCATAAGGTTGGTTAAGCATGGCTTCATTTGCGAGGGTTCCGTTAACCGAACTTCCGGCAATACCAGTCCCCACTACCGTGAATATATTACCAGACGCATCTATTTTCCGGATGACGTGATTTTTAGAATCAGCGATGTAGATCACTTTATCCGGACCAATAGCTACGTCTGTTGGCTTGTTTAATTGCGCATGGATAGCCAATCCGGAATTACCAGAATACCCTTCTGTTCCTATCCCCGCGATGGTACTGACTTCTCCCGTGGAGATATGGACCTTTCGAATCCTGTTGTTTTCCGTATCCGCAATAATCAAGTAATTCCCATCAATGGTCAGAGCCATTTTACCACCGGGTCCCGCATTTGTACCGGTAGGGAAAGAAAACTGAGCTACCGCGCCAATTCCATCCGCATATCCTTTACTACTCCCGGCAAGGGTTGTAATTATATGGGTGACGGCATCCACTTTCCGGATCCGCTGATTACCCTGATCACAAATAAAGATATCACCGTTGGTTCCAAACACGGTACTTGAAGGCAGGTCCATTCTGGCGGTATCGGCTGTTCCTCCATCCCCAGAAAAGCCTTGAATAGTGCCAATAGGTGAGGTGACCTCCCAAGAGTTTTTATCAATTTTTTTCACTTTCCAGTTGTGCCATGCAGATAACCAATAATTCCCTAAGGGTCCAATGGTAACTTCGGATGGGTGATTTAGATTAATGGATAAAGCGGTACCCGTAGCATGATCCCCTAATATTCCTGATCCAATAATTCGGTCAATGGTACCATCGTTTTCAATCCTCCTGACGCAGTGATTATTAAAATCCACAATCAGCAAACGCCCTTCAGTATCCATCGTTATATCCATTGGCCAATATAACTGCGCCAAAAGGGCGTCACCGCCATTTCCACTTCCTCCATTTTCACCCGAAATGCCGGCTACATTACACAAAATGCCATCTGCTTCTGAACAAATGTAGGGAGCAGGCGTGGGCAGGGTAATCGGCTCTTCTTTTTTGCAGCCATTTAGTATTGTTACATACAGAAAGGCGATGGCAATTATTTTTAGTTCGACTCTATTTTTCATATTTCATATATTAGGGATAAAAAAGGAATAGGTATTAACGAATTCATGGTCAGCCTATTCTTCCTGACTTTTAGTAATTTATTCCTTCCAATCAGTTGTAACGATTCCCCTACTATAAAAATAGAGAGGCCTTTTATAGGTAACCATACTTTCCAACTGGAAAAGGCCACTTATTATCACCTGATGGAATGGTACCACAACCTAAAATAAGGCTTTGGTTAAAAAATAAAAATTTGAATGTCGTATTGAATGACTCGATTAGGAGTTTGAAAGTCTAAAGATAAAGGTTATCCTTTATTATTAAAAATGTGGTGGGTACTTTTAGTGACTTTTAGGCATTAGTTACATAAAAATCAATAGGATACCAACTCAAAACACACCTTAACCCTGCAATTAACTTATTCCCAAAAACTTCTTACTTGGTATTATTCGAACATGAATAATGCGTAACAAATGCGAATAGAACACCCATTATTTTATTCATTCCATGGGAATTGCTGCCAACTCGTGGTTCATTTGAGCTATTTTAAGGGAACAGTCGACTGTGAAATTTTGGAGGAGTAGTCCATTCGTTTTATCTCCTCATAAGCCGCCCAATTTATTAGGTTCCCATAGAATCCTAGAAGTAAAAAATGGTATTCCTAGAATCACATGCAGTCCCACAAAAAAAGGTCTCATTCATTATTAAATGACGATCTGTAACGAAACGAGTATTTGCATTAATTCCGCATAATCTTCCTCCAAGTGTTTTTCCTTTTTTACTAATTTAGGAAGGATGTCCAGGTAAGGACTTGCAAGTTGAAGTGTATTTCGTTTTTGATAAAAACGGAGCAATAAATCATAGTAGGCTAACTTGTCTTCAATAGATATGGCAAATTTCAGCCAAGAAATAGCATCGACCTGAATAGAATCCATCTCCATATCTTCATAATAAACCATTTTAGCGAAAGAAAACAATGACTTTGCATGTTCATTATAGGTCACGACCACGGTCTTCGGTTTTGAATCATAACCCGCAATAGATTTTGAACTTTTACCGTTTCGGATTTCCTTCAAAAGCTCTGAATCACCTCCATGAATAATATTTTCTCTGGGAGTTATATAATGGTCTATGTACGACCATATTTCTTTGTTTAACATCCCATATTCTTTCGATATTCTATAGTACCTCATGTATAATTCTAGAGAAATGGCCAATTCACAATTTTTGTGGGTAATCTTTTCTCGGTATAATTTAACAGATGCTTCCAATAGAAGGCTATCCTTTTCTTTTGCAGCGTTTTTAACACTATTTGTACACAACACATAATATTTATACTGCCTATCATTACTGGAAAAGGATGCGTTGATTTCTGGTAATGTTTTTAAAAAAATTTGATAGGCATAAGAGGAGATATTATCGGTATACTTAAAGATGAGTTTTACGTTTTTTTCTGACCATTGCTCTTCTTTAGGAACCGCTTTTAAATATTGATCAAAAGCAAAGGAATGGTCTTGCGATGTTTCCTCTAAATACTGGACATAACTAATTAAAAACTCGGGTGTTTTGTTTCCACGCACATACATTTTTTCGAGACTTGAAGTTTGTGTGGTAGTGGACATGGCATCATGACCGAGGAGAATAAATTCCCGGGAATTTTTAAATGAAATACTTCGATGGATTACATTCCCATCCCCATCAATAAATAGATGGGTAGGGTACACTTTGACCTTGTACTTTTCCACCAATTCAGGGCCTACTCCTTTTTCCATATCCATCTTATAATTGAGGAAGTTTTTATCATAAAAATCAATAACCTCCGGATTGGTAAATACGCTTTTATCCATCATTTTGCAGGGACCGCACCAAGCTGTATAACAATCTAGATAAATTAACTTCTGTGTTTCCTTTGCCTGTTTCAAAACTTGCTCCCAGGTTTGCGCACTGAAATCCATTTTATTCTGCGCACACAATGATCCCGTAAAGAGGATACATACCATTAATAATCTTACCATCATTTGTAACGTATTTCAGGGGTAGCGGACTATATATCCAATGCCCCGTTTTATTATTCCTATTCCATTGAGTTTTACAAGATGCAGAATAAAAACTAAAGTCTTCTAGGTTCGATTTATCCATTTCCGCCTATTATCCAATACGGTACATTTTCAACCCATACCCATACCCATACCCACAAAAAAAAGCGATAAGGAATACATCCAAATCGCTTTCTTATTCAAGGATTCCTCTAGAAACTATTATTTCTTAGCTTCTGTTTTGTTAAACATGTACCGAGCAATTTTCCACTGGCCAGCTATTTTTTCAAATACAAAAAGTTCCCGATTCGATTCCGGAACACTTTCACCCAAGGCGTGAATTAGAACGCTTCCTTTGGAGGAAGTAGTGGCAAAAGCCACGTCTCCTTCAATTTCAATTTCTTCGATGTAAAACTCGATAGACAATTGAATTTGACTAAATATGAACGCGTATGATTTTAAGATGTTTTCCTGGCCAATAGCCGATGGTGCTTCGGAAGGCATGAAAACCCCATCTTTAGTGTACAGACTTTGTGCTAAGGCGGCATCGGAGGTGTTTAATGCTTTTTTATAGGTATTCAATAATTGTTCGATGTGCTGTTTTTCTTCTTTGTGCATGATTTCCGTTTTTTGAGTTTCAATAATGGATGTTTCTTGGTTCGTGTTTGAACGACAAGAGCCCATAAATAATAGGGCTAATACTGGAATAACTATTCGATTCATTTTGTTTCGTTTATAATTAAAACAAAGGTCTGGGATTAGTCTCATGCGCACCCATAAGGTACTTTAAGAAAGAACCTTAATCTACCTTAAGGTTTTACCAATCGTTTACGAATGGTACTTAGAAACTCGGGCGTCACCCCTAAATAGGATGCAATTTGCACATTAGAAATGCGATTGAAAAAATCCGGGTACCTGTTTCTAAAATCTACATATCTCTCTTCTGCGGTAGAACTAATGTTCTGTAAAATTCTGCGTTGGGTACTTACCAAAGCATTTTCGGTAATGACTCTAAACAAACGATTGAATTTAGGATACTCCACAAAAAGACGGAGTTGATCCACCCTTTTGATTTGCAGAATAACGGAGTTTTCCATCGCTTCGATATACAACCTACTAGGTTCTTGGGAATGGAAACTCCCGAGATCGCCTAACCACCAATTTTCTACGGCAAATTGAATGTTATGTTCTTTCCCTTTTTCATCTACAAAGTACATTCTAAAACACCCTTCTATCACGAATGTGTTATGCATACAAACATCTCCTTCTTGCAGAATGAACTGTCTTCTTTTTACTTTCCTTAAAGAAAAATTTTCTTCTACAAAATCCTTTTCTGCAGGACTTAAGGGTAAAAGATTACTGAAGTATTGAATGAGTGCTTCTGTTTGCATGCCGAAATTATAGGAATGAAACACTCCCTCCCCTACTCAGAGTTGGAGAACAAGTGAAGAACCAAAATTACATTATAATTTTTGGGTTAAGAAAGCTTTTTCTTTTTCGTTTTGGGTCAGTGAAATGGCTTTTTCCAAACTGATTTTATAGGTTGGCAATTGGAGTTTTTTCTCCAAGTCTCCTTTTATGGAATAGTAGTGATGATTGGTTAAATGGACCTTTTCATCCAGTAAATTCAATTCATTTAAAGCCCGCTGCTCCCCTTTCACTTTACTTAGAACTACCAAACGATTTAAGGTCAAGGTCGCACTTTGGTTTTGACCAATCAGCACATCATAAATAGCCAATATAGCACTCCAATTAATGGTGCGATATGAAGATGAAAGTGCGTATTCACGTGCAATGGCCGCTTCTAAATGAAATTTAGAATATCCATTGGTGGTATTGGCTAATAAGATGAATTTGTTCCCTACCTGTATTAAATCTCGATCCCATAATTGACGGTTCTGATTTTCCATTGCTACCAAATCTCCTTTTGGAGAAATACGTGCTTCAAAACGCGATAAATTAAAACACATCAAGGCTATTAATGCGTGTAATTGGGGGGTAGAGCAATGGGCATTTACATGCAACAAACCCGCCAAACGAATGGCATCTTCGCATACTTCACGTTTTATTAACTCATTGCCTTTATAGGCATTATATCCATTGGTAAACAACAAGTAAATCACTTTCAAAACGGTATTTAACCGTTCGGGTAATTCCGTTTTTGAAGGAACAGCTAAATGATCCACTTTAGTTTTAAACTGTTTTTTGGCCCGGGACAATCCCTTTTTTATCGCCTCCGGTTTTTTTAGTAATACCCGACTCATTTCTGGAATACTAAAACCACAAAGCAGGTTGAGACTCAACATTATTTGATCGTTTTCGCTAATAGATGGATGGCAACATGCAAAAATCATTTGCAATTGTGGATCTTCAATACTCTGCTCCAACTCGTAATCCTCTTCCAGATAATTAGTCATAATTTCGGGGTTAAACATCAGAGTTTTACTTTGTCTTCTTAGGCTATCGATCACTTTATTATAGGATACCCGATAAAGCCATTTACCCGGTTCGTTAGGGATCTCATTATACGACCATAATTGCATGGCCTTTAGTAATGCATCTTGCACGGCATCTTCAATACAGTCCATATGGGAGACCCCAAACTTGGACGTTAAATAAGAAATTAACTTCGCATATTCATTTCTGAATAAATGATCTATTTGTGTGGTGATGGGTGTACTCATTCCTACTAAAAATCCGCTTAAGAAGGACTTAAGCGGATTTTTCAATTTAATGTTGAAATTACATGCTCATGATTTCTCTTATCTCCACCACGGCTTCGTTGCTTTGGTGAATAGGACAACCTTTGGATAGCTCAATGGCTTCGTCCATGTTAGCTGCATTTACAATAATGTAACCACCTACGACTTCTTTTCCTTCGGCAAACGGACCGTCATGGGTTACAGAACCACCACCAGTAACTCTTTTACCATCCTTAGATAATGGGAGACCACCCGCTAATTTTTCTTGTTCGGCCAATCCGCCCATCCAAGATTTCCATTCGCCCATATGTGCTTCCATTTCTTCTGGAGAATACGTGTCCATTGGTTTTCCACCTCTCAATAAATACATAAATTGTTTCATCTTGTTTTGTTTTAAAATTACTATTTATTTAATCAATTCAACCAAGCAACGAATACGCAATCAAAAAAGGGACATCTTTTTCAAAAAAGATCCAAAATCTAAATAAAGCCTTCCAATATTAGCCAAAAAAAATACCACCCCGTCAAAACCAGATGGTATTTTTAAATTTTGATTCCAATAAAATTAGGATTTCATTTAACGGAACGCCCCTTCGGTTCCTCCCATATCCAGAAACGAATTCCTTATAATTTGACCATTATTTTTCGAACGGATTGGTGATCTGTTTTAATTAAAGCCATGTACGTTCCTGATTGTATTTCTTCTAAATTAAGTGAATACACGGAAACATTTGTTACCGTTTTATGCATTACGATAGCCCCTTTCAAATCAAAAATAGTTATCTCGTTGATCCCTTCAGACCCAACATCCACAGTAAATTCATTCAGTACTGGGTTTGGAAAAGTATGAATGCGAGATCCCGAGGTCGAACTGTTTTCAACTCCAGTGGTGGTTTTGGCCACACTACACCCGGGTAAAGTAGCCGCAATTTCGACCGCACCTACCATAGGCGTTAGCATGCCTGAAGAAAAAGAATAGAATTTCACGTAGGTGTTAAATGTCCCTTGATTATTTACGTATGCATACGGTGGGGCTACCCATCCCAACGCTAATAAATTCATATCATTATCACTTCCTGAGCTTAGCATACCTTGATCATCAATTCCTACGCCATTAATAATATTAACCCCATATTGTGCTCTATCTGTAAATACATTTTTACAGGTATATAAACCTAAGTTGTGACCATCGCATAGTAATAAACTTTGTGCCATTGAAAGTGTATTCCCTTTAACAATGGTGAGATCGATACCGGTATTTTTAAGTCTTATTCCGGCCAAAGAGTTTAAATACTCACCCTCGATTTGATTATCCAAAATGATACTTTCAAAAGATTGTTGAATATCAATACCAATACTTCCCAAACTATCAATGGTTATTTCATTTTCCGAAATAAATGGAGCATCGGATAACCGAGATCTAATCCCTGTATTTTTGGATCTCACTATATTGTTCAGGTATTTATTATCTACTCCACCTTGGCTATTGAGCCCATAAAAATAAACGGAAATATTATTGCCTTTTGCGTAAACGGAAGTGGATTGCCATAAATTCAACCCATAACTACCTACACCAGTAGCGATCACTCTGTTTTCCGTAAATTGAAGATTTGACGAATGCTCCGATCTCATAGCCCTAGACCCCACTGTACTAGATTCAAACCTATTTAGAGCGATGGTTGAATTAGATACCGAGCTCGAATGGGAATGATAAATAGCAAAATCATAATTCAGAAAAAAATTATCCGAACAAATCATATCCGCTTGTTTTAAATAAATACCTTTTTGAATCGGTTTACAATCGAAATGGCTTCCTTCAATTCTCCAGTCATATAGTCGTCTCAAATAAACATGGTCAATTAAGGGACTCATCGATTGATTAGAGAAAAAATAGCAATTGTTGAGTACGGTGGAATTCGAAGTCATATTGGAATTCTCAAAATGCAAACTATTTAATTTACATTGTAAAAAGCTGATATGATCCCCTAACATGGACCTACAGGAAGAGGTTCCTGAACCTGGGTAAATATCGTCTAAAAATTTAATTCCTGTTTCCGCATTACCAATAACAATAGGTCCTTTGGAGCCATCAATAAGAATAGCCATGGTGGTCGTTAATGCGGTTGGTAAATTAGGAGCCGTACAAATTCCATTAAACCCATGTACCAGGATTCCCTGCCAGAAACTGACCGCAGATTGAGAGGTTAAAGTTACGTTCCCATAAATGGTTAAAAAACCTAGAGATTCAATTTCAATAGAGGCTGTATCATCAAACTGGTAGTAGCCTGAACCAAATACTAAATGGCCTGAATCTTGAACCACATATCCCGTTTGGTCAAAGGACCCACCATTTACGACATGATAATCTCCCGGAAGAATAGTGGTTAATGCGTTTACGTTTAGGGTTAAAGCAACAGCTATCAAACTCAGGCTGAGTGCATAAATTAATTTTTTCATATAAAAAAAATGTATAAATAATATCGCCTACTCTATTAAGGATTTTCAGCTGTCTCCATTACATATACAGCACTATCCTATTTGAAAACATCCTTGAGTTAACCTATAAACAATACCAATAGGGCACAGGGATACCCTTAACCTAATAGTTAATGGCTCTTCAAAATAAACTTAGATAGTAACTGAAGTTGTAGACCTAGAATAACAACTATAGGATCAAATGTAAGAAACAGAAAAACATTTTATAAGGCCAAAACACGGGTAATTACACCTGTTTTTTTGCACTAAATAAAAACAGCTATTAATTTAATAATGGGTAAACAACTATTTACGAGTACGGTATTCTCACGGTCCCAACTGCTAGAATGTTGGTCATACAGCGTATCGGTTTGGACAAAAATTAACCAGTTTTCATAAAAAAGGATATCATTTTCTAATAAATGAAAGATGCCAGACCTCCATAAATTTTAATAATTAACCCTTATTTTAATTCGAGTAAAGATCCCCTTTTCCGAGATTCCAAGGAATCGATATGAATAGTCATTATATTTTCGAGTCGGTAAATACATGCGCCATCCAATTCACCTAAATCACCAACGGTTTCAAATTTTATAAATTCATGATCCAGTTTGGCCACACGACCATGAATACCAAACCCATCCTCAAAAATAATTTCAATGACCTTTTTAGCATTCAGATAAGGGGCGATAAATTCAGAAGCCCAGTTTTCGGACTGAGGTAATTTCACGCCCCAAATGCTATTGATATTATTCTCCAGAGCTGTGCTTAGCTTTTGGAAGGAACACGTATAATCACTATTCACTTCCAAACTTTCCATATTTTGGGTTTGCATCAGGATTAGGCCATCGGCTAGTCCTAAGATACTGAAGTGTTGAATTAGCACCCAATCGAAAGTATAATCCACCACATAACCACAGCTAAACTTGGTATCTTCACCGTATTCTCTAATGCCAATTATTTGCTTATCCTTTTTGGATTGTGCGAGTACCTCTTCAAAAATATTCATGGTGTATTTCAAGAATTATTTACAATGTTTATTGCGGAGTTCAATGACCTCCTCCCCATAGGAAATTTGATAACCTAAAGAAGTAGCTTCCGATAAATCGGAGCAAGCCTCTTTCATTTTCCCTTTTTCTAAATAAATTAACGCTCTAATTTTATAGGCATACGAATTGGCTGGATACAGTTTTATGGATTTATTAATATCCTTTAGCGCCCCTTTTAAATCATTGGTTTTTAATTTACTGAAACTTCGATTACTATAGGCAAATGGTTCATCGGGAGAAAGAGAAACAGCTTTATCAAAATATTGGATCGCCATTTCATGCTTATTAATCGCTTGATACTTGAACCCCAAATTTACATATGCCGGCATAAACAACGAATCTACCTCAATTATCTTCTGCAAATACACCCATGTTTCTTCGGGCTTCCCTACCTCATCGCAAATCGTAGCCATATTGTTTAGTGCTCCCAAATTGGTGGAGTCCAATACAATTGCTTCGTGTAAATCACTATAAGCCCCATCAAAATCTCTTATTTTAGCCTTAGACCCACCCCGGTTAGCCAACA
>CAJXZP010000013.1 GCA_913062955.1 uncultured Flavobacteriales bacterium | reverse complement strand
GTAATTCGAGTTGCACCTGTACCGATGTACAACAATTACGAGGATGTATACCGCTTTGGCGAAATATTAAAACGAGGAATAACGCAATAACATGGAAGAAATGCTCCCGACTGCTATATCAGAATTCAACCACCTTTTTTGGGTGTTTGGAGCTTTATTAGTGGGAATTGTTATTATGCGATTAGGCATAAAGAAATCGGTTAAACCCCCTAAACGTGGACGGTTATTTAAAAGAAAACTAAACGAGTAAAATATACTTGTTTATAAAAAAAACAAAAATGGAAAAGGTTGTTATTGTAGGAGCGGGATTGGTAGGTTCCTTATGGGCTGTATATATGTCGAAAGCGGGTTATGATGTCACTATATACGAACGCAGACCAGACATTAGACGCGCAGATATTTCAGCGGGTAAATCTATCAATTTAGCCTTATCCACCCGGGGATGGAAAGCTCTTGACACGGTGGGTATAGGGGATGAAATAAGAAGTATGGCTATTCCGATGACCGGTAGAATCATGCATGATATGGAAAGCAACCTAACTTACCAACCCTATGGTAAAGAAGGACAAGCCATCTACTCTATTTCTAGAGGGGGAGTAAATGCCAAAATGATGGACCTGGCAGAGAAGCACGGCAATGCGGTCATAAAATACGATATGCAATGTACCAATGTAGACGTAAAAGCGGGTATCGTTCATTTGAAGAACACGATTACTGGAGAAACGAGTAGTGATACTGCTAATTTAGTTTTTGCATGTGATGGAGCATTTTCTGGGGTAAGATATAACGCCTTCCAAAAGTTGGATCGTTTCAATTTTTCGCAAAATTTTGTAGAGGATGGCTACCGAGAATTATTGCTACCTGCGAATGAAGATGGTTCGTATAAGCTAGATAAGAATGCCTTACATATTTGGCCTCGAGGACGATTTATGTTAATCGCACTAGCCAATGAAGACGGGTCCTTTACCTGTACTTTATTTATGCCACACGAAAACCATGAAAAAGCATTTGACCGTTTAAATGATAAAGCAGCGGTGGATAATTTCTTCAAAACTACCTTTCCGGATTTTTATGAAATGATGCCAAATATTGCGGATGCATGGGAAGATCACCCTTTATCTTCTTTAGCCATTGTTCGTTGCTACCCTTGGACCGCAGGAAAAGTGGCTTTAATGGGTGATGCGGCCCATGCCACAGTACCCTTTTACGGTCAGGGCATGAATTCGGGATTTGAAGATTGTACGATCATGTGGGAATTAATGCAAAAGCATGGTAAGGATTGGGAAAAGATATTTTCAGAATATCAAATTTCTCGTAAACCTGATGGAGATGCAGTTCAGGATTTATCCATTCACAACTATCATGTAATGCGTGATTTTGTTGGAGATCCTATGTTTTTACTTCAAAAGAAAATTGAAGCGAAATTTTCGGAAAACCATCCCGATAAATGGATGCCACTATACTCTCAAGTAACCTTTAGCAATATTCGGTACTCTGAAGCGTTAGAGGTAGGGAAACGTCAGGACGCGATAATGAAAGAGATTTTAAAAATGCCAAACATTAAAAACATTTGGGATTCTAAAGAAGTTGAAAACGCCATTTTAAAAGCCCTATAAAATTTGAACAAATTCATACTCATACTTGGAACTTTTTGTTTGCTATCCCTTTCGGTTAGTGGACAAAAAGCCTACAAGATTCAAAAAAAACAAAAGAACGGTTACGAGGCTTATCCAAACCCTTTTGATTTCCGAAAAAGTGGCTGGTTATTTGATGCGGGAGTAACCGGAACTACACCTATACAAAACAACACCTCACCCCTCATTATTGGAGATAGTTCGGTCTCATTTTCCGGTCAAATTAGACCGGGGATTCAATTAAACATTGGAAGATATTTAAGTCTAAAAAAAGGACATAAGTTAGTCAAATACTTGGACTACACCCTTGGGTATAAGATGCTTTGGAATTCGGAGCAACAAGAATTAACCCTAAATTCATCGGATGTTATACAAAAATCAAACCTGGATAATGTTGCGCACTACATCCATACAAATTTCAATCTTAACAATATAATTAGTTTTAGCGATTACTTGTTTTTACAGAACTCACTTGGAATAAATGCAGACTATCGCTTTGCCAACACACAAAAAGGGGAAGGGATCAATCAAAACACCCAACCGGACGCCTTCATTTTTCAGGCGCACTACAAATTAGGCTTAGGGATAATGATCCAGAACAATATCGCATTAATTCCCTATATAGAAGTTCCAATTTTTAATATTACTCCCACACAAAAAGAGTTCTCTCAGCTAGATTACTTCAATGGCTCGAATCAAAGTTTTATCCTGGGCGCTCGGCTAATACTCTTTAGACTGGGACAAAAAGATTGCCCGACTGCTAAAGGATATCAAATAGATCCTAACAAAAAAAATGGGTATTAAAATATCGGTTTAGAATAAACCGTGTAATTCGGTATCAATTTTATGGATGATCATACCTAAATCTTCCTTGTCCTCCTTGAAATTATTCTCGTCTACATCAATAATCAAGAGCTTACCACGTGTATACGAACCAATCCATGACTCGTAACGTTCGTTCAAACTCTTCAAGTAATCCAAACGGATAGACGCTTCATAATCACGTCCACGAGACTGGATTTGACGTACTAATGTAGGAACAGAAGCACGTAAATAAATCAACAAATCTGGTGGTTGTACAAAGGACCCAATAAGATTAAACATGGAGAAGAAGTTCTCAAAATCACGAGTGGTCATCAAGCCCATAGAATGCAAGTTGGGAGCAAAAATAAATGCATCCTCATAAATTGTTCTATCCTGGATAAAATCCTTCCCCGACTCTCTCACACTTAATATTTGCGCAAAACGACTGGTCAAGAAATAAACTTGAAGGTTGAATGACCACCGTTGCATGTCAGTATAAAAATCATTCAAATATGGATTTTCATCCACATCTTCAAAATGCGGCTCCCATTTGTAATGACTTGCTAACAAACGAGTTAGTGTAGTTTTACCCGACCCAATATTTCCTGCTACCGCAATATGCATAAACTAGTTTTTCAAAATTTCTCAAATCCCAATAAGGGATTCAAATTTAAAATTTTACTTCACATTAATTCTATAAATAACCAACTCATTTTGGGTAATTAATAACAATTTATTTTCGAATACTGTAAAGTCGTTTACCTCCTCAATAACTAACTTAATTCCAGCCCTCGCACCTGTTTTTAGATAGTACAAAACCAGATAATCATCTTGAATAAAAAACAATCTATCTGCTTTCGCTACAAATTTTGTAATTCCTTTGACGGGGATTGTTTTGGTATAACTTCCATACCAATCAAAAACCAAAATTCCCTGTTCATCGCTTACGTAAAGCCAATTATTATTTTCACGCATGTAAGTCGGTTCAGGTGTAAAGTCCAAAATCTGGTTTAGGTTTCCGCTTTGAGCGGTTACCTCCAAATATTCATTTAATCTAATCAACTCAAAAGAAACTTGGTCATATATCCATAAGCCATCGTTATACGAACGACATGTTTGCGTAATTTGAGTGTAACCTAGTTGATCCAATGCCACATTTTCACCCCGGGATCCTAGCTGATTATCTAAATAGGTGATTTGCGACAAATCGCGGAAGTACAAGACCATTTTGAGGGCATTGGAAGCATCTAGTGTCGTAATTCCCCCCAACGACATGGCACTATTTTGTTGAATAAAACTCCCAGAAATATCATATTTACTGATGGCTCCATTTCTCAATAGGAAAATATTTCCCACATTATCAACTTCAATCTGATCGGCTTCCACTTTAAGTCGTTTTTCAAGAATCAAAGATGTTTCTTGCGTATGACTCACTTCCGAAATGAAGAATATTAAAAAACTAATTAGCCAAAATTTCATCTATATATTTTCTTGAGTTAGACAATCGAGGCACTTTGTTCTGCCCACCTAATTTACCTCTACTTTTCATCCAATTATAAAACGTACCCGGTTCCATTTTATGCACTTTAGGATAATCCAATACAAAATCCTTATACCTCTTGGCCTCATAATCGCTATTGAGGGACTTTAGCGTATTATCAAACAGTTTCACAAACTGCGCCCAATTATCAGGATCCTTAGAGAATTCCATTAACCATTCGTGTCCTCCTTTACAAATATCGCTTATAAAGATGGGAGCACCAGTAAACTCGGTGATAACAGCCCCTGATCGTTCCCCCGCAATTTGAATAGCTTTCTCCACATTTTGAACCATTAATTCTTCCCCAAAAACATTCATATGTTGTTTGGTTCTCCCACTTATTTTTATTCGGAATGGAAATAAAGACGTGAACATAATGGTATCTCCAATTTGATAGCGCCACAAACCTGAATTAGTAGAAATTACCATCGCATAATGCTGGTTCAATTCCACTTCATTCAGACCTAAGGTTTTTGGATTTTCTTCTTCCCAATTTTCTAATGGAATAAACTCATAAAACACCCCATAATCCAGCATTAATAAAAGCCCCCCATCAAAATCATCTCCATACAAATCTTGCAACCCAAAAAAACCTTCAGACGCACTATAGGTTTCCATATAGTTGATATCCGGCAAATCCAATACCTCATCAAACTGTTCTTTAAACGGCACAAAACTCACTCCTCCATGGGTATAGGTCTCCAAGTTCGGCCATACTTCACGGATTGTTTTAACTCCCTTTATCTGCAGCACCTTTTTCAACAATACCAAGGTCCAAGATGGCACACCAGCTAAAGTGGTTATATTTTGATTCGCAGTAGTTTCTGCCATCACCTGCAGTTTTTCTTCCCACTCCGACATTAAGGCAATTTTCTTGGAAGGGGTACGATGCAATTCCGCCCACACCGGCAAATTATCGATAATAATGGAGGACAAATCACCCGAATAGGATTGTGGATTAGTTTTATTTATTTCGGAACTACCTCCCAAAACCAACCCCCTACCGGTAAACATTTTAGAATCGGGATTGTATTTAGTATACAATGAAATCAAGTCTTTGCCCCCTTTGTAATGGCATGTTTCCAACGCCTCGGGGGTCACTGGAATAAATTTACTTTTATCTTCAGTGGTACCCGATGACTTGGCAAACCATTTAGTTTCACCTGGCCATAGCACATCACATTCTCCATCACGTGCTCTATCAATAAAGGGTTTTAAACTATTATAATCTTGTAAGGGAACTTGTTCTTTGAAATCCGCAATGGTTTTGATTTTATGGTAATTATATTGCCTACCCCAATCTGTATTTACTGCTTCGGAAATTAGGGATTGGAACCAATCATTTTGGACTTCTTCAGGATAACGGACAAACAATTCAATTTGATGAATTCTTTTTTTCATTGCCCATACCAAAATTGAATTCACTATCTCCATTTCACATCGTTTATGACTCGAACAAAGTAAATTTTTTTGATTTAAGAAAGAATCAAATTTGGGATTCTTTACTAATTATTTGAGCATGGTAAACATGGCCAACAATTTATCTTTATGAGAAGTTGAAACAGGGAGTCTATCTTCGCCCATAATGACAAAACCACTACCAAACTTCTCGATTTTCTCTACATTTACGACATGCGAACGATGCACCTGAACAAACTTAGAACTCGGTAAGAATTCGATCACCTCCGATAATTTACATCTCACCAATTTCATTTTGTCTTTCACAAAAATTTCCACATAATTATTGTCCGATTTCAAATATCGGATATCATCAATTTTAATTTTCACAAATGCATAATCGTCTTTCACAAAAATGCAATCCTTCATGGCCATTATATTTCCCGGATCTGCATTTTTTTTCTCTACCTCTGCGCGTGTTCCAGAAGCAAAATTTTGAAGGGCAATAGCAACAGAGGATAAGATATCGGCATTTTTAAAAGGTTTCATTAAATACCCATTCGGATTGGTTTCCATTACCCGACCAAGAGTTTTCGAATCGCCATATGCTGTCAAAAATATAAACGGAATATTCAAGTTTTGACGAATCTTTTTGGCCACCCAAATACCATCTTCATCCCCTACCAAATTGATATCAAGGATCACCAAATCTACCTCGTGTTTGCAAATATTTTCCCAGGCCGTTTTTGCCTTCACGGATGAACCTACAATTTCATAACCCGCCTTTACCAAAACGTCCACGATGGTCATTCGAGTAATTGCTCGATCCTCCACAATATATACTTTAACCTTTTCTTTCATTCTTATTGCATTCTTTAAAGTAGATTCTAAATGTGGCTCCAGGAGTATTTGTCACTAATAACTCTGCATCCATTTCTTCGCAAAACATTCGTACTAAACGTAAACCTAACGAATTAGAACTTTCAATATCGTTAATTCCTATTCCATTATCCGAAAAGATCATATTAAAGTACTTTTTATCACAGTACTTTACCTGGATATCAATTTTCCCAGTCCCATTTGGGAAGGCATATTTAAAAGAGTTTACGGTTAATTCATTTACAATGAGTCCTAAGGGAATAGCGTAATCAAAATCAAGCTTCATGTCCCCAGCATCTATTGAAATTTCCACATTTTTATTGATTCCATAGCTATACTCAATTTGCCCCACCAATTGGTCCAAGTACTCTTGACACTCAATAACAGCCACATCCTGATCATCCTGATATAACATATGGTGTATCAGCGCCATAGACTCAATACGATGCTGCCCTTCCTCGATCATCGCAAGTACTTCAGGAGAATCTATTTTGGAAGACTGCAAATGCATTAAACCTGACACGACCTGTAAATTATTTTTTACCCGGTGATGAATTTCTTTCAGCAACACCTCTTTTTCATCTAAAGAAGCTTTATTAAGCTCATTATTTTTCTGCAGTTGCCTTTTTTGTTTAGACACTTTATTATGGGCAATTAAAACAACAATCAGCACTACAAAAATCCCCCCGGATATCCCAATTATTAACCATTGATTTTTTGATTTTTGAATAAGTTCTAATTGGGCATTTTGATTTTCAATTTTTTGTTTATCAAAAATCTCTTGTTTTTCCTTTACGCCATATAATGCCATTAACACATTACTCTGATTTATTTCAATTTCTCGTTCTCGGGTTTCAATGATGGAAATAATGGTATGAAGTAATTTAATGACCGAATCTGTTTCACCCACCCCTTCAAAAACACGTGCCTTTCCATCTAAATATTTTAATCTCAAACGATAGTTCAAAGCAAACTCCTGCCCCCAATTATCTATGGAATCATAATACAATTTGGCCGTAGATACATTACCAATCTTAGAATAACACTCGGCAATTTCAATCATACTTGCTATGGCATTTTTTGGTTCCTCTGTTCTACTCCCGGAAATATCCAATTCCAATAAGGGGATGGCTTTATGATACTCCTTTTTTAACATCAAGGACTGTGCAATATTTCCCTTGATAAGCCCCTCGATATATGCACTATCAAAGCCGGTATATTTTCTATATAAACCCAATGCTTTTGTAAAGTAGATCATGGCCGAATCCGGCATTCCCAAATGATTATAGCACACCCCCACACTATTGGTTAATGACCCCAGATAAAACGTACTCTTATGCTGGTACAAATAATTCAATTTCTCCAAATAGGAATTCTTTGCTTCTTTAAATTTTCCTTGTGCGTAATAGAAGTCACTCATATTTGTTAAGTAATGAAGGTGACCGGGGTACATTTCAAAATATCTAGGCAAAATTACCTCCAGTTTTTTCCGGTATTTAAGGGCTTCCAAATAGATTCCACCATGTTCAATGGATTTTGCTAGAGACCAATATATCAATACAGTATCACGAAATGTTAATGGGCAATTTCCATTTAACACGTTCATTGCTGCTGGAATATAATCGACAAATTTCCTCTCCATGAAAAGGATTCGATTTTTAAGCATGTGTAGTTTACATGAAAGTTCAGGAAACTTCTTGGGGTCACTCAATTCATTTACAAAGGAATCGATTTCTTGTTGATGAAATTTGTATTGGCTTAATTGCACATAGTAAATAGCTTCAATTCTTTCATATTCCGTTTTCGATTCATCGGAAAAAACAGTGTAATCGTATTTAATATCCTGCCCTAAGCAGAGTGAATAAATAAATAAATAAGATATGAATAATAAGTACTTCAATAAAAAACCAATTATGGAATATTTAAAATATATGGAGCATCCACATTTGTAATTACATTTAGAATGAAATACCATTTGAGCGAAGAAAAATTAATAGTCTGATTTTTAGGGTTAAGATTGCACACAAATCATATTACACCCCTAACTCCACACAAGGTATATTTTTTTATCAATTCCCTTCTTAATGCTCAAATGGTATTACTAAACTACTACCATGCAATAAAAGGCATATTCTAAATGGCTACAAAAACAAAGTGGTGAATTCAACAATTGATGTGGCGAAACGACAAAAAATTGTGGAGTTAACAAACTTCGGTTTCGAAATTCAGTCCTTAATATTGCTTAAGATGATTATGTTTGCCGTAAACCGATAAAAATGAAAAACCTTTTATTTATCCTTTTGCTTAGTACTGCTATTCTTTGTTCCTGCGAAAAGATTGAACAACCAGAGTTATATCCATTAGTCCAAACGATTGAAATAAACCAAAACATCTACACAAACACCACCTTTTTTGGAGGAACGAGATATCTAATAAAATACAACATCGAACTATCGGATTCGGCTATTTTGACAATAAACCCAGGTGCCATAGTCATATTTGAAGGGACTACCTTTTACACTTCAGAATACTCGGGAGCATCTATTCAGGCCATAGGCACAGCAGACTCTCTTGTTCAGTTCAAGGGCGTAGGTTTCTATAATGGATATCAAAATAACCAGGGTTATATTTCATTAGCAGGAGGTATTTCTAGCACTTTTGAATTTTGTTCCTTTGATGATGTTGCAATTACCGAACAAAACGCAAGAATGACAATAAATAATTGCCATTTTCAGGAATGTTCTTTTGGAGTTCAAATCTATAATTATGGATTTAAAGAATTTGACTTCAATACCTTTTCCAGTGTCGAAAATCACAATACATGTATTCACATTGGTTTAGACCAAGTATATACTCTAGGAGGGAATAATGAATATGATAGTCATCAGCAAATAAAAGTGGAATCAGAATACGAGTATATTTCTGGAGTCCACCAATGGAAAGCCCAAACAGCACCTCTTGTTTTTTATGACGATTTAATCATTTCTAATAGTGGTTATGACCAACTCACAATAGATCCTGGAAGCACCTTACAGTTTCAGGATGGAAGCTTCCAAGTTTCAGGCGTTTTAATTGCAAAAGGAACAGAAAGTCGCCCCATTACCTTTGAAGCCTACCCTTCTACCAGTTCTACTCACTATTGGGAAGGAATCAAATTTCAGGGATTTCCAAATTCCAGTGAAATGACCTACTGTGTCATAAAAAATGGAGGCCAGGGCGGATGGTCTACACAGGCAAACATTTACATACAGTCTAATTCACTAAATTCAATACGTATTTCAAATTGTACCATTTCTGATTCGTACGGATACGGCATATTTTCACAAACGGGTGCCATCCCTCCTTATGTATCGCAAAATCAGTATTCCAATAACACAACGGCAAACTTTAATTGGTAATAATTTGATCAATAATGGATCTAGCGGTAAGAATTGGCAAGAAATATTTTTTAATGCTTCCGTAAGAATTCTATTTTTGGATTTTGTAATTGATACATGAATCCACTTCAAACGAAAATAGAATTTTTGAAAGGTGTTGGTCCGAAAAGGGCGGAACTCCTGCAAAAGGAATTGCACATTTTCACGTTTGGCGATTTATTATTTCATTTTCCTTTCCGCTATGTTGATCGTTCCCAATTCCATAAGGTGGAGAACGCCAACCAAGACCAAGCCTTTATGCAATTTAAAGGGCATGTTCGAAAAATCCGTAAAATGGGCCAAGCCCGAAAAATGCGTCTTATCGCGGAATTTTACGATGAGACCGGAGTCATTGAATTGATTTGGTTCAAAGGAATCAAATGGGTGGAACCCAAATTAGATCCAGAAAAAGAATTTGTACTTTTTGGGAAACCGACCCGATTTAATGGCAAATACAATATTGCGCATCCCGAACTAGAACCTTCAAGTAGCGCAAAAGCGACCAACGGACGAGAGCTGCAACCTATTTACCATAGTACAGATAAGCTAAATTCAGCCAACCTACATACGAAAGCGATTGAGAAATTAGTGTATACAATCACCCAACAAATCTCCATCAATTTACCGGAAATTTTATCTCCACATATTCTGGAAACATGGCATTTAATGCCGCGTCATTTAGCCTTCTTTGAAGTTCATTTCCCGAGTACACCCGATCAGCTAAAACTGGCTCGGTACCGTTTAAAATTTGAAGAATTGTTTTTTATGCAAATACAGATTCTTCGATTTAAAAACCATCGAAATACCGAAAAGGGCGGATTTGTTTTTAATCGTGTGGGAGAAAAATTTACTCAGTTTTATAACGAAGTGCTACCCTTTGAATTAACAGGCGCCCAAAAAAGGGTGGTCAAAGAAATTCGAAATGATGTAAAGACGGGAAAACAGATGAACCGTCTTTTACAGGGGGATGTGGGAAGTGGAAAAACTATTGTATCGGTTTTAGCTATGTTATTGGCAATGGACAATGGGTATCAGGCCGCCTTAATGGCGCCTACGGAAATTTTAGCCCAACAGCATTATATTGGCGTTTCGGAGTTACTCGAACCCATAGGCATAAAAACGACTATACTTACCGGGTCTACTAAAACCAAAGATCGTAGAGAAAGGTTAGCGGCTTTAGAGGCCGGAGAAATTTCGATAATTATAGGTACCCATGCACTTCTTGAAGACCGGGTGAAGTTTCAAAATTTAGGAATTGTTGTTATTGATGAACAGCATCGCTTTGGAGTGGCGCAACGTTCAAGGATGTGGGCAAAAAGCAAAGTCCCCCCTCATATTTTAATTATGTCGGCCACCCCTATTCCCAGAACCTTAGCCATGAGCTTTTATGGCGATTTGGAGGTGAGTATTATTGATGAACTTCCCCCCGGAAGAAAACCGATTCAAACCATTCATAAATACGATGCGCACCGGTTAGGTATTTTTGGTTTTATGCGAAAAGAGATTGCAAAAGGACGTCAAGTTTATGTGGTATATCCATTGATCGAAGAATCGGAGCATTTCCAATACAAAGATTTAATGGATGGGTTTGAATCTATTTCGAGAGAGTTTCCTACACCAGAATTTCAAGTTTCGGTAGTTCATGGCAGACTCAAACCAGCTGATAAGGAAATGGAAATGCAACGATTTGTCCGGGGAGAAACGCATATTATGGTCGCCACCACCGTGATTGAAGTGGGAGTAAATGTACCCAATGCATCCATCATGATTATTGAAAGCGCAGAAAAATTTGGACTCGCACAACTCCACCAGTTAAGAGGTCGTGTAGGTCGTGGGGCAGAACAATCTTATTGTGTATTGATTACGGATTACAAACTCAGTTCTGACGCTCGAACTCGAATTGAAACCATGGTCCGAACCAATGATGGTTTTGAAGTAGCTGAAGCCGATTTAAACCTTCGTGGCCCAGGTAATATTATGGGCACTCAGCAAAGTGGGATTCTTGATTTCAATATTGCCAATTTAGCCACGGATGGAAAAATACTAAAAGTTGCGCGTGAGGCGGCTCAAACCTTATTGGAACAAGACTCCAACTTATCGTTAGCTGAAAATGCCTTACTCCGAAAGAACTTTATTGCTTATGCGAAGAAGCATCCAAACTGGGGTAGTATTTCCTAAAAGCCTACATGACATAAAAAGGCCCATCTTCGGGGTTACTTAAATCTCGTTGGAAGTCTTTACCAATCATTTGGTTCAAGTTCATTTCAATTGTTTTGGAAATGGTAATCACTGGAGTATCCGTTTTATTGTTATTAAATGGATTTTGAAGATTTATAGCCGTCTTTTCTAACAAAAAGAAGGGTACACTAATCAATATCAATAACGGAGCCATTAGATAGCCAAAATAATCGGTCAAACCCAAGGGTAACAACATCACAAATAAGTAAAGTAAAAACTCCACTAATAAGGTATAAGTTACCGGGAAAACCGTTGATTTAATCCGTTCTACTTTCCCCATATGATCAGTCAATCTAGAAATGGTATTGTCAATTTGGATGGTTTCAAATCCAGACACCAATTCTCTATCGATAGCCATTTTTAATCGTAAAGCATGCAGTTTCAAAATGGCATTTGGCACATTACTTTCCCTGGAAATGGCTTTCAATTCCGATTCCGTGAAATTTTTAAGTAACCTATCCAAGGGATCTAAACCTCTCAAAGTTTTCGCTAGTGCGAAACAAAATCCAATTTGTGCATTCACAAAATCTTCATGTATTTTATGATCTTCCTCCGGGTTCCCCGTATTCACGAAGGTCATCACCTGCCGAATCAAGGTTCGAGAATCATTTACTATCCCCCCCCAAACTTTACGTGCTTCCCACCAACGATCATAGGATTGGGAAATTCTAAAACCCAAAATCAAAGAAATAGTGGTTCCTAACAATGTAGGAATACCAAGAGGAATGGACATGTGTCCTAGATGGATCACATCATTTAATATCACAATCCCAACCGCATAAATGGTCACCACGATTAACTCCACCTTGATTTTTCCCAGGGAGTAAATTATTGGAATTTTATTGTCAATTAACATGATTTACTTTTTAGTTTCATTCCAAGGTTTGAATACATCTTCTTGATCCATTCTATCCTTTGGTACTTCCCTTAACGGTTCTACCTCTTTTAAAGTTTCATGACTACTTGCCGCCAATTTTTGATACAACAGAGTTCCATCCGTTTTCCAACCGATCATTTTGTCCGAAACTTCCTTCACAATTTTCACTGGATTCCCTACTCCAATACTTCGGTCTGGAATTTCTTTCCCTGCAGGAACAAAACATAATGCACCAATAACGCATTCATCACCAATTATAGCATCATCCATTAAAACGGCATTCATACCAATTAGACTGTTCTTACCTACCACAGCACCATGAACAATAGCTCCATGACCAATATGAGCCATTTCTTTCAACACGACCGTTTTACCAGGAAACATATGAATGATGCAGTTTTCTTGTACATTGCAACCATCTTCAATAATTATTTTACCGATATCACCTCTGATAGCCGCACCAGAACCCACAAAAACATTGGCCCCAATAATTACATTTCCAATCACGGAAGCCAAAGGATGTACAAAAGCGGTTTCGTGTATTACGGGAACAAACCCTTCAAATTCGTAAATCATTTTATTTTTTATTCTTTAAGACGAATACCTAATATCCAAAATTATCATTCCCAGTAACCCATCCTAAAACAGCATGAAATGGGAGCTTAAAGTATACTGGACATGGCTATATTGCCGATTTATTCTATTCGAGAATGAACTATCCCGCCCCACCAAATCCGAAAGCTATCTACTGCACAACCCTAAACGAGAGTAATTACCGGCAAAAATACCCATTGTAACAAATAATAGAGACCCTCTTTTTAAAGCGAATTAAGTTTTCGCTTATTCGCCATAAATACGTTTTATTTCTGCTTGGTGTTTTTCTAAAACCACTTTACGTTTCAATTTTAAAGTGGGCGTCAATTCATTGTTTTCAATGGACCAAACATCCGAGCACAACTCCATTTTTTTAGGAATTTCCCAACTGCCTAAATTCTCCGTAATTCTGGAAATATCTTTCCAGATCCGGGCTTTCACTTTTTCATTCTTCACCAATTCTTCTGGAGTAGATACCTGTTCATCATGTCGTTTTGCCCATTCGTATACAAAATCAAAAGCGGGGACCAGTAATACAGCCGGATGCTTCCGGTTTTCCCCAATCACCATTGCCTGCTCCACAAAACGAGATTCTTTCAACATATTCTCAATTAATTGTGGCGCTACATATTTACCCCCAGAGGTTTTAAACATTTCCTTTTTACGATCCGTGATTTTCAAAAAGTCCTTTGTTTTACCCACTAACTCTCCAATATCCCCGGTATGAAACCACCCATCTTCAGTTAATACCTCCCGTGTTTTTTCAGGATCTTTATAATAGCCCAACATCACATTTGGCCCTTTGGCTAAAATCTCACCATCTGCTCCAAATTTCACCTGAACATTATTGATTACCCGACCTACTGTCCCGATCATCAGACCTTCATTTTCCAGTTCATTTACCGAAATAACGGGGGATGTTTCTGTTAAACCATATCCCTCAAAAATTGGAATATTAGCGGCATTAAATACCCGAGCCAACCGTGGTTGAAGGGCAGCACTTCCCGAAGAAATGGCAATCACATTTCCACCTAAAGCTTCTCTCCACTTACTGAAAATAAGCTTATTTGCAATACTCAATTTAAATTCATAGAAAGAACCATTCTCCCCATTTGGCATCCACTTTTCGCCCAGATCCACGGCCCAGAAAAACAACATTTTTTTGGCTCCCGTTAGTTCTTCTCCTTTGGCAATAATTTTGTCAAATACTTTTTCTAGTAATCTAGGTACGGCCGAAAATACCTCGGGTTTTACTTCCTTAATATTTTCACCAATGGTTTCCATACTTTCAGCGAAATAAACACTTGTTCCTTCCATCATATACAAATAGGTTAATGACCTTTCATAAATATGACAAATAGGTAAAAAAGAAATCGATTTTTGCCCGTATCTCGCTGGAAAACGTTCCCCCGAAGCGACCACATTGGATAGAATATTTGCATGGGAAAGCATTACTCCTTTGGGTCTACCGGTAGTCCCAGAAGTATAAATAATGGAAGCCATATCGTCTGTTTTCACCTCTTTCATTAAATCGGTTACTTGCGACAATTCAATATCAGCTCCTTTGGATTTAATCTCAGACCAATGCGTTTCCCCCTCAATTTTCTCAAAAGTGAATACATTCGTTAGCGATGGTACTTTCTCTTTTATACTATTTACTTTATCCAAAATTTCAGAACTTGAAACTACAACGATTTTTAGCTCTGCATGATTAAAAATATAATCATAATCGGCAGCCGAAATAGTGGGATAAATAGGCACATTAACCGCTCCAATTTGAAGGATTCCAATATCCATAATGTGCCATTCATACCGGTTATTAGAAATCAAACCCACTTTATCTCCGGGTTGAATCCCCATAGCCAACAAACCCTTACTCACTTCATTGGCTTGATCCACCAATTGTTGCGATGAAATACTGACCCACTTCCCATTAATTTTGGATGAAAAACTACGTTCCAAAGGATACTTTTCTAGCTGATAATAAGGTAGATCGAACAGTCTTTTTAACTCTTTGGACATATATTTTTGGTTTAAAATTAAATGTAGGTCACTAAAATAGGTAAATTTGAAGAACTGAAACAGCAGAATTAGGTTGATTTAACAAGGAATACAAATTGGTTTCTCACTTACAAAAATTAGAGATATGCACATTACCACTCCCATCAATAAAATGTTAAACATTGAATTCCCTATGGTAATGGCCCCTATGTTTTTGGTCTCCAATGAAGCCATGATGAAAGCGGGTATTGAACATGGAGTAATGGCCACTTTTCCAACCTTAAATTACCGTACCGAAAAAGAGTTAGCACAGACGATTCAAAACCTTCATAAATTCCAAGAAGGCAAATCAGGTTCTTTTGGAGTGAACTTAATTGCCCAACGTAGTAATCCGTTCTTCGAAAAACATTTAAAAGTATGTGTGGATAATAAAGTGCCGTTTTTCATTACCTCCTTGGGTACTCCAAAAAAGGTGATTGAGCTAGCACATGCCTATGGAGCTAAAGTTTTTTGTGACGTTGTAAATCTGGAACATGCCCAGAAAGTCTATGATTTAGGCTGCGATGGGTTTATAGCGGTAGGCCAAGGAGCCGGAGGACATTCGGGTCCAAACCCATTGCAAATTTTGGTGCGATCCCTAAAAAACAAATTTGATATTCCGGTTATTGCTGCCGGAGGCATTGCCGATGGGTGGGGAATGGCCTCCATGTTAGCTTTAGGTGCAGAAGCTGTTTCTGTAGGTACTGCTTTTATTGCGTCCGAAGAATCTTCGGTCAACGATGGCTATAAAAATGCCATTGTAGATGCCCAAATGGAGGATATTATCATGTCTAATAAGATCTCTGGATCTTGGGCTACGGTAATCAATACCCCTTATGCAAAGAAGATTGGAAGTAAACAGAATTTTTTGGAACGCGCTTTATCTAAGAATGAGTTTACCAAAAAGTATTTCAAAATGTGGATTCAAATCTCGGGCATGAAAAAACTGGAGAAATCGGTCAAACCAGGTAATTATAAAACCTTATGGATTGCCGGGAAATCCTCCGCGTTAGTGGATAAAGTAGAGCCAATTAAGGAAATAATTGCTCGTTACAAGAACGAATTAAATCACGCTTTTGAGAATTTAGAAAAAATAAAAACACCCGCTAACTTGAAACTATAGTTGGGTTTCTTCTACTTAAAGAAATCCAAAATCCATTACACATCCGTACACGAATTCTTTATGACTTCCAATAGCCACACCTATCCCATTATATTGGGGGGATAAAATGGCTTTTCGATGACCTAGGCCCTTGACCCCATCATCAATTAAAAGGCCCATCAAGTTATCCAATGGAGAATTAAATCCCAGCCCTACATTTTCGGAAACCAATTCATATTTATTTAACAATGGCGCTGCCCGAATTTTAAATGTCTGTCCATTTGACCCTACATGTCCGGTAAGTCCATTTGTACCGATATCCTGTAAATGAGATTTAGCCATTTCATATAAATCTTGCTCCATTCGTAAGGTGCTAACAGATTTCGATTTTGCTAAATCCTTATACAAGGAACGCACATAACTATTGACATTCAATTCATTAAAAGCAACGTAAGGTTTAACAATATCATTCAAAAAAACTACGGGTTCTAACCTCAGAAGGTTCATGTAAAAAACCAATTTTTGTTCCTCAGCAGTCATAAAAGAATTAGCCTGTTGCGGAAAAGCCTGATGTAAACTTTCAGTGGAGAAATGGGAGAAATCTGGAACAAATGGTTTTTGCGCATTCGCAATAAACGACACTACCATAAACAGTACTATACAGACTTCCTTTTTCATCCTTTACAAAAACGTAGTAAAACTACATTATTTTCTATATACAATTTCACCATCTACAATAGTCGTCACCACTTCCATTTTTGAAAAATCCTTGGCTCGAACGGTTAACAAATCCATATTCAAAAGGGTGATATTTGCTTTTTTACCCACTTCCAAGCTTCCTTTTTGGTTTTCTTCAAAATTAGCCATGGCATTCCAAATGGTCATTCCCTTCAAGGCTTCCTCTGCGGTTAACGCATTTTCAGGATGAAAGCCACCTTCCGGCAAAGAAGCTGCATCTACCCTGAAAACAGCCGAATAAAAGGTGGCTAAAGGAGAAATACCTTCAATAGGGAAATCGGTACCTAGCGCAATAATTTTATTTTGCTTTAACAACTCTTTATACGCATAAGCCGATTTAATTCGCTCACTTCCCAATCTTTCTTCTACCCAATACATATCTGAGGTAGCATGAGTGGGTTGAACCGAAGGGATAATGGTATAGGTACGGTAAAAACTCATATCTGCAGGTTGAACCACTTGCGCATGTTCAATACGCCACCTTTTATCATTTACCCCTTGCAGGACCTCTCCATAAATCTCAAGTAGTAAACGATTCGCTGAGTCGCCCACACAATGGGTATTCATTTGAAAACCGGCCGCATTTGATTTCACCGCTAATTCTTTCATATGATCGATGGGAGTCAACATCATTCCATGGTTATGGGCGTCATCTGAATAGGCATCTATCATAGCCGCTCCTCTAGAACCTAATGCACCATCCGCATACACCTTAATAGAACGCACCGTTAACTTGGGCTCCAGAATAGGTCCTTTATTTAAGAAATAATCTACGTTTTCTGGTTTATCGGATACCATGGCGTACACGTTCATTTGTAATAGGGAGTCCCGATGTAATTGTTGGATTAACTCAATTTCAGACTTATCAATACCGGCCTCGCTTACCGTAGTTAGCCCCACGGCAAAACAATTTTTTTGTGCTTCTAATAAAGCCAGTGTCTTAGTCTCATTGCTTGGTTTCGGAATGACCTTTAACACCAATTCTACGGCATTATCCACTAAAACGCCCGTTAATTCTCCATCTACTACCACAATATTTCCACCAACTACTTTGGTGTTTACCTGTATTCCAGCCAGTTCCAACGCCTTTTTATTGACTATAGCTCCATGGCCATCAATCCTTCTTAACATCACCGGACGGTCTGGGAATAGGGTGTTCAATTCCTTATTGGTTGGGTATTCATTAGCGTCCCAATCATTTTGATCCCATCCCCAACCTTGAATCCAACCTAAAGGATGACTCGTGGCAAACTGAGTTGTTTTATCCAGACACTGCTTCCAAGACGTTGTTCCTACAAGATTGACTTTTTGCAGAATCAATCCATAACCTAGAAAATGGCAATGTCCATCAATAAACCCGGGGTAAACAAATTGCTTTTTTGCATTGATAACCTCCTCACTTTGGTATTTATTCATGATTTTATGCTCCGGACCTATGGCTAAAATCCGACCATCTTGAATCGCCATCGCTTCCTCCTTATCAAAGGTTTCGTTCACTGTATAGATAGTGGCATTGTGAATAATTAGATCCACTCGTTCTTTTTGCAAACCTTCGCAGCTCAAGCTTAAAACCGCAATAATTCCGATACTAATTTTATTCCAAATGGTCATTTTTACTCTATTTTGATTCAAAAGTAGCCATTCCCGTTATCCTACCAAAAAACTCATGGAAAACCACTAGCAACAATAGGCGTCAACTGCCGTTATTTTGCAAAGAACTTAAAAAACCACCGCCATGAATGTTCGATTCTTTTATTCACCCGCCATATTCTCGAATTACCCGAAACTTTTTGTGTTAACAGATGATGCTATTTTATATTCGGAATCGAGAGATTATTCGGTGGTTGAAGTAGAGCGTTATGTGGTCACGAGTTTTCAAAATTTTGACCCCAAAGAATATGAAACCGAAGAGCACCCCGTTTTACTAGAAGTTTCCAAAACGGAAGCCACTGAAATTTCGGATGATTTACGCCCAAATTGGTTAAACCGCTACCTTATGGAAAAACGTGCATTTACTCAAGAGTCCATGCCGGTATGGTAATATTTGAAAAATTCTATTGCTCCCCCTTGGTTGAAAAATGAAGAATGAGGCTATACACCATGTAGAATAAAATAATTAGAGGGATCACCGCGTAATCTAAAAAAATCATTCCTGGAATGTGAATCCCATACGGAACAAAAGTAAGAAGCAGCAAAACCATTACCCCGATCAGGAATAGGTAACGATGTTGGTTACTCGCCCAACTCATTTCCTTGAATTTGAAATTCAACATTCTCACGGGTGCTACCATCATTATACTTAAGAATATAGAGATGGCCACGTACCATTCTGGAAAGAACAAATTGTACACTAAATGGAAATCAAAAGGCGACCAATAACTCATTATTGCCACGGCCCCCAATTGTAAATCGTCCATTGGGAAATACATATTTATTTTGTATTGTAGCGAGAGAATGAGCGCAAAAGAAGCGACAAACAAAGCTGCTGCTGGAGAGGGCACCCCAATAAAAGAATCGGATTGATTGGTAGCAATATTAAAGGTGGCTAATCTCAAGGCCGCAAAAAGCGTGTATAAAAAACCAGAGAATTCTACGAGAATATGTACCACAGGTCTATCGCCAATAGGCACAAAATATTCACCATAACCTATGGTAATGAATTGGTACAGCATGATGCCTGGTAATACTCCGAAAGTAACCATATCGGCCAACGAATCGAGCTGTTTACCAAACTCACCACTTACTCCCAAGGCACGGGCAGCCAATCCATCAAAAAAATCTAATACCGCTGCTAAAACCATGCATATAGCGGCACCCAACATATTGGTTTCAAAGGTGAGCATAATACCAATAACTCCAAATAATAAATTTCCTAGTGTAATACTGTTGGGGATGGCTGCTTTAATATTCATGTAGCAAATATAGTTCTGGGAGTTGGCATTTCGACTCCGATCCGTGGCCTTTAACTAGTGAACCACCCATTTTTGTTGTTGCATTACTACTCCATTTTGCATGAGTACCACCAAATACAAACCTTCCCCTTTAATATTCACTTGTAGATCAAAATCTTTTTGACGTATGGGAATGGTTTGCACCAACTGTCCCATAGCATTAAAAACATTTATTTCTGTTGGAAGGGAAATCGTTGATAAAGCTCCCGAAATGGTACCTTCTCCATTCGTGGGATTAGGATAACAATTTAACCCTCCTTTTGACACCTCTTTTTCATCTACACTTACCACACACGGTATATTATCACACCCCCATGCATTGACTTTTACGATCCAACTGTCTTGGGTAGGAGCATCGGTTTGGCCTGCTAATATATATCCACCATCACTGGTAGGACGAATATCATTAAACGCAGCACTCTCATTTGGGATATGCTCCAATATTTTAGAGCCTAAACTATCTCCATCCGCATTAGTTTGAAAAAACCAACCAGAGTATTCATTCATAATTAACTTTCCTCCTGAAATAGAAATGATTCCATTATCATTAATTATCATTTGTTGTGGGGCAACTAGGGTGTCATCTACAAAATAGGTATGCTCCCAGATAGTAGATAAATTATTTGAATTGATTAAAGACAAAAATGGTATTAGAAAATTTGATTTATTTACTACCCCAGTATTATAAAGCCCGTAATTTTCATTATATGTCAAAAAACCACCATTATTAAAACCATTATAAATAGTGTCATTTAGCAGTTGACCTGAACTCGTTAACTTAAAAAGGTGTGAATTGGCAACACTGGTACTATTATAAAAAGTTTGCCCCCCGACAAATATTTCATTATTAATAATTTCAATAGAGAACCCATAATCATCCTTACCTGGTTCACCGAAAATGGTGCGCCAGCGTTCGTTGCCTTGTAAATCGGTATTTATAAGAACTATATCCCAGTTAGAAGGGTTACTTACCAGCCCCAACAAAAGCAAGGTAGAATCATTGGTTTGTTTGACAATTCCAGGACCAGAGTATAAATTTAACGCATACTCTACGGTTCTAATTACATCTAAACTGTCATCAAAAAAAACCAGTTTTAAGGTACTATCTCCACCGGTTTTATATAGTTGACAGAACTCGTTGGAACTTAAACGTTGAAAAGCCCCCCCATACCCATAAAATATATTCTTAATACTATCCACCACCAAAGGCTTCTTTTTTACCACCAAGCCATTTGAGTCTAAACAAATCGCCTGAAGCACCGCTGCGCCTCCAATAAATGCCTTTTGGGTAAAATAGTATTGATCCGCATATTCTAATGCATTAGAGGTATGATTAGCCGTGTTCGCTTCATCAAAAGCCTTATTAAATACACTTTGACCAGATCCTAAAAAGGATACCGTCAAAATGATTAGAATAGTTAGTACCCGAATTAGTGAACTACCCATTTTTGTTGTTTAATAATTTCTCCATTTTGCATTAGCACTACAAAATACAACCCGTTTTGAGTAAGATTTACTGGAAACTCAAAGTCTTTTTGGGTTATAGAAATAGTTTGAATTAATTGCCCTATACTATTATACACTTTAACCTCTGATTCTTCATGCAATGAAGACAAGTAACCCGAAATAGTACCTGCGCCATTCGTGGGGTTAGGATAACAATTTAACCCTCCTTTTGACACCTCTTTTTCATCTACACTTACCACACACGGTATATTATCACACCCCCATGCATTTACTTTTACAATCCAACTGTCTTGCGTAGGTGCTTTAGTTTGGCCTGCGAGGATGTATCCTCCATCACTGGTAGGACGGATATTGTCAAAACTTGCCTTACTCCCAGGTATATGCTCCAATATTTTAGAACCTAAACTATCTCCTTGATGATTAATTTGAAAAAAAACACCCGAATTATTACTCCCGAAAATTTGACTACCGGCCATAGAAATTATACCCTGATCTGATATAGTAATTGCACCAACAGCCACCAATTGAGCATCCCTAAAATATTCTTGTGACCATTCCATAATAAAATTGGAGTCCAACTTTATTATAGTTGGATACAAACTCGTGGGTAAATTGTTTTTGGAACTATACAAAAAGAATCCATAATCCGAATGGTAGGCAAAACTTCCACCGTTATCAAATTGAGTGTAAATGGTATCAAAGACAATTTGACCAACTTTATTGAAAGAAATTATATGGGGATGAGCCACTTGGCTACTAAAATAGGTCTGTCCTCCCACTACAATTTCTCCATCAATCTCCTCTATTGTAAAACCATAATCATCCTTGCCTGGTTCACCAAAAATAGTACGCCAGCGTTCATTGCCTTGTAAATCGGTATTCATCAATACTAGATCCCAAGTAGAAGGATTACTTACTTGACACAAAATCAATAAAGTGGAGTCGTTTACCTGTTTAATTACACCACGACCGGTAAATTGATTAAAATAATATTTTTTAGTCCTTATTTTTTGAAGGTTTACATCAAAAAACACTAAACGAATAACACTATCAGGCCCTACTTTATAGAGTTGACAAAATTCTGGAGTGGATAGCTTTTGCAATGAGCCAGAGAATCCATAAAACAATGCCGTATCACTTTGTACTAAGGTATTTGAATCCGTAATATTACCTAGCGTATCTAGTTTTATTGCCTGAATATGGGAAAACCCGTTGTAATCGGCTCTTTGAGTAAAAATATACCCAGTCTCAATTTCTACTACATCGCTACTAAAATTGGGGGCGTTGTTTACATCAAAAGCCTTATTAAATACATTTTGACCAGATCCTAAAAAGGATACTGTCAAAATGATTAGAATAGTTAGTACCCGAATTAGTGAACTACCCATTTTTGTTGTTTAATAATTTCTCCGTTTGTTTCTAATGAAATCAAATATAGCCCAGTTGCTGGAAACTGAGTTTGAAACTCAAATTGATTTTGCGCAACAGGTATCCGCTGAATTAATTGCCCTACACTGTTATACACTTTAACCTCTGATTCTTTATTCAATGAAGACAAGTAACCCGAAATAGTGCCTGAACCATGGGTTGGATTAGGATAACAATTTAATTCTCCTATAGGTAGTTCTACCTCACCTACACTTACCACACACGGTATATTATCACAGCCCCAAGCATTTACTTTTACGATCCAACTATCTTGCCCTGGAGCACGAGTTTCACCTACCATAATATATCCGCCATCACTGGTAGGACGAATATCATGAAATTGTGACCGCTCTCCTGAAATGTGATCAATAAGTTTAGAGCCCAAACTGTCTCCGAGGTGATTGGCTTGGAAGAAAATACCTGTAATTACGTTATTCACTATTTGCATCCCAGCTGCAGTAATAACACCATCATCATTAATTGTGTGTTGACCAATAGAAACATATTCTTCCTCTGTAAAAAAATCTTTTGAAAAAGAAATACTTAAATCTGGATTTAATTTTATTAGGCTTGGATAAAATTTATTCGAAACATTTTTTGCCGCTGATAAATACCAACCAAAATTATTATGATGAGCAAGATACCCACCTGAACTAAAATCAGAATAAATAGTATCAAATAAAGGATTACTTAGTGAATCAAACAACCAAATATGTGGGTGAGAACTACTGCTTGTAGGGAGAGTTTGACCTCCTACCACAATAGTATCATTTAAAACTCCTATAGAAAAACCGTAATCATCTTTCCCTAGTTCTCCAAAAATGGTGCGCCAACGTTCATTACCTTGTAAATCGGTATTTATTAAAACCAAATCCCAATAGTTGGGGTTAGTTACTTGCCCTAATAATAGCAATGTGGAATCGTTTATTTGTTTGACTATTCCGCGTCCCGTAAATTGATTAAAATGGTACTTTGTTTCTCTTATTTTTTGAAGATTAATATCAAAAAACACTAAACGAATAACGCTGTCAGGTCCAACTTTATAGAGTTGACAAAACTCTGGAGTGGTTAACTTTTGCAAAGAACCTGAAAACCCATTAAATAAAGCCGTATCACTTTGTACTAAGGTATTTGAATCCGTAATATTACCTAGCGTATCTAGTTTTATTGCTTGAATATGGGAAAACCCAATGTAATCGGCTCTTTGAGTAAAAATGTACCCATTATCTGTCTCCAATACACTACCACTAAAATTAGGTGCATTATTTACATCAAAAGCCGTATTAAATACACTTTGACAAGATCCTAAAAAGGATACCGTCAAAATGATTAGAATAGTTAGTATCCGAATTAGTGAACCACCCATTTTTGTTGTTTAATTACCCTTCGAAAAAAAGTTAAATACGGTCAATGTAATTCTCATTCTAATACAAATATAAGGTAGAATCCTGCATTTCGGCTCCGCTCAATTAGCTCTATAGGTTTCCCTGAAAACAAAGGCACAAAAAAAGCGACCCAATTGGAATCGCTCTCTTAAATAGTATGTTGTTCGTTTACAAACCTAGTAAAACCTCTATTGGTTCTTTCCCACCAAAGATTAATTTGGTTGGATTTTCTAACATTTCTTTTACTGTTTTCAAGAACCCTACGGAGTCCTTACCGTCAATTACACGATGATCGTAACTTAAAGCTACAAACATAATTGGACGAATAACCACTTCTCCATTAATAGCTACTGGACGTTCTACAATATTATGCATTCCTAAAATAGCACTTTGTGGAGGGTTGATAATTGGAGTACTTAACATCGATCCAAAAACACCGCCATTAGTAATGGTAAAGGTACCTCCAGTCATTTCATCAATACTCAATTTACCGTCACGCGCTTTTAAAGCCAAACGTTTCACTTCCGCTTCAATTTCCGCTAAACTCATCGCTTCTGCATTTCTAATTACAGGAACCATTAGTCCTTTAGGAGCTGAAACTGCAATGGCGATATCGGCATAATCGTAAGAGATCATATCGTCACCATCAATCATAGAATTCACCAATGGGTACAATCTTAATGCTTCCGCACATGCTTTGGTAAAGAAGGACATAAATCCAAGTCCTACCCCATGAGTATCTCCAAATTTCTGTTTGTATTTTTTACGTAAATCCATGATTGGCTTCATATCTACTTCGTTGAAAGTAGTTAACATAGCCGTTTCACTTTTCACCGCCACCAAACGTTTCGCTAATTTTCTGCGAAGCATGCTCATTTTCTTACGCTCTTGATTTCTTTCCCCTGTAGGAGAGAAAATAGTAGCTGCATCTACGCCCCCTGTCAGGTACACATCTACATCATCACGTACAATTTTACCGTTACTCCCCGAGGCATTTACTTTACCAGGATTCACGGCATTTTGCTTCATCACCTCTTTTGCCAATGGCGTTGCTTTCACATCGTTCAATGGGGCAACAGCCGTTTTTGGAGCTGCTACAGGAGCCGCTTCTTCTTTTACCACTGGTGCATCGGTAGCAGATACAAAATCAGCAGGTTTCTCGGCATCTGTATCAATGGTACAAACGACTTCACCAACTTGAACGGCATCCCCGTCTTCGGCTTTTAAAGTAATTATTCCAGAAGCTTCTGCTGGTAACTCTAAAGTTGCTTTATCCGAATCAATTTCGGCAATAATCTGGTCCGTTTCTACATAATCTCCGCTTTCAACTAGCCATTGGGCTATTTCCACTTCTGTAATAGATTCTCCCGGACTTGGGATTTTCATTTCCAAACTCATAACTATTCGAATACTTGGTCAATAATTCTTTTTTGTCTTGCGGCCGCTACTTGGGAGGAGCCCGATGCCGGAGCACCACTTGCTTTACGTGAAATTAATCTTGGATGATGTTTGTACATCTTTCTTAAGAAATAACTCCATGCCCCCATGTTTTCGGGTTCTTCTTGCGCCCACACAATTTCTGCGCCATTATAGGACTTAATAATTTCTTCTAATTTATCGAAATTCAGAGGATACATTTGTTCGATACGAACCAAAGCAACATCCTCACGATTCAACTCTTCTCTTTTCTGAAGTAGTTCGTAGTATAGTTTTCCCGTAAGGAAAACGACTCTTTTCACTTTATTTTCATTTACGGTATCTCCAATTACATCTTGAAAATGCCCCGAAGTAAAATCTTCTTTTGGCGACACACACAAGGGGTGACGTAATAATGATTTTGGAGTAAACACGACTAAGGGTTTACGGAAATCACGTACCAATTGCCTTCTCAACAAGTGGAAATAATTGGCGGGAGTCGTTACGTTAGCCACGGCAAAATTACCTTCGGCAGTTAACTGTAGAAAACGTTCCATACGCGCACTTGAGTGTTCCGCACCTTGTCCTTCGTAGCCATGAGGTAAAAGGATCACCAATCCGTTCATGGTTCTCCATTTATCTTCGGCAGCACTTAAAAACTGGTCAAAAATAATTTGAGCTCCATTGGCAAAATCACCAAACTGAGCTTCCCAAAGCGTTAATGTATTTGGAGATGCCATCGCATATCCGTAATCAAATCCTAAAACCGCATATTCGGATAGGAAAGAGTTATACACGGTAAACTCACCTTGTTTCTCTTGAATATTATTTAGCGGAATATATTTATTTTCTGAATCTTCTTCAGTCACCACTGAATGTCGGTGAGAAAATGTACCACGCTCCACATCTTGACCACTTAAACGGACGTTATGTCCTTTAGAGAGTAAAGATGCATAGGCCAAAAGCTCCCCCATGGCCCAATCCAGATTATCATTCTTGAGCATTTCCATACGCGCAAGGAATAACTTCTGAATCTTTCTAAAAATCTTTTTATCGGCAGGAAGTGAACAGATTTGGGTTGTTAAATGCTCCAATTCTTTCAACGGAATTCCTGTCTCTACTTTTTCAAGCATATCGGCCTTAGATCCAACGGTGTAGTTTTCCCAATACTCCTGCATAAAATCCGTGATCTGAGAATGATCTGCTTTTTTTGATTTCTCAAAACCCGCACTCAAATAATCCTCACTCGCTTTGGTAATTGCCGCTTTATTTTCTGCCGTAAGAATTCCTTCCGACATCAAAATTTTCGAATAAATCTCTTTTGGATTTAAATGATTCGCAATTGCTTTATACAATAATGGTTGTGTAAATCTAGGCTCATCTCCTTCGTTATGGCCATATTTTCGATAGCCTAACAAATCAATAAACACATCCTTTTTATAACGTTGACGGAATTCCATCGCGATTTCCATCACGTGAACTACGGCTTCAACGTCATCGCCATTCACATGAAATACAGGCGACAAAGTTACTTTCCCCACATCAGTACTGTAGGTACTTGAACGGCCATCAATATAGTTAGTGGTAAACCCAATTTGGTTATTCACCACAATATGAATGGTTCCGCCTGTTTTATAACCGCTAAGTTGTGCCATTTGCACCACTTCATACACGACACCTTGACCTGAAACGGACGCATCCCCATGAATAATCACCGGAAGCGCTTCTTCAGATCCCTTTAAATAATTATCAATTTTAGCTCTTGTAATCCCTTCTACTATTGGACCTACTGCCTCTAGGTGTGAAGGATTAGGAGCCAAAGTAAGATGCATAGAAGCACCCTTATTGGTTTTGATGGTATGGGTAGACCCTAAATGGTATTTTACATCCCCGTCAAAGTCTTCCGAATCATAGCCCTTACCTTCAAACTCGGTAAAAATACTTTCGGTCGGTTTTTTAAATATAGTAGCTAACATATTTAAACGTCCACGATGAGCCATTCCGACCACCATTTCCTTCACTCCTAGTTCGGAACCTTTTTCTACCAATGCGTCAATAGCAGGAATCAATGATTCGCCCCCCTCTAAAGAAAAACGTTTTTGGCCCACAAACTTTTTATGAACGAAAGCCTCAAACTCAACTGCTTGACTTAGCTTCTCGTACATTCTTAGTTTTTGTTCGGCATTGAAAGTGGTGGTATTTCTACCCCGTTCAATTCTTTCAACAATCCAATCTTGTTGTTCAGGTTTACGATTATAAACGTATTCTACTCCGATTGATCTACAGTAGGTATCTTCCAAAAAGGAAACGATATCCTTCAACTTGGAGGCCCCTAAACCTAATTTATTTCCAGCATGAAAAACAGTTTCCATGTCTTGAGCATTAAAGCCGTAATAATCCACCGAAATAGTATCGGTGTAGCTTCGTCTAGTTCTAACTGGATTTGTTTTTGTGAATAGGTGCCCTCTTGTTCTGTAGCCTTCTATGAGTTGAAATACTTTAAATTCTTTTTCTACATTCTGCGAAGAAGTCCCATCTTCGTATTGTTCTAAAGCGAATTCAAACCCTTGAAAAAATTCTTTCCAAGTTTCATCTACACTGTTAGGATTGGTTCTATACTGCTCGTAAACTGCATTGTACGCTTCAATATCTCCATTCCCAACATAAGAAAATTTATCCATTATACTGGTTCGTTGATTTACGGGCAAAGCTACGCTGATTTTAGGGGTAAAGGAAATAATTTTTAATAAATTTCAGGCAAATATTATTACCCAAATTTCAAAATATGATAGATTCCTTTTAGGCTAATCATGCGTGTAATTAGGGCCCAAACAGAACCAAAAACCGACAAGGCTATAAAAGTAATTATGTGATTTATGTCTAATTCAAAGAGCCACTTCCCTACCCAAAACAAACCGAATGAAAAAGCGAACAAGCTGATCAATAGTCTCCAATTGGGTCGGGTTTTAAATTGAATACTAATGTAAAATAATTGCATAGCGACCACCACAATCTGAGTAGCAAGGGTAGCCAATGCGGCACCTTTCACACCAAGGGTAGGGATGAGCTGAAAATTTAATGCCACATTCACCACTAGGCCCATTAAGGAAATAACATTCAAAGACTTCAAATCTCCATTAGCGGTTAATAAGGTTCCAAATACATAGGTGGATGCCAATGGAATAAAGGTAAACATCAAGACCGTTTGCACATCCGATGATTTCTCAAACTCCACAGAAAAGAACATTCGCACAAAGTCCATCCCATAGAAATAAATAACGACTGCGGCAATAATTGCAGGAGTAACCAATAACCGAAACGAAAGGGACATTAAATCAATAACATCCTCTTTTTGTGCGATCATTTTTGAAAACATAGGTAGCAACAATGTTGCAAACAAAAGAGAGAACATACTAGCCATTTCGGGCAATCGATATCCCTGTGCATAAACCCCGGCTTCAAACACCCCATTTTCCGTTAATTCCTCAATCATGATTACATCTATTCGGTAATAAATAGTCATAATTAAGGTCAACAGTGCAAACGGCAAACTTTTTCTAATTAGGGATGGCAAGATTCCAAAATTTGGTTTTACAAACTTCAATTTCACCTCCAGCAATAGAATACCTAAAGCCACCAGAATCGTTGTCAAATAGGCCGCTGTTTGTGCGTAAACAAACCATTCAATTTGGAAGGGCACTTCGGTAACACCCCCCCACAGAAGGATCCCACAAATGAAAATCATCAGTAACCTATCTAGTACAGAAATAACACTATCCACTTTAAAAAACTGCAATCCGGCTAAGTTGGCTCGTAAAAACAAAACAATAGACAGCAGCACTTGGTTAGCACCTACCATTACTAACAGGTGCAAAAACGGAGGGGGATAGTTCATCACATATTTCCCTACGGTCATCACTAACAGCAGAAAAACTACCCCAAACCCTAATTTAATGATGGATAAGGAGGACAATAATTGACTTGCAGCATCGGGGTTTTGGGAAATATTTCGATTTTGAAAATTATTTATACCAAAATCTAAAATGATATGAAATAGAAAGGAAAAATTCAACATGGTAAAATAAATACCATATTGTTCAGGCCCCATAACGTCTTGCACCGCCACGCCAATACCGAGCACCCAGAATGGCTTAATCAAGAGATTAAGGAATAGTATAAATCCTAAATTGGTAATGAATTTTTTTTGCACTTGCTCAATTTCAACGCCAAATGTAAGTAGCTATTGTTGAATAGATATAGATTAATTTAGAAAGAAACTCAAAATTTGTACATTCGCCCACAGAAAATCAAAGAATCAAATCTTGAAAATAGCAGTAAATACACGTTTATTATTACCCGGTAAATTGGAAGGGATTGGGTGGTTTACCTATGAAACTCTTAAGCGCATTACCCAATCTCATCCGGAGCATGAGTTCTTATTTCTATTTGATAGAGAATATAGCGAGGAGTTTATTTTTGGCGACAATGTCACCCCAATTATTATTCCTTTACAAGCACGTCATCCCCTATTGTATTATATCTGGTTTGAGTGGTTAGTGCCCCCTGTTTTGAGAAAAAACAAGGTGGACCTTTTCTTGTCGCCTGATGGCTATTTGAGTCTGCATTCGGAGAAGCCCCAACTTGCGGTGATTCATGATATAAATTTTGAATATTACCCTCGTCACTTACCTTGGTTTGCCCGGAAGTACTACCGGTATTACTTTCCGAAATTTGCTGAAAAAGCGAATAGAATAGCTACCGTATCTCAATTTAGTAAAGAAGATATTATTCGGCATTACGAAATTGAACCTGAAAAAATCGATATTGTTTTTAATGGGGTAAGTGATGTTTATAAACCGCTTGTTGAACCAGATAAAGTAGTCATTCGAAAGAGGTATACCGATGGAAACGAGTATTTCATTTTTATCGGATCTATTCAACCACGAAAAAATTTAACACAACTTTTCAAAGGATTTGACGCATTCAAAAAAGCGAACAATACGGATGTAAAATTGCTAATTGTTGGCGAAAAAAGATGGTGGACCAAAGCCATTGAAAAATCCTTTGCTTCCATGACCCATCAAAACGATGTGATATTTTCAGGGAGATTAGCGCAAGAAGATTTGAGTAAAGCTTTAGCTTCCTCCTTAGCATTGGTTTACGTTTCCTTTTTTGAAGGGTTTGGAATCCCGATTGTTGAAGCCATGAACTGTGACGTTCCGGTGATCACCTCCAACGTAACTTCCATGCCAGAAGTTGCAGGAAAAGCAGGTGTTTACGTGAGCCCATTCGATTATCAGTCTATTCAAGAAGGCATGGAAAAGGTTGCCTTTGATAAAGAGTTGGTAGCCGAATTGATTGAAGCAGGAAAAAAACAAAGACAAAAATTCAGCTGGGATAAAACCGCTGAAAAATTGTGGGAATCCATAGAAAGGTGCATAAATGAGTCTCAGTCAATATCATAACAAAGGAATTTTAGAAGCGGGGTGCGATGAAGCAGGAAGAGGCTGTTTATCTGGACCGGTAGTAGCCGCAGCGGTTATACTCCCTGCAGGTTTTGAGAATGAAATTCTTAATGATTCAAAAAAATTATCGGAGAAAACACGTTATGCATTGCGTCCTCTTATAGAAAAAGAAGCCATTGCTTTTGGAGTAGGAATTGTATCTCATACCATTATTGATGAAATCAATATTCTAAACGCTTCTTTTTTGGCCATGACACGGGCGGTACAGAAACTAACCATTCAACCGGAGCATTTACTCATTGATGGTAACCGTTTTAAATCTGAATTAGATATTCCATTCACCTGTATGATTAAGGGAGATGCTCGATTTATGAGTATAGCCGCTGCGTCTATTTTGGCCAAAACGTATCGGGATGATATAATGAATGAGCTACACCTAGATTACCCAGATTACGGATGGGCAAAAAGCAAGGGATATCCAACCAAAGCACATAGGCAAGCCATAACCACGTACGGAGTAACACCTCATCACCGCATGACATTCACCCTTTTAAAAAAAGCATGAGGCACTTGATTTATGTATGGGTATTCCTACTATCGGTAACGAGTTGTTCGTTTAACGCACCCAAAGAGAGCTCCTCAACTACCGAAGAAAGCACAAACCCAGCCGAGGTAAAGCAAGAGGTGAAAACAAAAAAAGCGCCTAAAAAAACAGACAACACCTACCCCAAAATTACCAATGACAATGTGGTGAAGTTTTTAACCCAATACGGAAAAGAGCACCAAGAAACCCATATTCGTTTATCGTGTAAGTTTGGCGACATTGACATTAAGCTGTACACCAACACCCCTCTTCATCGGGCAAATATGATCTACTTAACCAAGCAAGGTTATTTTGATTTAACACAGTTTTATCGAGTATCCAAGAATTTTGTTGACCAAGCAGGAAATTCGGATGAGTGGGAATGCCAAATAAAAAGAGCGGAAATAGGTGGTTATACATTACCTGCGGAATTCACCCCAAAAAACATTCACAAATATGGCTCCATAGCCATGGCAAGACGGTATGACAAAAACCCAAACAAACGTTCTTCCCCTTTTGAGTTTTACATTGTTTTAGGACACCCTTATAATGACCGTGAAATGCGAAGTCACGAACGGGAGTTTGGAACCAAATACACGGATGCGCAGAAAGATATATTTAATACGATTGGAGGAGTTCCGTACCTAGACCAACAACATACAGTTATTGGAGAAGTTATTAGCGGGATGGATGTAGCGATAGAACTCAACAAAGTAAAGGTAGACAATAGGGAATGGCCATTGAATGAGATCCCTATCACCATGAAAGTGATTCGTTAGCTTAAATCGAACGGAATAATTTTCATCACAAAAACCACTTTTGGCTCATCGCCAGAGGTCTTTTCAATTTCATCTTGCACAATTTTCATAGCGGCTCTATACTCACCAAAAACTTGTGTACTCATATTGTTTTCTTGGGTCGTAATTTCAGCATATGAATTCAAGCTATCAATAAAAGCTTTAATGGAAGGTTTATAATCTGGTTTTAACGGATACATACTAATATCAATAGAAACATTCATAGTTTTAGGAATTACATTTACACGTTAACGGAAACAACTTCACACAATCCTCGGGTAACAGACGTCTTATTTTTCGAGCCTCTTGTTCTTCCATATAGGAATGTCTTACATTAAAAAAAGTCAAATTTTTACACCCCTGAATTTCTATGGGCACCTTATCTATATTGGTATAATCTAAGTTTAGGTATTGTAATTTCTTTAAAAGCCCTATCGATTTAGGGATCCGGTTGAATTTGTTGTGTGACAAGTTTAATAGAGTCAATTCACTCAATGCCCCTAACTCAGGGGAAATGGAATCCATAGTATTCCGGGATAAATCCAGTTCTTTTAACTGGGTTAATTTCGATATTTCATCTGGTATAAAGGTAATTTCATTTTTCCGCAGCTCTAATATTTCTAAATTTCGAAACTCAAATACCTCTTTTGGAATTTCGGTCAATCCTTGTTTTTTAAGAATTAACACTTTCACTGAATCACCTGCCTTTATAGCCAATTTCAAATCCGTATAGGTACTATCGGATTGGGCTTGAATTGGATTCAAACTCACCATAATCAGAAGCATACCTACTAAAACTCTCATTTCCCTAGCAAAACTAAAGAATGTTCTTTATCCAAAGACAATTGTGTTTTTAATTCTTCCAAGGAACCAAATTTCTGTTCACTTCTAAGACGTTTCTTGAAGTTAACCTGGATTGTTTGGCCATAGATCTCGGTATCAAAATCGAAAATATTTACCTCAATCGACTTTTGATCCGTATCACTCACCGTTGGCTTAGACCCAATATTTAACATCCCCCCATAAAGAGTTCCATCTACGACCACTTCCACGACATACACGCCATTAGAAGGAATCAATTTAAACTTATTCGCAACATCCATATTAGCCGTTGGGAACCCCATGGAGTTACCCAACTTATTTCCATGAACTACTTTACCGGTCAGCATAAAATCATACCCTAAAAAATGATTAGCGGTTTCAAAATCGCCTTCATTTAAAGCTTTACGTATTTTGGTACTACTGATATTTATATCCTCAAAAGTTTGCGCTTCTATCTGTTCAATTTCAAAATCATACATCAAGGCGTATTCTTCTAATTCAGTAACGGAACCCTCCCTATTTCTACCAAACTGATGATCATAGCCAATAACGAGCAATTTAGCATGCAGTGCATTCACTAAAGTATCCCGAACAAACGCTAAAGAAGATGTTCTAGAAAACTCCGTTGTAAAAGGGATAATCACAAAATGATCAATTCCCGCTTTTTCCAAACGGTCAATCTTTTCCTCAATGGTATGAATTAATTTAATTTCTAAATGGGGATGAATAACCGAACGGGGATGTGGATCAAACGAAACCACTACGGTTTCTCCCTTCCGTTCTTGAGCCAATGCTTTTATTCGATCAAGAATCACCATATGTCCTTCATGAACGCCATCAAATGTGCCCGTAGTAACGACCGGGAATGTGGGTGGAACAAAATTTTCTACACCGTGGTATACTTTCAAATCTTCAATTTTAAGAACTGCAAATCTAACAATACAAAAGGAATATCACCCGGTCGGTCTACAGTCAAATAATGCCAATAACTACATTCCTCATTTCCGACTCTGAACTCGTCAAAAGCCCTGAAAACATGATGAAAATCACTACTTCTAGGTAGGTTCTTTGACTTTTTCATGACAAGTCATCTCGCATATACTTCCCATCTTTGCCGAAATTATAATAGCACCATTTAGTAACAACAAAAACATGAAAAAACTAGTACCTTTTATTTTATCCATCGTGATTCCATTTATTGGATTTTCGCAAATTTCTGACTCTGTATCGATCGGATCTAGTAAAGAATTCCAAACCTATTACAGTCTTGAAAATGGAGAAGTAAAGCAATCCTCTTCAGACTGGGATTTAGCATTTGTAGTAAAAAGCACTAGCGTTGCAATCCGTACAAATGATGGACACTCTGTGGAAGTTTATTTATATCAAAACGGAAACATTTCGGACTGGTCAAATGTAGATACCACTGGATTGTCCACTTGGACACAATTAAGAAATGATGAAAACGATTGGACGGAAAGCGCACTTTCTAATTCTACCTCTACCTGGGGGACTTACAATCAAGCCACACATAATGTTATTGGGGATAAACTTTATATTATCCAAACCAAGGCAAGTGCATTAAAAAAATTGAAAATTGAAGGTATGTATAATAATACTTCAAACACTTTTGAATTTTCATACGCAAATATTGACGGATCGAACGAAGTCAATGTCGTTATTGCTAAAAAAGATTACTCCAGCAAAAACTTTATTTACTATTCCATAGACCACGATTCGATTATGGACTTAGAGCCAATGGTTAGCGACTGGGATCTAGTTTTCAATAAATACAGCGGCTTAGTTGCCCCCAATATGTATTATGGATTAACTGGGATTCAAACCAACATAGACCGAACTACTGCACAAGTAGAAAATATGCCTGTTGACTCTGCAGATTGGACTACTGCCACCTATGTGGATGATATCGCCACTATTGGCTCTGATTGGAAATCGTACAACTGGGGATCAGGCGGATATGACATCACAGATAGCTTAACTTACTTTGTGGAGAGTGATATGGCTGTATGGCAAATCACCATGACCGGATTTGAACGAATGAGTTCTACCTTTTATTTTAATAAAACAAAAGTATTGTCTGTAGGTATAGCTGATTTTAACGTTGGATTAAATACGGTAAATGTATTTCCAAATCCAGCATCAGAAAACATCAATATTTCAATTGAAAGTACTGAAATTCAAAACAATTTAGAAATCACTATTTTCTCAATAACTGGAAATGTAGTATACTCTCAAATGGTAAATGTGGCTAACCTTACAAATATTACTATTCCAGTTTCTGATTGGAATGGAGGTGTTTATTTAGTTCGTATTGGTAATGACTCTAATTCTATTGTTAAACAATTAGTTATTCAATAATCTTATCGCCCCTTCAATGACGTTCATTGAAGGGGCTTATTTCACAAGCACTTTGAGCACAAATACACATATTTTCAGACAAATCATTCTTACTGTAGGGATGGTTTTCTTGGTTTTAGGAGGTTTTTCCCAAGAAACAAAAGTCATCGTGCATGATCGTGAATTTAATGAGCCGCTACCTTATGCGCATGTTCATTTTACAGCTATTAAAACCCTAAAGGAAGAAATCATTTTGGTAAATAAAGAAGGGGAGGCCATTTTCCCATACCACGCTGATTTTGGGAGTCGAATTGCGATTCATATTACTTATCTTGGATTTGCCCCCTACTACGACACCGTAGCTATAGGCTCCATTACTAGGGTGAAATTACTAGAAAGCTCGGAATCATTAGACCAAGTAGTAATTACAGGACAATTTTCAGAATCTTCACCCGAAAAAGCGATTCATAAAGTCACCCTAATTACTCGTGATAAAATCGATGCTCTTAATGCGGTATCGTTAGATCAAGTATTGTCGAGAGAGCTTAACATGAACATTTCACAAGATGCCGTTCTGGGCTCTAGTATCAGTATCCAAGGCTTATCTGGCGAAAATGTAAAAATATTGATTGACGGAGTACCGGTCGTAGGCCGATTAAATGGAAACATTGACTTAAGTCAAATTAACCTGAATGACATTGAACGCATAGAAGTGGTAGAAGGTCCACTTTCGGTTTCTTACGGAAGTAATGCCCTTGCAGGAACGATCAACCTCATCACTAAAAAAGAAAGTGAAAAACCGGTTTCAGCCAACGGGAAATATTACACCGAAAACATTGGCACGCATAACGTAGATGCACGAGTAGGTTTTACCCGAGGGAAAAACTTTGGAGCCATCAATTTTACCCGGAACTTTTTTGATGGATGGAATATTGGAGACCCTGCATTTTCCAACCCTGAACCCATTGCAGATTCATCCCGAGTTAAATTATGGAAACCAAGAACGCAATTTATAGGAGGTATAAAATACGGACGAACTTTAAAGAAAGGTTCGTTACTCTTTCATATGAATGGATTTGATGAAACGATTCTAAACAGAGGTAACCCGCGTGGACCTTATGATGATGTTGCATTTGACGACAAGTACATTACCAAAAGATTGGATAACAGTGCCGCGTTGAATTTCAAATTGGATACGGCCAATTCTCTTCAAGTGATTGCCGCTTACAATTTGTATGAGCGACAACGATTGTCGTTTATCACCGATTTAACCGGTGTTCATTCCGAACAAAACACTACCCCTGGCTCTAACGACACCACTTACACGGATTTAAAAATGATGCGCGCTACTTTTACAGGAGCACCCACCGGAAAAAATTGGCGTTACCAAATTGGAACAGATTTAAACCATGAAACGGCAAAGGGTGATCGAATTCTGGATCAGAAACAAAGTATTGGCGACTATGCTGGTTTTGTTAGTTTAGAATGGCAACCTTCCCTCAAATGGACCGTAAGACCAGGAATTAGAGCCAGTTACAATACCGAATATGGAGCACCTATTGTACCTTCCCTATATGTTAAATACCAAGTCAAACCGAGTATGTCTATTCGTGGCTCGTTGGCTAGAGGGTTTAGAGCCCCATCGGTAAAAGAGTTATATATGGATTTTGTAGATATTAATCACGATATTCAAGGGAACCCTAATTTATTGGCAGAAACCGCCATTCACGCTTCGACTAACCTAACGTATACTCGATTGCATAAAGGCCAAATGTTTAAATTTAAACTAGGGTTTTTCTATAACCATATCAATGACAAAATTACTCTTGCACAGGCTAGTGCCACGCAATACGTGTATGCCAATTTGGATGAAGCTATTTCACAAGGTTTTAATACCCAGGCCGAATACAGCATCGCACATTTCAAAGCGAGTATTGGATTTTCATTAATTGGAAACAAAAACACCATTAACGAAACGGAGTCATTACCGGTGGCCTATTCCCCTCAATTAACTTCATCGTTAACTTTTTCCTTTAAGAAAGCGAAAACGAATGTTTCCTTCTTTTATAAATTTTCGGGTAAACAGCCCAATTTAGTTATTGATGAAAACAACGAATTGCAACAAGCTTATATTGGTAGCTATGGATTATTTGATTTCACCGCTAACAAAAAGTTCTGGAAAGACCGAATTAACTTTGGTTTAGGAGTGAAAAACATTTTAGATGTAACCAACGTGGTTACCAATTCGAGCAGTGGTTCACACGGAGGTTCAGGTGGCACGCGTCCAATCGCTCCCGGTAGAGTATTTTTCCTTAAACTTGGGTTCCAATTTTAACAGCAATTTGTGAGCAAATCCAACATAAATAAACGCAGAGCAACCGACTTAAAACCAAAGGAGTCGAGCATTATTCTAGAATTTGGAAATGAAGAAATGTCGTCCAAATTTTTGGAGATTGGATGCCGTCCTAAGTCGCCCATTCAACTTATTCGTAAAGGACCGGGTGGAAAAACCATGTACTTTTTAGTAAACGGACACGCATTTGCCCTTCGAACAGAAGAAGCAGTTCATATTATTTTAAAATACTAATCATGGGTACGGACGAACAAAACTTGAAAATTGCCTTAATTGGTAATCCAAATGCAGGGAAAACTTCGGTATTCAATAGACTCACGGGTTTAAACCAAACCGTAGGAAATTTCCCAGGGGTTACAGTCGACAAAAAATCGGGAACCTACCCTTTACCCAATGGGAGTAAAGCGGTGATTACCGATTTACCAGGAACGTATAGCTTGTATCCCAACTCCACAGACGAAAGAATTGTTTTAGAAACCTTATTGAATCAAAATGGGTCAACGTACCCAGATTTGGTTTTGTATGTAGCCGATGTCAATAACCTAGAACGACATTTGGTTTTGCTCACTCAAATCATGGACTTCGGAATTCCAATTATTCTTTTACTGAACATGGTGGATGTGGCCCATAGTGAAGGGAAGTCATGTGAAGAGAACCAATTATCCATAAAATTGGGTATCCCCGTAGTTAAAATCAATGGCCGAAACGGAGAGGGCACCAAGGACATTGGTCCCGTAATACTTCAAATGGAAGGTGTTAATTGCGAACCATTTTTAAACGTAGAACCCTTTGCATTTGAATTGGAGAATGAGGTAAAGAAGATGTTTGGGATTACCAACAACTACCGCGCTTTATTGACCGCACATAATTACAAAAATCTTGATTTTATATCGGATCAAGAGTCTACTCGCCTAGATACTTTGATTACCGAATTAAAGTTCAATAGTGTGGGGCTTCAATTTGATGAAATCATGGCTCGGTATGATCAATTGCATCCCATCATGGAATCAGTGGTGGTGCATGTAAAAGAAGATGATGAAACAAAAACAGCGAAAGCGGATAAAATTCTGACGCACCCGTTTTGGGGAAGTTTGATTTTCTTGGCCACGCTATTCGTGATTTTTCAAGCCATATTTGCTTGGGCAACCTACCCGATGGATTTGATTGACGGTACGATGACCTCTATCATAGATGCCACTAAAACGATGCTACCTACCGGATTATTATCCGATTTTATAACCGATGGAATTTTAGCTGGAATTGGAGGTATTGTTATTTTCATTCCTCAAATCACTATTTTATTCATCCTCGTTTCCTTACTGGAAGAAGTGGGGTATATGTCGCGTGCGGTATTCCTATCGGATACATTGATGCGGAAATTTGGACTGAATGGACGAAGTATTGTTTCTTTAATTTCCGGAGCTGCTTGTGCGGTTCCTGCAATTATGGCCACCCGAACCATCAGTAATTGGAAAGAACGATTAATTACCATATTCGTTACGCCCTTTATTAGTTGTTCGGCCCGAATCCCGGTATTTGCGGTATTAGTCGCATTTGCGGTACCCGACAAAGCCGTAGGTGGGATATTCAACCTACAAGGGCTGGTTATGATGGGTTTATATCTGTTAGGAGTAGTAGCCGCTCTGGGGTCCGCCTGGGTTATGAAACTGATTTTAAAATCCAAAGACCGTTCATTTTTAATGATGGAGTTACCTACATACAAGATGCCTTATTGGAAAAACATCAGCATTACGGTCGTTCAAAAGGTGGGTGTATTTATTACCAATGCAGGTAAAATAATTTTGATCATATCTATGGTATTATGGGTATTAGCTTCTTTTGGCCCGGGGAATGATTTAGAAATCATTGAAGCGAAAACGCGTTCTTATTATGTGGATAATACAATCTCTGGAGATGAATTAAACAATATTGTAGCTGCCAAAAAGATTGAAGGATCTTATGCGGGTATTTTAGGTAAACAACTAGAACCAGCGATCAAGCCTTTAGGTTTTGACTGGAAAATTGGAATTGCATTAATTACATCATTTGCAGCCAGAGAGGTATTTATTAGTACCATGGCCACCATTTATAGTGTGGGTAGTGATGGCGATGCGGAATCTGTGATGGCAAAAATGCGTCAGGAGCGTCATGCTGATACGGGGGAACTTGTATATACTTCTGCCACGGCATTCTCTTTACTTATATTTTACGTATTAGCCATGCAATGTATGAGTACATTAGCCATTGTGAAACGGGAAACCAATAGCTGGGTAGTTCCCATGGTTCAGTTAGTTTACATGACCGGACTGGCTTATTTATTAAGTTTTATTACCTATCAAATTTTGCATTAGGATTATGAAAAAGTGGATTTTAATTAGCGTTGTTTTTTCCGTTTTCGCAAGCTCTTGCAGCAAAGATGAAATTCCGGTTCCGAAACATCTACCCGGTGAGTCGTTAACGGACGTAGTAGATATGGGTAACTTATATCCCGATCAAATTTGGTATAATATTGAAACCAATACCGAAGTCTCTCGAAACAAAAAAACGGATTGGGACTTGGCCTTTGAGAACAACAATGATGGTTGGCACATTACGTTAAACGGGGCCAATTTAGCCTATGCATCCCCTACCGGAAAGGCAGATATTACGGCTGTTCATGATACCGTTGGAGCCGATTGGAGGTGGGATGAATTTTCAGGAAACCTCGATAGTACGGCCATAGGTGATTGGCGTATTACCCCACAAATCTACCTGTTAAATCGTGGGATAGACGAAGTTGGTAAATCACTAGGATTTACAAAAATACGTATGGATAGTGCCACCGAAACGCATTTCTATTTCCGTCACGCGGAGTTAAATTCGGATACTTGGATCGCTGCCGAAATAGTAAAGGACCCTAACTATTTTTACAGTTACTACAGTTTAAATAATACGGGAAATCAAGTTCAAATTGCACCTCCTATGACCACATGGGATATTGTGTTTACCCAATACACATTTGTATTTTATGACATGGATCCTGTGGTTCCTTACCTCGTAACAGGCGTTATTCTAAACCCCAATCTACCGCAAAGCAACAAAGTATTTACCAAAGAGTTTGAGTCCATAACCTTAGCTGACCTCTCCGCTCCGAATTACACTGACCGCATTGATAACATTGGGTACAATTGGAAATGGTACGATTTTGATGTCGGTTATTATACCACAGATCCAAGTAAGAATTACATTTTCAGAACCCAATCGGGTAAGTTCTATAAAATTCACTTTTTAGATTGGTACAATCAAGGGGGTGAAAAAGGGTCTCCCCGTTTTGAATATTCGGAACTGTAATTTTCAACCTTGGCATTTAAATTATCTTTACCCAAATTAAAAGCCATATGCAAGCACGAACTCCCCAGGATTCTGACACTATAATCACCGAATTAATGGTCCCTGCCTACGCCAATTTTGGAGGCAAAATTCATGGCGGTATTTTACTCGGGTTAATGGATAAGGTCGCGTATGCGTGTAGCACCAAACATGCCGGAAATTATTGCGTAACGGTTTCGGTAGATGGGGTTGATTTTATAGAACCCGTTGAAGTAGGAGATTTGGTATGCATGATGGCACGGGTAAACTATGTGGGGAATACCTCCATTGTAGTCGGTATAAAAGTAACCGCAGAAAACGTAAAAAACAGAAGCGTTAAACACACCAATACGTGTTATTTCACCATGGTAGCGAAAGGCGATAATGGTAAACCCGCCAAAGTCCCACCCTTATTACTAGATAACTTTACAGATGTCAAACGATTTGGAGAAGCCTTGTTTCGAAAGGATTTAAAGAAATACCGTAACGAACAAATGAAACGGAATAAAACGGAAATTTCAAAGGATGAATTAATGAGCTTACTTCAGGGCGAGCGGTGCGAAATACATCTTTAAAAGAAAGCTCTTACTTGAACACTTCCTGTATGAATGACCGGAGAATCTTCACTCACCCTTCCATTGTATCTTAAATTGAGTTGTAAGTATTTAGCTATGGTGCGTTGATAACTGAGTTCCCATAAAGCATTTTGCCCGGGTTGCAAACCATCCAGCATTTGAAAAGCTACGGGAGAATTTACATCCCCCACAAAATTGTTCACCAAATAACTACCGGAAAGAATCATACTTCCTTTGCCCACTTTACGTACATTCAATTCTGCGCCAAACTTTTTACTAAGATTGGTTTCCAATGCGTCTTCTATCCTATTTTTTTTGTCTGATTGTTCAAAGAACAACTTAATTTTCACTCCTGAACCCTGTAAATAGGTCAACGTTGGTTTGATGGTTTGGTAATCGATTAAATAATTTCGAATCGATGAAAATTCCGAACCCGATACTTTCTGGCCTATTTTACCTTCCAAATTAATTTGATAAATCCGTGTCATATTGTACCTGAAATTGACTTGATTATAGGTATCGGAAGTCCCTAACAAACCATTGGTTTGAAGAATCTTTGAATTTACCGACTGGTAAGTATAATCCATAGACCAGGTGCGATTGGCCCGATTTAAATATACGGTATTCCGCAAAGAAGAATTCAATACTCGAATGGTACTATCGGCCAAATGGGTTGCAAATGGATCAATCCAGTTCTTCACGGAATTATCATCGGTTTTTCGATCTATTCGATACGCAAATTGATCTGAGAATTTACTTACGATCTTTCGAAATCCTTTCTTTCCTTTCCATACCGCCACCGGACGTAAAAAAGCGGTTTGATTAAACTGTGTTCTATATATTTTTTCAAAGTTGTTGGTCTGTGTTAAAACCCGAACATAATTGGCTTGATCTTGAAAAACAGCTACCTGAAACTCATCTTGTTCCACTACCCCATTACCGTTATAATCTACCCAAGTATACACTCCGGTACCCGCTGGAACTTCTACATATATATAGGCTTGCTCTTCGGTTAATCCCGAACCAATTTCATAAAAAGAAGACAGGGTCAAAGCGCCTTTAAGTAAACGCAAACTGTAATCAATTCTATTGGTTAAATTCTGTTCTGGATCACCGGTATAAAGTGCGTTATTCATTACCTCCAATACTCGGTATTGCGAACTTAATTGCAATTGAGCCTTTCTATTGGATAGCAACTTTAGATTTCCGTTAATGGCTTGCGCTAAAGTGGATCGTTCCAATTTATCCTTATTCGCCTTTTCATTGAAACGATTCATATACCCTAATCGAAATTTATTTTTGGCACTATCTCCATTCGTAATAAAAGCTTCCCATTCTAAGAATTGATAACTCGTTCCAGACAAGGTATCAGCAGCCGGTTCGGTACGCAAGTTATATTCGTAATCGTCCCGAAATCCAATATTAATGTGGGTGTATTTTTTTTGCAACAGCCCCTTTTGGCGAATAAATTTAGACTCACCCAATCCCCCTTTGGATGCCAAATAACTCCCTGTAAATTGGGCCGTATAATTTTGATTATCCAAATCCGTCATTAATTGATGTCGCATACCTTGATACGATTTTCCTGACAAAAAGGATTTGAACTGGTAACTCATGGTACCCAGTTTTTTCTTTGTGAAACCAATTTCGGCCGTAGGAATTTGTTGCATTCCTGTTAAGGTCTGTCCACGGATATTCCAATTACGGTCAAACTCCACTGATCGGTACCGTTGAACGACTTCAAAATTATCACTACGATTTTCGTAGGTCACTTTAGCCTTCATAACCCAAGGAGCAACCGTATCATTTGTAATTTGTTTCCGATTTTCGAATCCCACCCTAAACCCACCACCCAAATCATTTTGATTCCCTATACTCGAAAACGTATTCACATCGTTATTGGTCATCACCCCTTCAAATAATAAGGTGGTGGTACGGTTCAATTTATAATCCCCTCCAATGGTATACATCTGTTTTCTTTTGGGGGTAATTAAAACAATAACGGGTAAATAATTCCCTTGCGAAACCCCGTTAATAGGAGCAATATATTCAAATACTCGACCATTGGCTTCGCTCGAAATTTCCACATAATTGCCAAAGCCAATACCCACATTAGAAAAACGCAACTGATAACGAGCAGAATCGGGTGAAGTAGAATACACAAAAACGGTATCGCTACTAGAAGAATCAATCACGGCTTTGTACATCACTCTATCGGATGAAAATTCCGTTTCATTTATGGCTGGTACAATAGCACTATTAATATCATCGCCTATGGTTTCTAGTAAAGCGATATTATTGCGGGTTAGATCCTGTAACAAGGGTTGGTTTTTATTGTCTTGTTCGGAATACACATGGAAATTCAAATTCAACTTTTCCGTTTTAATATTATCCGAAATTTGAAATAACGAACGGCTATATGCTTGGGCACTGTACTGGAATTCGATCACAATTCGTTTATCCTTATTGATCGGTTGATTCGCTGTAAAAGTCACTTGTGCATTATTGTAATCAATGACATAATCGTTCTCTTGACCCCGAATCATTTTCTGACCATCAATAAACACTTCCTCTGTACCGGATAAAATAATGATATACGCCTCATTCTCGGCTCCTGTAACCCGATAAGGCCCTTGATTACCTTCCACACCTTGAATAATATTTCGTGAGAATTTACCCCGACTTAAAGCGGCATTTACGGATAGTGTGTTTTTCACATTTGGGCTCACCTTAAACCGGGCAGCGAAGCCTCCTCCTCGTAATCGTTTATCAAATTGCATAAAATGACTTTGCGGCTTTTGAATTCGAAAATCACCGGCTACCAGTTTCCAATCGTCATTATACAATTGGATATACACTTGATCAAAATCTTGCAACAACTGGGTGTTCCCATCGGGTTGTACCGGTATATTATCATCCGAAATAACCGCTTTTATTTTCACGTTATTGGTCAACTCCCCGGCCAATTGCAAATTCAAATTGGAGTTGATTCCTAGGTTTTGATTATTCCCAAAAAGTACTCCTCTGGAAATACTACCTGATTTATCCAATTTCCCAGTAGAAAACATCATGGGTTGGGTATCGCTACCGGTGTATTTAAACGGATTCACACTTCCCTTAAAATCGGGTCGGAAAACCAGGGTTGATTTATTAGATACGGGCTTGGTAATATTTAAAGGCCAGGTTCGATAACTAATTTGAACGCTATCTGCCGTAGGTGCATTATACCATATTAAATAGCCTTCCGAAAAGCTCACTCCATAAGCGGAAGAGTCGATCCCGGGCATTAGAAACGTATTGGGGTCTACGGATAAAGAATCAAAAAATACGGTATCACTCTGAGTCGAAATATTTTTTAAATGGGCATTGCTTTTTAACTGCGCCCAAGAGGAAATCGCAGAAACCAAAAATGCTATGACTACAAGTGATTGCTTCATTTTACTCACCGTCTCTGAAACGGTATAACTGTCACGAAAATAATTTTTATCGCTTCGCGATAAACGTAACAAAGCAGTTATTATTTGCCTTTTCAAGTAAAAGTTTATCTTCGGTTAACACAATACGCTCCGCACCCCTCCGTTTTTGGGGGAACTTAAAACAACTTATGAAATTCAAAACATTAATAGCTCTTGGTCTTTTGCTTCCAATGAGCCTAATAGCCCAAGACAAGGTAAAAAAAATACAAACGACTAGTTTTTCCCTCATGCCATTTGGCAGTATTGGTACGGGGAGTATTAGTACGATAGATGACTTTCGAAAACTGGCTCCAAATTCCAGTTTATTGCCCGATGAATTGAGCGGATTCAATTCCAGTAATTACCATGTATCCTCTGGTTCGGTAGGAACAGCGGTTTTATTAAGTTTTAAATTCAGAGATAAATCTGGAGCCGATTATAGACCCAACCCCATTCTTAGAGTCGGAGTGAGTTATAACTACAACAGCTCCATGAATAATAGCGCCTATAAAGAGGAGCGTTTTGCCTACGATACCTTGGTTTCTGTTAAAACGGGTGAAAGAACAGCGGTAGATTCTATTTCGAATACGGAATATTACATGGATTATACGTCACAATTTGTACGACTAGATGCTTCTGTCATCTATAGAACAAACCCAAAAGCTCGATGGAATTTCTATGCGGGATTTGGAGCTACCTTTGGGGCTTCTATTTCTAGTCAGACCAACATAAATTATTATCAAAGTCACAGTATCGGTCCAAACGATGACCAAAGCACCCTTTACATCAGTAACGATAGTTACCACGAGGGTGAATACGAATCAGAAACCATCAAAAACAAAACGAGTTTAGCCTATTCTGCTTACATCCCGATGGGATTAGATTTTAGAATGGCTAACAAAAATGAATTTTGGCAACGGGTGCATTTGTTTTACGAAATGCGACCTAGTTTAGATATGGTATCTATCCCTGAACTAAACACCCATACTACGGTTGCCTGGCAGCATGGCTTCGGGGTGAAGGTGCAATGGAACTAGTTGGAGTACCAAAAGTCAAAAGCCCCGAGTCACATTAGTGCTCGGGGCTTTTGGTTTAAACCTTTGGATTGGATTAAGGATAATGGATGAACAAATTTGGGGTTCTATTCTAAAATTCGCCAAAGCTCTAGGTTAATACTTAGGCCAAACTGTTCTGGACAAGACCATTATTATTCAACAAATAATTAAAGCCTTTGCCTTGGCTTATTGCCTTAGAAGAGGTGGAAACTTGAGATGATAGATGATCGACTTTGGATGAAGGGCTTTTACCACGTAATTATTTTGATTTCAGAGAGCCCATTTTCATATTAAGCCCAATCAAAAAGTTTATCGAGTTTAATTCACTTTTAGGCATTTTTGTTTTCTGATTTGGGTAGTAATAGCCCGTTGATTTTGTATTTAAATAATACACCCCATAACTATCTCTAATTTCAAAGGTTAGGTTAAGTCTTTTTGTAATGGAATATCCTAATCCAAGACCTAAAGAAACTCCAAGATCCATCTGTTCAAATTTCTTCTCGTTCTTAGCCACTTGCCCACTATTTGGATCCGCTTCGTATTCATACCATTTGGTCTTTAATAAAAAACCTAAGTACCCACCCAGATTGGCGAACCCCTTTAACTTTCCTTTACCAAAGGAATACCTTAACATTAAGGGTAGCGTCATATAACTTACATCTGTTTGAAGTTCCGTATCTCCATACCAATCCCTGAATTGACTTTTGACACTCGATTTATTTCCTTTTTTATCATACCCCAAGCCGGAAACCAAGGAAAATTTTGCGGAAAAATTGTATTGCACTGTTGAAGCTAGTGAGTATCCAATTACAGCGGAATATTCCACATATGGATCGGATCCTGTATAGGAGGAAATATTTGGTCCCCCTAGAACTCCTAATTGAAACCTACCGGGTTGCGAATAAGCTATTTGGCCAAAAATGATAAAACAAAGCAACGAAAAAATAATTCTGGATTTCATAGTAGGATATTAATAAAAAGGACCAATAAATAATTCACCAAATGTAACAAATTCCAGAGGCACACTTTACTATTTAGCAAACTATGCAGCCTTCTTTTTGAAAAAACTCATGTAATTCTTGCTTTTAGACGATGGAGTAAAGATGATCGACAATGGATTACTGATTATGGACTTTGGATAATGGCTGTTGGCTCTAGGCTAAGGCTTAGGCCAGACTTTTCTGGACAAGACAATTATTATTCAACAAATAATTAAAGCCTTTGCCTTGGCTCATTACCCTTGGCGAGGTTGGAGTTGGAAACTATAGATGAAAGATGATGGAAAATGGATTACTGATTATGGACTTTGGCTATTGGCTGTTGGCTGTTGGCATAGGATAATGGAGGAAAGAATTTGAGATGATGGACGAAGGACGAAGGATTATGGAATTTGACCCAGACTTTTTATGACTTTGGACGCCTATTGTTTAACAAAAGAGTACACATAATTATTTGTATTTGAAAGGATCTCACCAAAGTACATTCCACTTGGAAGCTGCGATATGTTTAATACTAACTTAGCATCTTGGAGGTACATCTTTTCCTGAAACACCATTTGTCCCGTGCTGCTGTAAATAAATACTTCGAGCTCTTGATTTCTTAATTCGGGTAGCCCTAAATGAAGCGTATTATCCGCTGGGTTAGGGTAACCAACTATTTGAAGTCTTTCCTCGGCCATGGTTTTGATCCCGACCGTTGTGGAACCACAGGTATCTGCAAAATCGGAACCTATAAAACGGGCTATTTTCGCTATACTATCTCCATCTATAGTATTAAACCCTCCTCCTATATACAGGGTATCTCTATAGGTAGTCATGGCCGTTATTTGACCATCAATGATAGAGCCACATCCACACCATTCCTTACCATCCCAACGGGCTATTGAATTTGCAGGGGTCCCACCTGCTCTATTAAATTGCCCAGCTACATACAAATACCCATCATGTACATGCATGACATCAATGGTTTCTGATCCCGGACCAAATCCCCAACCAAAACCACCTCCTACATTTTTCCAGTTTTGACCATCCCATCGCGCTATTAAGTTTTCTTGACTATGGTTACTTTGATAAAACATACCCCCTATGTATAAATCACCCTTGTACACTATCATGTCATTGACGCCTCCCAAATTTGTGATATTAGTTATCCAACCATCTTTATCTACCCAATTATTCCCGTCAAACATCATCATATCATTCATTACCCCTCCAGAGCTTTTTCTAGCACTGCCTCCAACGTATAAATGATTTTGGTATTTACTAAGGGTAAAAACGCCCGCTGTTGGTTCTGCATGTGAACTTATATTTTCAAATTCTGTAAACGTGGTACCTCCATCCCATTCCAAAAGCAAGGGATTTTTTTTTAAAGGATGGAAATAGCCATAACTAGTGGCAATCAAATAATGATTATTGAACGGAATAATTTCTACGAAGGCATAATTCTGATTCACATAATTAAAAATCCATTGGCCGTTTTTAAATACGGCCATACCATTATCACCCACTACAATCATAGAGTCGTTTGAAAACAACACATCATGAATAGAAGCCAAACCCATAATTGATGGATTATGGGGGAAAAGAATTTCCACCCCATTTTCAGGAGTCCATTTTAGTAAAGAGCAGGAAGAGACCCCATTAATATGGCTTAAATGGCCAGTAGCCCCAAGAATCAATTTATCCTGAGCGGAATCTACCGACAAATGGTTAAAATAGGCCAATCCAATATCTCCTAATCCCAAACCTTCCCATTTTTGCGAAAAAAGAGAGGAATGAAATAATAGAAAACTGATACTACAGATCAGTACCTGTTTGGTCCATTTATTGTTTAACAAAAGAGTATACATAATTTTCTGGATCTTCATCTTGCACCTTAATTTTAATAAAATACCATCCACTTGTTAATGAATTAATATTCAATTTTAAAATATTTCCATCTGTATGCGTTGTTAATCGGTGCACCTCCTCCCCAATAGAATTGTAAATCACTAGATTTACCTCTATAGACTCCGTATTTGGCATCCTAATAGTCAACTCACTACTAGCAGGATTAGGATATCCTTTTAAATAGGTGGCACGCCCATAATTTGTCAAGTCGTTTAAAAACAAGGCTAAATCATGTACATTTAGTTTGGTTATATAGCCATCATTCTCACGGAAATTTGAGTTTATAGACCCATGTTGATCATCAAAATAAGCGCCCGACCAGGATTGATGACGCGGGGTTGATAAACTTCTCGAAAACCCTCCAAAATAAACCCACTCCGAATTAAACACCGTCAAAGCGGCTACAAATTCATCCCCTTGGTTGGTGGTACACCCAGAACACCCACCCCCAAAATAGGTCGCCCACAATCTACTATTGTATTCATCAAACATCAGCAACACATTATCTGACCCGTAACCTCCTTCCGATAAATGTTGATTATCGTATTGGAAGTATATTGCCCCTGGATCGTAGGTACTCATATTATAACTCCCCGTTAAAGGAAACGAATTAGCGGTCACATAAATATTATCCTCCCTATCGGAAACACACTTTACCAAACCGTAATGGGCCTCTTGGCCTGTTCCGCCATAACAGGTAGACCAATTTAAAACACCATTTGTAGAAAATTGCGTAATTAAAACATCTCGCATTCCTTGATTGGATGCTAAATAACCATTGGGCATCGTGGAACATTTAGGGATTTTTCCATTGGAATTTGCGGTACAATTACCGGAGTTTTCTGTTAAAGACTCGGTATAACCAACTACAGTCACCCCATTTGTATTTATGGCGATATCCGAAAATTGGTCATCTTCATCCCCTCCAAAAAAAGAGGACCAAACCAATTGGCGTTGATTATTGAATTTTGCAATAAACGCATCTGCAGCAAGGGTACTCGATGTGGCTCCTAATACGGACTGAAAATACGCTCCTCCGATTGGGTTTGCTAACGGAAAACTACCCTGAGCATTTGAACTAAGGGGTGATCCAAAAGAGCTTTCGACTTTACTGGTTGTGGTTTTTCCTGCAACATAAATTTCAGTAGTTTGCGTCACATTATCGAAGTCATACGCAATAGAATACGCTCTATCTGCATTATTACCCCCAAAAAAAGTACTCCATTCTAATGAGGTAGAGCTTAAGGGATTTACATTTAACTGCGCTACAAACGCCTCTTTTCCTCCTTGTGAAGCAGGCTGATAGTAGCTATTCCCCAAACTATTACAAACAGGAAAACCGCTTGCAATTCCCGTACAATTCCCCGCATTTGTAGAAGAAGTTACCCCACATACATACAACTCTTGCGTGGTTGCTACTAGATCCATAATAAACTCATTCCCATTCCCTCCAAAATAGGACACCCATTTTCGACTCCCCAATTGTGCATCAAACTTCAATAACAGACCATCAATCCCCTGTTGCTTCCCTTGATTATATGCAGAGGTACCTTGTCCGTATTGCAAATTGTCACTTTCTGTATACCCACCAATAAAAATATTTCCCACCCCATCCGGAATTTCATGATAAGCTAAAGCCATTCCGTTATCATCCATCGTACCCCCATAATAGGTTGCGAATTTTAATGCCTCGTGTCCATCAAATTTTGAAACCAAGACATTAAAAGTCAAATTATTTGGATATGACACTCCAATGTATGCGGGAAACGTAGCTCCACTACCTTTCACATTGGTTAGGGTATATAGGTTTCCATCTAGATCTGTATCGAATCCTTTGGTTTCATCCATACCCATACCACCGTAGTAAGTCCCCCAATAAGGAGGTAAACTGGATGCTTGGGATACTGCTTGTGCAGGCCCACCCATTTCGATAACTAAGGGTAAGTCGGAATTGTAAGCACCCGTTGCAATGGACACAATTCCGTTACCGTCATGGTTCCAAATAGGCAGCCAATTTACCAATGTGGCTTCCCCACTATCGGTTTGATAGGCATACGCTTGTTTAAATTCCATTTTCCAATTCCCCAAAAACATTTCTAGATCCCCATTCAATTTTTCTACTATGCCATGTTGGCCTGTGAATTTTAACAGGATATCGCTAGGGTTTCCGCCCGGGCGTACCACAAATCTGGCTTTTAGTCCTGCAACATTACTGGTAAACTCTACATCAATGTGGGTATAAGCATCCTTATAAATAAGACGTTCATAACCATTCACACCTTCAATACCCGTAGCACAGTGTGGTAGGTAATAATTAAAATGTCCGGACCGTTCGTTTAGAGCGACAAGTTCTACTACGCTTTCATTAGAACTAAGAACTGGAGGTGCCGAGTGATAAAACTCCATATCAATTCTAAAGTTGGTATCCGGTTCAATGGAATCTAATTTTAGGGTGACAAAACTCAGTTTATTGTCTTGGAAGAAATATGCTGGGTTCGTCATTTCGGTATGAAACAAAATCTCCGGATGAAGCTGTCCGCCATCATCGGCTATCTGCCCTTGATTGGGGTAATAGAAATGCGCAGTACTTACGGCATCATTGCTTAAAAAAGGGACTTCGATTTCTTGGGATGTGGCATTCAACACGACTAGGGTCATTGACATCCAAACGCAAGCGTTGTAAATTAAGGATTTCATTCTAAACATAGTGTATCTTTTAAAACACCATAAAGAAACAACTATTTCCTTTAATTCACAAAACAGCAACATTAGTTTCTCGTTTTTTTATTAATACTAGCTAGTTTTACCCGTTTTGTAAAAACATATATACACCAAAAACCCCGAGCACTTAGGTGACTCGGGGCTTTTTAGTCTTAATAGAAACTTTTTTTTTAATCTACGTTATCGTGTAGAAATGAATTACTGGAATTGATCCCGGTATTTTTATCTCCATCCGAACCATCTAGCGAATAACGAGATACTTGAGATTCGGAAGAATGGGGTACATCTTCTAATGAAACCGCTCTACGTTGGTAGGCTGGAACATCTTCCAACTCACTTAATCCAGAAGCTGTTCTTAATCTACGACTCAATTCTTTTAGTCGCCCCATCCTATTTTTTACTCGCGACTGTTGATCATCCGTAGTAGTTTGAATTTCGGCTTTTGGCACTTCTTCATCTAAACTATGTGTAATTACTGGTTCGGCTGCAGGAGCTGGTATCGGATGATTTACCGGAACCATAGGAGGAGGTGTTGGGGCCTGTACCATTGGTCTAGGAACAAACGACTTTTGCTCTTCCATTTTTGGTGCTGGTGGAGGCGTTGGAATAGCTGGCGTTACCGGAGTTTGATTTACCGGACGAATAAAAGGTTCTAATGGTGCTTGTTTTGGCATTGGCTTTTCTTCGCCAGGCATCTCCAATTTAAATTCAATCTTACCCTGAGCTTCCTCTCCCTTGATAAAAGGATCGGCTAACCCCGAATTCGGTTCTATATTTTTAACCGGTTCACTTTTAGGCATTGGACTGGTCAACACTTGTGGTTGCGCATCTTCTAAAGAATGGACTGTTTTACCCGAAGTGGTTTTCATGGATTGACTGCTACCACTTTCTTTGGCTAATTCAAATCCAGTAGCGATAAGAGTGACAGATAAACCATCCGTCATTTCTTCGTTTTGCCCGTACCCCCAGATAATATCTGCGGTAGAACCTGCTTCTTCTTGAATGTAATCGGTAATATCGGCAATTTCATCCATGGTAATTTCCTCACTACCAAACTCCATGTTTAATAGGATAAAACGGGCTCCTTTAATTTCGTTGTCGTTTAATAAGGGAGAAGACAAGGCATTTTCAACAGCTGCAATAACTCTATTTTCACCGGAGGCAACAGCGGCACCCATCACAGCAACTCCACTAGCCCGCATGACGGTAGAAACATCTTGAAAATCCACATTGATATGTCCGGTACGAGTAATGATTTCTGCAATTCCTTTGGCAGCAATGGTCAATACGTTATCCGCCTGTTCAAAAACCTCACTCATTTTAAGGTTCCCGTACATTTGTCGTAATTTATCATTATTGATAATCAACAATGTATCTACGGCACCTCTTAATTCTTCAATTCCTAATTCGGCTTGTTGCTTTCTTTTTCTTCCTTCAAACAAGAAAGGTAACGTCACAATACCCACGGTTAAAATGCCCATATCACGTGCTGTTTGTGCAATGATTGGCGCAGCACCTGTTCCGGTACCCCCACCCATTCCAGCCGTAATGAAAACCATACGTGTTTCTGGATCGAAAATTTTCGCAATGTCATCAGCGGATTCAATCGCGGCATTTCTACCTACATCAGGTATAGAACCGGCACCCATCCCTTCGGTAAGTGTTCCTCCTAATTGAAGTTTTTCTCCAACAGGACTGATATCTAAAGCTTGCTGATCGGTATTACAGATTAAAAAATCTACACCTTTAATTCCTTGAGAGAACATGTGGTTGACAGCATTGCTACCACCACCACCAACTCCAATTACCTTAATAATTGACGGCTTTCCTTTTGGCAAGTTAAATTCCATAATGTTCTATATTATAATGTTATTCAAAGTATGGGTACTTTCGTTAACAAAAATCGTTCAAAATCAAACGCATTTTCGAAATTTCTTACCCAGTTTATTAAGATCAGTCTGTTAAATCACTAAAAAACGTATCCGAAGTCTTTTTGATCATGTCTAAGAAATTATTCATTCCTGATTTCTTAGCGGGTAATCCCTCATCAGAAGCCTGTTTAACAGCCGATGAAGGTTCATCTGTATTGGTTTGTAAACGCTCAAATCCTTTTAATATTAGCCCCACACCCGTAGAATACATTGGACTAGTGATATCTTCTACCCCGTTAGCCAAATGCTCGGTAGGATATCCAATACGTGTATCCATACCGGTAAGGAATTCAAACAATTGCGTTATGTTACGTAACTGCGAACCACCACCAGTTACAACGATACCTGCAATTAATTGTTTTTCTAATCCTGAGTTTCTGATTTCATAATAGACTTGTTCGATAATTTCTTCGGCTCTTGACTGAATAATATTCGCCAAATTCACCAATGAAATTTCTTTCGGCTCACGACCTCTTAAACCGGGAATAGAAACAATTTCGTTATGGGACGCAGTTTCAGACAAGGCGCTTCCAAATTTAACTTTCAATTGTTCTGCTTGACTCTTAATAATAGAGCAACCATGTTTAATATCTTCGGTAATAATATTACCTCCAAATGGAATTACAGCGGTATGACGAATAATACCTTCTTTAAAGATGGCGACATCCGTTGTACCCCCACCTATATCCACCAATACCACACCAGCTTCTTTTTCTTCTTTACTCAATACCGCATCGGCAGAAGCCAAAGGTTCTAAGATCAAGTTATCTACTTCCATATTGGAACCTACAACACATTTCACAATGTTTTTGGCTGCGGCAATATTTCCGGTAATAATATGGAAGTTAGCTTCCAAACGCACCCCAGCCATTCCAATAGGATCATGGATCCCTTTTTCGTTATCAACGGTAAAATCTTGCGGTAAAACATCAATAACTTTCTCCCCTGGAAGCATCACCAACTTATACATCTCTTTGATGAGCTGATTAATATCCGTTTGTGTAATTTCGGTCTCAATATTTTCACGCATTCTGCTACCACTATGCTGAATACTTCTAATATGTTGCCCTGCAATTCCTACGTTTACCTTCCCTATTTCGTAACCCGAGATTTCTTCCGCCTCTTTCATTACTTTTTGAATAGCTTCAATGGTTTGGGTAATATGGGTAACTACCCCTCTACTTACACCTAATGATTCTGTTCTGGCCATACCCAAAATATCGAGTTTACCATGTTCGTTAATAGTTCCAATAATGGCTACAATTTTAGTGGTTCCAATATCTAGCCCTGCTACGATTTCTTTATGTCTTGTCTGTTCCATAGTTATCGTTTTATACACACAATTTGATCTTTATACTTGAGGTTTATAACCTTATAATTATTCCAGCCGGTTTTACTCAAACCTTCCTTATACAGAATCATTAACTTAGTTAACGATTCATCTATATGTTCTGCGCCATCAATAATGACAACGTGATTTCCAACGGCTGGTATGAGCTCTATGTCTCCGTTTTCTTTAAAATATATTTGTTTGAACTGCGCATCCCAAAATGGCACTTCTTTAAATTTCTTAGCTAATAAATACGCTTCGTGTAATTTACGAGACTCGAAATTTATTTTCATTAATTCGTTAGGTTCGGCAAAATTTAAACCGGCAATTACCGAGTAATCAATATTCAAAGCACCATTCACCACGGGAACTTTAGCGGTATACTTATCGGACAATGGCATAACGTAACCCGCTTTATCCAAATAGAAACTACTGGTACGCGTAAAAATCCTAGCAATAGGTGTCCGTTGTTTAATGTCCACATGTAACATCCCATTTAAGCTACAATACACTTCGGCCTTTTTTACCGATGGCATATTATCAAATTGTGTTTCCAATTGGCGTAAATCCACATTCAATATGGGTTCTTTCCCTTTTTGGTACCCTTTGGCGAATACTTGGCTTTCAATATCTACTTCATCCACAAAATAGTTACCGGCACTCACATCAATAGACACTTTCAAATCATTCAACTTCAAGTCATGTTTACTGGATTCGGCCAAGCCTAATAATGCCAACAACATCATGACGGAAAACGTAACAATCGCTATGTTTTTAAACTTTTTCATGCCGTCATTAATTCTTTAATAGGTGCCACCAAGGTATCTATATCGCCTGCTCCGAGGGTAAACAGCACCTCAAATTCGTTTTCTTTTAAATAATCTACTACGTCTTCCTTAGCCAAAACAGCTGTATTGGAATTTGCAATCTTTGATCCTAATCGTTCCGAGCTGACTCCTTCTATAGGCAATTCTCTAGCGGGATAAATATCCAAAAGTAACACCCGATCGAAACCGGATAATGCCTTGGCAAAATCATCTTCAAAATCGCGAGTTCTCGAAAACAAGTGCGGTTGAAAAATAACGGTCAACTCTTTTCCTGCATACATTTCTTTAGCCGATTCTAATACACGAGAAATCTCGGTTGGATGATGTGCGTAATCATCTACATAAATAATTCCAGCAGCATTACGAGTGACTTCAAATCTTCTTTTCACTCCCTTAAACGATGCAATAGCCTTAGCTATTTCGGTATCCGGAATTCCACATAAAATAGCAATGGCGGAAGCGGCTAATGCATTTTCGATATTATGTCTCCCCGGTAATCCTAAAGAAACTCGGGCACAATTTCCCTTTGGATGATAGAAATCATAATAATATCTACCGTTTTTAATCCCCACATTCTCGGCACGAAAATGGGCAGGAATCTCCACTCCAAACGTATATTCTGTGACCCCTTCCACTTGAAAGTCGGTAAGGATAGCTGCATTTTTAATTAATGCTCCTCCCGGCTTAATTTGTTGGGAAAAATCTTTAAAACTAGAAACCAACGCATCGGCTGCGCCATAAATATCTAGATGATCGGCATCTACCGAATTAATCACGGCAAACGTAGGTTCTAGATGTAAGAATGAACGATCAAATTCATCGGCTTCCACCACGAAATAATCATTGATTTTTCCGTAAAGAAAATTGGTTTGATAATTACTTAAAATCCCGCCAACAAATGCACTTACCTCTCCAAAATGGCATTTGAAAATATGCGCTAAAATGGCACTCGTTGTCGTTTTACCATGCGTACCTGCAATAGCCAAACATAAACCAGAGTTACTAATTAACCCCAATACCTGCGCTCGTTTCATGGTAGAAACGCCCATGGACTGAATGGTTTCCCATTCCGGATTAGTAGCCGATACCGCAGGCGTATACACCACCAGATCTGCATTGTTCGGAATCAATTCCGAATTTGGTGAATAATGAATAACAATACCTTCTTCTTCCAAAGTAGCCGTCAAGGGTGTTTTTGTTTTATCGTAACCAGAAACTGCGCATCCGTGTAGTTTGAAATAACGCGCCAAAGCACTCATTCCAATCCCACCTATTCCCAGGAAATACACGGTTGATATGTTTTCTAGTTGTATCATTTTACCAAACTCAATACGTGGTTTGCAATTTGGTTTGCCGCATCGGGCATTCCCATTTTTGATATATTTTTAGTCAACGAATGCACCAATTCTGGCTGGTTCGTTAATTGTACCATGGCTTTTAAAAGGCCGGTATTTACGTTTTCATCTCTCACCAAAATGGCCGCTCCTTTATCTACTAAAGACATGGCATTTTTGGTTTGGTGATCTTCGGCTGCAAATGGATACGGAACCAAAATAGTAGGCTTGGCCACCAATTCCAATTCTGACACTGCAATAGCACCCGATCTGGAAATCACGATATCGGCTGCGGCATACCCCAGGTCCATTTTATAAATAAATTCTTTTACATGTACCCCTTTATCTTGAAACGACTGAGTCGCTTCCTTTATTTCCTTGAAACTCGTTTTTCCGGTTTGCCAAACAATTTGAATCCCTAAATCTAACAAGGCTTCCAGGCTTCCTAAAATTGCGTTATTCACAGATTGCGCACCTAAACTACCGCCCACAATGAGCAGCGTTTTTTTAGTAGCATCCAAATTAAAAAAGGCTAAGGCTTCCTGGCGCTTTCCGGCAATCTGTACGACTTCCTTACGTACTGGATTCCCTGTTAAAATAGTTTTCTCCTCCCCAAAATATTTTTCCATCCCATCGTAAGCCACACAAATACTTTTGGCTTTTTTAGATAGAATTCGATTGGTCACTCCCGGAAAGGAGTTTTGTTCCTGAATCAAACACGGAATTCCTTTTTGAGACGCCACTCTTAAAGTAGGACCACTGGCAAAACCACCGGTACCAATGGCTACATCGGGTTGAAATTCCCGAACGATTTTACCCGCTTTGAGCATACTTGAAATCAACTTGAAAGGAAACATCAAGTTACTTAGGGATAAACTACGGCTAAACCCACTAATCCATAAACCTTCAATATCAAATCCAGCGGCTGGAACTTTTTCCATTTCCATTTTCCCTTTTGCCCCTACGAACAAAAACTCGGTATCTGGACGTTGTTCCTTAATGGCATTTGCAATGGCAATAGCCGGGAATATATGCCCCCCAGTACCACCTCCGCTTACCAAAACCTTAAGCTTTTTCAAATTTCCTCCCATGTTTTGGTTCCACTACATCTTTTACTTCTTTTTCTTGTTCTTCGATGGTTCTACTTACACTTAAAATAATTCCAAGTGCAATAGAGGTGAACCACATGGATGTTCCACCCATACTTACTAAAGGCAGCGTTTGTCCTGTTACCGGTAGGAGATTCACATTCACCATCATATTAATTAAACCTTGAATGACTAATCCAAAGCTTAAACCTAACACCAAATTAGCGGCAAAGCTGCCTTTGGCTTTTTGTACAATTTTCAAGGATCGGTAGAGTAATATCATATACAAGAATACCATCCCTATACCTCCAATCATTCCGTACTCTTCAATTACAATCGCGTAAATGAAATCGGAAAAAGAGGAAGGTAAAAAATTCCTTTGGGTACTATTCCCTGGACCTTTCCCAAATAACCCACCGGTGGCGATGGCAATTTTAGCTTGATCCGCTTGATAATTTCCATTTGGATTTGGTTCATCTGAACCAAAACGTTCGATCCGTGCCTCCCACGTTTTAAAACGAGGGAAGGTATCTGGACTAACTTTATAAACGGCAATCACTAAAACCAACGCTGCTAAACCTACAGGTATTACACTCAACAAATTTCGAATGCTAACCCCAGCCATAAATAAGAGCATCATACTTAACATAAAAAGTACTAAGGCTGTGGATAGGTTTGCAGGCAGAATTAATCCGACTACCAGTAATATCACGCCCATTACAGGAATGAAGGTGCCACCATAATCATTCAAAGCATCCTTCTTTATAGCCAAGAAACGGGCGATATACATGATCAGCGCAATTTTGGCCAAATCGGATGTTTGAAAACTCTGATTAATGATAGGAATCGTTAACCAACGTTTAGCGTTATTAATGTCATTTCCAGTTACCAAAGTGAGCAAAAGCAACGGAATAACAAACCACACCAAAAACTGAGCGATCCGGGAGAAATAACGGTAATTGACTCGATGAACGAGGTAGATAATAACAAAACCTGACAATACAAATCCGCCATGTTTAATTACATAATAAAAGGTATTTCCACCTTGGTATTTGTACGCTAAGGTAACAATAGAGCTATACACCAATAGCAATGACAGTAACGCTTGAAACATTACTACCACCCAAATGGAGCGATCTCCACCAAGATATTTAAACAACTTATCTACCACTATAAAGTATTCTTTTTACTACAGGCTTCTCACCATATTTTTAAAAGCATTTCCTCTGTCCTCATAATTATCGAACATATCGAAACTCGCACAACAAGGAGACAGTAAAACAGCATCCCCTTTGGTTGTGTTTTGATAAGCTAAACCTACCGCTTCCCCCATATTGGATGCATCATACACCTCAACGAGATTACCAAATGCAGCATGAATATTTTCTACATTCGCACCTAAAGCGATAATGAATTTCACTTTCTCTTTTACCAATTCAACCAATTGGTCGTAATCGTTTCCTTTATCTACACCCCCAACAATCCAAGCGGTTGGTTGGCTCATAGATTCCAGCGCATACCAAGTAGAGTTCACATTGGTTGCTTTTGAATCATTAATATAATCCACATGAGAAATGGTCATAAAGTTTTCTAAACGATGTTCCACGTTTTGAAAATCTGACATACTCTCACGTATTACATCCTTACGGATGTCGAGTACTTGCGAAATAATGGACGCTGCCATAGAATTGTTTAGGTTGTGCTTGCCCTGAAGCGCTAATTTTTGAATGCTCATTTTTAAATTACCCTTTATGTTAATATTAATTTCTTCGTTTTCTAACCAGCCACCGGATTCTTGGGGATTCTTTAGCGAAAACCCATGTTTCTGTGCTGGAGCGTTTAGTTGTTTTAGTTCGTTCGTGATCACCTCATCATCTGCGAAGTATACCAAGTGATCTTTTTCGGTTTGATTCTGTATGATTCGTAGTTTCGACTTCACATAGTGCTCAAATTCATAATTATAGCGATCTAAATGATCGGGAGTGATATTGTTAATTACCGCAATATGAATGGCCGTTTTATACATTCTATCTAATTGGAAGCTGCTTAATTCCAGCACCCAATAATCTGGATCACCCGTTACCAATTGAGCCGCCATACTATGGCCGATATTACCCGCTAGCCCCACGTTTAAACCACCCTTTTTTAAGGTTTGGTACGTAAGTAATGCAGTGGTCGTTTTTCCATTACTCCCAGTAATCCCAATGATTTTACCTTGCGTATACCTAGCGGCAAACTCAATTTCATCAATCACGGAGATTCCCATTTCATCGAGCTGCTTAATCAGCGGCACGGTATCTGGAATCCCAGGACTTTTCACGACCTCTTTCGCTTTTAATATTCGCTCATTAGTATGACCGTTTTGTTCAAACGGAATCTGTGCATTTAAAAGAACTTTCTCGTACTCTTCATTTATTTTACCCAGGTCTGATACGAAGACCTTAAATCCTTTTGACTGAGCGAGCAGAGCTGCTCCAGTCCCACTTTCTCCGCCACCTAATATGACCATTTCACGCACGATTCTTATCTAATTTTTAGTGTAACAATACTTAACACCATCAGCATAATACCGACAATCCAAAAACGAGAAACAATCTTAGATTCGTGAATTCCTTTTTTCTGAAAGTGATGATGCAAGGGCGCCATTAAGAAGATCCTTTTACCTTCACCAAATTTCTTTTTCGTGTATTTGAAATACCCCACCTGCAACATGACCGATAAGTTTTCCGCTAAGAATACACCGGCTAGTAAGGGTAAAATCAATTCCTTTCGAATGGATAACGACATCACAGCAATGATTCCCCCAAGCGCCAATGACCCTGTATCACCCATAAACACTTGAGCGGGATATGAGTTATACCATAAGAAACCAACGGAGGCTCCCACAAATGCAGCCGAGAAAATCACAATCTCTCCACTATCTGGGATATACATTACATTGAGATAATCGGCAAAAAACTGATTCCCCGATACAAAAGCGAATACGGCTATTGCGACCCCAATAATGGCCGAAGTTCCGGCCGCCAGTCCATCTATCCCATCGGTCATATTCGCTCCATTTGACATAGCAGTAATCACCAAAATCACAATTGGAATATAAATTAACCACGTGTATGGTAACAGATCTTTACTTATCCAAGACAAGAACCATTTGTAATCAAACTCATTATTCTTTACAAAAGGGATGGTTGTTTTTGTAGATTGTGCTTCTTCCCAAACAAATGAAGTTCCCTGATCATCCTTAACCAAGTTACCTGCTTCGACTTGAGCTACATTAGTAGCACCGTTTGCTACCTTGGTTCTCACGGTAACATCTTCGTTGAAATACAGCACAGAGCCGACAATAATTCCAATTCCAATTTGCCCAACTACTTTGAACTTCCCACTTAGACCTTCTTTGTTTTTCTTAAATACTTTAATATAATCATCAACAAACCCAATGGCACCTAACCAAATGGTAGATCCCAAAAGCAACAACACATAGATGTTATCTAACTTAGCGAAAAGCAAAGTAGGGATCAGAATAGAAGCCAAGATGATTAAACCTCCCATAGTAGGAGTTCCCGCTTTTTGCATTTGTCCTTCCAAGCCTAAATCACGAACGGATTCACCCACTTGTTTGGCACGAATCATTTCGATAATTCGCCCACCAAAAACCATAGAAATTAGCAACGAGACCATGATAGCCATAGCCGCTCTAAAGGAAATGTACTGGAACAATCCAGCTCCTGGCATTCCCGATTCATTTAAATATTCAAATAAATAGTATAACATTATTCACTTGGGTTTATGAGATTATTTAATATTTCCACATCATCGAAATGATGTTTTACACCTTGTATATCTTGATATGTTTCGTGTCCTTTACCGGCTATCAGGATGATATCTCCTGGATTCGCTAAAGCAGCTGCCGTTTTAATGGCTTGCTCACGATCCAAGATGGTTAATGTCTTTTCTAACAGATTTGAATCCAGTCCCCCTACCATTTCATCTAAGATCGCTTGGGGATCTTCCGTACGTGGATTATCGGAGGTCATTATGGTTTGATCGCTTAATTTAGTTGCGATCTGCGCCATTTTTGGACGTTTGGTACGATCCCGATCGCCTCCACATCCAACAACTGTAATTACCTTTTCGCTACCTGTTCTAATTTTTGAAATGGTATCTAATACATTACTTAATGCATCCGGAGTATGTGCATAATCCACTATTCCAATAATTCCTTTTTTCGATTTCACTTGCTGAAACCTCCCAGGAGCTGGCCTTAAAGTAGACAGTTGCGTCAATACCTCTAACTCATCTTCGCCTGCAGAAATAGCGACACCATATATAGCTAGTAAATTAGAGGCATTAAACGCTCCAATTAACTGCGACCATACTTCATGCCCGTTAAACTGAAGTTGCAATCCTTCAAATTGGTTTGCAATTATCTTTCCTTTAAAGTCGGCCATGGATTTCAAGGAATACCCTTTAATCTCAGCCTCCACATCCTTGGCCATGTCCGGCCAATGACGATCATCTTTATTAAAGATCGCCACTGCGTTATGTGATAAGGAAGTAAATAATTTTCGTTTTGCTCCGATATACTTAGCGAATGTTCCGTGGTAATCTAAATGGTCGTGTGTAATATTGGTAAAAACCGCTTGACTAAATTCCACCCCATCAATTCTATGTTGCTCTAATGCATGCGAACTCACCTCCATAAAACAGAAGTCGCAGCCATCTTCAACCATTTCGGCAATCAATGAGTTTACCCTTACTGCATCACTGGTGGTATGTGTAGATTGTATTTTTCTATCCCCAATTTGATTCACTACCGTAGAAAGCATCCCACAGTTGTAACCCAACTTGGTAAACAACTCAAACAACATGGTTACAATGCTCGTTTTCCCGTTGGTTCCAGTAACCCCAACCACCTTCAATTTAGCCGATGGGTTATCGTAGAAATTTGCGGCAAGATGCCCTAAAGACTCGGCACTACTACTTACTTTAACATAGGTAATATGCTCCTGTAATTCTTTTGGAAACGCTTCACAAACAACGGCTATCGCACCTAACTCAATTGCCTTTTCGATGTAATGATGTCCATTAACGGTAGCCCCATCTACTGCTACAAAAACAGAGAATTTTGCTACTTCACGAGAATCAAAGCAAATCTTTTCGACCGCTAAATTGGTAGTGCCAATCACTTCCTTAATCCGCGAACGGTATAATATGTCTTTTAGCAATTTCACGATAGACTTAATTTTATTTTGAAACCTCTGCCTTGAATTAAAATACCCGGATTAACGGATTGACCAATCACAACGCCTCTTCCCTCTATTTCCACTTTAACCCCTTTATTTTCTAATAGATAGATTGCATCTTCCACATCCATACCCACTACATTAGGCACTAGATTTTCTACATATCTTTTTGGCCGAACCGCTACAGAATCCGTTCCGGTACTTACTGCTACCCATTGTGCATTTTCACGCACGGTAAAAGGCACCTTCAGCTTTGTATAAACACTGGCTAAATCATCGTAATCTCCATTTTTTGAAATTGGAATTCGAGGACGTGATGACGTACTTTTTGTCACCACTAATTCCTCATGCGCACCTATACTTGTAGAATACACTTTATTGGCAATTTCTTTAAAAATGGGACCTGCAACTAAGTTTCCGTAGTACACATTTTTACTCGGTGCATTCACCACTACTATACAGGAGTACAAAGGCTTATCTGCTGGGAAGTATCCACAAAAAGAAGCCTGATAAGATTTCACCTTATAACCCGTTGAACCTTTTGAAATTTGTGCGGTCCCTGTTTTGCCAGCAATAGAAAAGGAAGCGTTTTTAAGATTTTTAGCCGTTCCTTCTGTAACTACCGCCTCTAGCATAATGCGCGCTTTTTTAATCGTCTCTTTACTGGCGATAGATTCTTTTAAAACCACCGGCTCAAACTCTTCCATCACATCGCCATAATTGGTAATCGATTTCGCAAACATGGGCTTCATCATGCGCCCATCATTAGCCACCGCATTATAAAAAGTTAATAGCTGTAAAGGCGTCAACTGCAATTCATACCCATGCGAAATCCAAGGCAATGACAGACCCGACCACGTACTATCGTTACTCGATTTTATGTAGGGCATACCCTCCCCTGTGATTTCAACGCCCAATTTTTTATTTAAACGCATCCCGTACAGATGATTAATAAATTTTTGAGGTTCTGATTTGTAGTATTTATCAACCGTAGTTGCCACCGCAATATTGGACGATTTCGCAAACGCTTCTTTAACCGTTATTTCACCAAACCCACCTTCATGAGAGTCATACATGGTCGTTTTATAAAATACATGCTTTCCGTTTCCGGTTTGAATTTTATCATCCAGATCCACGTACCCATCTTCCAATAAAGCCATCCAAGAAGCCAGTTTTATGGTAGACCCAGGCTCGGTAGCAGCTCCAATAGCATAATTATAGCGCTCTTTGTAAGAACCATCCGCCCCTTTGGACAAATTGGCGATTGCTCTAATTTCACCCGTACCTACTTCCATCAAAACCACACACCCATATTCTGCCTGTTGCTCCACTAATTGACGCATCAATGCCGCTTCAGCCACATCTTGAATATTAATATCAATGGTAGTCACCAGGTCATATCCGTCCTGCGGCTCAATATCATCCGAATCACTCAGAGGCATCCAGGTACCTCCTGCAATTTTCTTCTCCAACCGTTTACCACTAATTCCTGCCAATTGTTTTCTATAAGCAGCTTCCAATCCAACACGCGCACCATTCTCTCTATCATACCCAATGGTTCGAGAAGCCAAAACCCGAAACGGACGCTGACGCTTATTTTGTTGCACCGTAATAAACCCTCCCTTATACTTTCCCCTTCTAAAAATGGGAAATTCTCGCATGGCTTTCAACTGGGTGAACTTTACATTTCTTCGAATTAAGTAATAACGCTTTTTCTTATTTCGTGCATTAATTAACTCCGATTTATACGAAGCTGGCGAGCGATCTTTAAATAAATCAGCCAAACACCAAGCAAGACTATCAATATTACTATTGAAAAAATCATTGGTTACCGCATCTGCATTGGGATCAAAACGGACTTCATACTTCGGAACCGAAGTCGCCAATAAACTTCCATCCAAGGCATAAATATTTCCACGTACAGCGTCAATAGTTCGGTAATCAATAGTTAGGTTTTCCGATTTTTTTCGCCATTCATCCCCTTCAATCACTTGAATCTGAAATACACGAACAAGCACAGCCAACATACCTAGCGCTACTAGTACGTACATGAAGAAACTTCTTCGTATTATGACTTTATTACTCTCCACTTAATGCTTCTGCTTGATAATCTTCTAATTCGTCTTTTGTAATTTCAATTTTCTTTGGTGGCTGAAATGACTCTTCAAGAGTCAGCCCTTTTTCATGTAAAATTTTTATCAATTCGGATTGCTTGGTCGCATACATCAAATCCGATTTGATAGTGATGTATTCCGAACGCATTTCCTTCAATTCCGATTTATCTTTATTAATTTGTCGAACCGAATCCTCCGCAGAAAAACCGACCCCTATATATATAAGACCCAGAAACACCAAGAAACTCAGATATGGCAAATGCCGAATGAGCTCCTCACTCCCAAAAATATCGCCACGCATCACCCCTATAAAAGCACGACCTACACCCGCTACTTTTGTGGTATTTATTTTGCTATTTTCAATATCCTGTTCCATTACTTTTTAATCGCCACTCTCAGTTTTGCACTTCGCGCTCTTTGATTCTCTTCTATTTCTTTATCCGTAGGGATGATTACTTTTCTATTTACTGGCTCAAATGGTCTTTGTAGATTTCCGAAAAAATCCTTTTCCTGTTTCCCAGAAAAGTTTCCAGTACGTAAGAAATTTTTAACCAAGCGATCTTCCAAAGAGTGATACGTAATTACCGACAATCGCCCTCCTGGCTTAAGCACTTTTAGAGTTGCCAAAAGCATTTCTTTCAGCGCACCCATTTCATCGTTCACTTCAATTCGAAGCGCTTGAAAAACTTGCGCCATGTAATTCTTCCCAATCTTACCCACCTTAGCCGCATCCGCCACAGCCAACAAATCATTAATGCGCTCCAATGGACTCACCATTCTAGCACGTACAATCTCTGAGGCAATACGTCTTGAATTTTTCAACTCACCATACTCCCAGAAAACACGTGCTAAATCTGCTTCTTCATAGGTGTTTAAGACCTTCTTCGCATCCAGTTCAGCGGTTTGATTCATTCGCATATCCAAATCGGCATCTCCTCTAAAAGAGAACCCTCGTTCTACCACATCAAATTGATGCGATGAGACCCCTAAATCTGCTAAGACTCCGTCAACTTCTCGGACCCCATGCATTTTTAGAAAATTGGAGATGTATCGGAAATTTTGACGAATCAGCGTAAATCGCTCATCGGTCAAAATGTTTTCAGCCGCATCCGCGTCTTGATCAAAACCAAACAAACGCCCTCCTTCTAACAATTCTAAAATTCTTTTGGAATGACCCCCACCCCCAAAAGTGACATCAACGAAATCACCGTTGGGCTGTAAATCAAGCCCCTCAATAGATTCTTCTAATAATACTGGTCTGTGATACATCATTCTTCCGTAGTATCTAGTTCTCCCATCACGTCTTCCGCTAACTGCGCAAAATCATCGAGATCATCATTCATTACTTGATCATATTTTACCTTATCCCAAACCTCAATTCTGTTAGCGTAAGCAAAAAGGACAATTTCCTTTGTGATCCCTACTCCAAGCATTAATGGCTTTGGTAACAAAACCCGTCCCGTACCATCTAATCCTAATTGTGTAGCTCCATTATGAAACTGGCGATAGAATTTTCTGTTTTTGGTAACGAACAGATTTAGTTTTTCAAATTTTTTAGTCTCAACATCCCACTCATTCATAGGGTACAATACCAAACAGCCTTCGAACCCCCGATTGATCACAAATTGATCTTTGGCGGCAGGATCCAGCTGACGCTTCAACCCAGAAGGCAGCATAAACCGCCCTTTGGCATCCACTTTACATTGATACTCACCTAATAAGCTTGACATCAGTACTCTTTCAATTTAAGTGGTAAAAATATCCAAATTTTTACCACATTTTACCACTTCTTACCACATTGTTGAAAACTTTGTCGATTTCAATCCGTATAAGACCCTTGGAGCACTGTTTCAGAATAGGTTAAGCCCGAAAAACAAAGAAGCCAATTGAAGGCTTTAAATTCACCCTGAATGGCGCATTATTCCTAACAACTGTTTGTGAATAGACCCGAAAAAATGGGAGCGAATTAGCGTATAAAGTGTTAGATTTGTTACGTTAATTGCACGATTGTTTTATGGAAGAAATTTTAAAGAAAGACGGTGGTTTTGAGTACGTTGAAGTAGGAGAAGGCCCCGTTGTAGTCGTTTTACATGGACTTTTTGGGGCCCTAAGCAACTTTAAAGATATGTTGGATCATTTTCAATCCTCTTACCGTGTGGTCATTCCTATCATGCCATTATACACTCTTCCCGTATTGAATACCAATGTAAAAAACTTGATGAACCACGTTCATGACTTCATTGATTACAAAGGTTTTGACAAAGTAAACTTACTTGGAAACTCCTTAGGAGGCCATGTAGCATTGGTATATGCATCTAAATATCCTGAAAAGGTAGATTCCCTTACATTAACGGGTAGTTCTGGACTATATGAAAGCTCGATGGGACAATCCTACCCTCGTAAAGGGAACATTGATTATGTGCGTGAACGTGTACAATACACTTTTTACGATCCAAAAACGGCCACCGATGAATTGGTAGACGAATGTTTTTCGATTGTAAACAACCGAATGAAAACCCTAAAGATATTATCGTTAGCTAAATCGGCTATTCGACATAACATGGCGGAGGATTTACCCAATATGGAAATGCCTACCTGTTTAATTTGGGGAAAACAAGACAAAATCACTCCCCCAGAAGTAGGGGAAGAATTCAATAAGTTAATGCCAAATTCCGAACTTTTCTGGATGGACCAATGTGGACACGCTCCAATGATGGAGAAACCCGAGGAGTTTAACAGCATCTACCAAGCGTGGTTGAGTAAGACATTGAAATAAGAATAAGCAAAGAGTCGGAATTTAGAAATCAGGACATCAAGGCCTGAAGATTCAAACCACACAAATATTAAGAGTAATGAAAGTAAAAGATGCCAAATTTGTGATGAGCAATACGGACTATACTAAATGTCCGGAGCCCAACATGCCAGAGTACGCTTTTATTGGCCGATCGAACGTAGGTAAATCATCGTTAATCAACGCCTTAACAAACCGAAAGAGTTTAGCCAAAACCTCAGGAAAACCAGGGAAGACCCAGCTAATCAATCACTTCAAAATCAATAACGATTGGTATTTGGTTGATTTACCCGGTTATGGATATGCATCGGTTTCGAAAACTATGCGTGCGGAGTTTCAGATTTTTTTACGTGACTATTTAGTAAAACGTGAAAATCTGATTTGCACTTTTGTATTATTAGACTCTCGATTAGAACCCCAAAAGGTGGATGTAGAATTTATGCAATGGATGGGGGAAAAGGCCATTCCATTTGTAATGGTTTTCACTAAGACCGATAAATTAAACAGTCATACCCTACTAAAGAACATGAAGCGTTACGAAGAAATCATGTTGGAGTCGTGGGAAGAGTTACCTCCACGGTTTTACACTTCATCGACAAAGAAAACGGGAACAGAAGAGATTTTAGAGTTTGTTGGTGCCACCAACGAGGATTATCACAAAAAGTAATTTCATGCAATTTATCGACACCCACGCCCATTTGTATTTAGACAAATTTGAAGCGGATATTGATCAAGTTATTTCTAACGCCATTGAAAATGGTGTTCATAAAATGTACTTACCTAATATTGATAGCCATACCATCGAGTCGATGAAACAATTGGTGGCCAAATATCCTGATAATTGTTACCCAATGATTGGTTTGCATCCGAGTGATGTGAAAGAAAATTTTGAAGAAGAACTCGCTATTATTAAAAAAGAAGCGGAAACGAATAAGTACATCGCTATCGGAGAAATTGGGATTGACTTGTATTGGGACCAGACTTTTTTAAAGCAACAACAAGATGCTTTTGCTTTTCAAATCGAGTTGGCAAAAACTCATGGTTTACCCATTGCTATTCACGCTCGTGATAGTTTTGATGAAATTTTCGAGGTACTTGATCAACATAACGATGATTCATTAACGGGTGTATTGCATTGTTTTACAGGAAATCTAGACCAAGCCAATCGTGTGATCAATTACGGTGGTTTCAAATTAGGTATTGGAGGGGTGGCTACCTTTAAGAATGGAGGATTAGATAAAGTAATTCCACATGTGGATTTAAAACATTTAGTTTTAGAAACGGACGCCCCCTTTTTGGCTCCTACTCCGTATAGAGGTAAGCGAAACGAAAGCCAATACATTCCAATAATTGCGGATAAAGTTGCACAAATGCAAGGCATTAAAATAGAAGAAGTAGCGAAAATTACTACCCAAAATGCACTTTCACTTTTCCCTTTAGGCCAATAGTTAGTTTATTTTCAACTCTTTAGAATGCGTTGGAGTAACATCCTCCCCTTCGTAATAATCTATCCGAAAAGTACCTTGGGGAATCTCTAAATGCCCTTCACATTGGTAATCATCTTCAATGGCGGTGAAGGTTTGGCTCTTATTTACAAAATCATATTT